>CAUEJN010000046.1 GCA_959018045.1 uncultured Butyricicoccus sp. | reverse complement strand
CCATTTAAACGGCGAAAAGTAAAAAATCTAGAAACATAAGATTAACCCCTATTGCCAATAAGCATGATAATGATTGTTAAAAATACCATCAATGCTGAATAAATATTGATGGCTAACATGGCAGAAATATAAATAGGCATATTAACAAATAGGCCGACAATGCAACCAATGATAATGATTATAAAATTTAATGCTTTAGCACCACTGTTAAGTTGATTCCATTCCATAGCTGTTTCAATGAAGAATAAAAAAGTACCCACGATTAATATGGGAAAAGAATGAAATACAAACCAGCCAATTAGAGATATTAATGCGCCACAGATACCAATGGCAGATGATAGCATAGCTATTCATTTCCCCCTTTTATTCGAATAATATTCGAACTACTGTTTGAAAATAGTATAACACAATGGTAACTGAATATCAATAGAGAGGTTAAGAGAAAAGCTGCTGAAGTAATATCTTCAGCAGCTTTTGTTCTTTTGTGCATTATACGGTAATAACGCCGAAGAACTTGAGAATCTCGGTTGCCAGAATCATGAGCAGCATGACCGGAGCGATCCAGCGCACCATGACAACAAACAGCTTCTTGCGGCGGAAGGTGCCCGAAGTTTCGACCTCGTCAATGACCATCTTAGGCCCAATGATGTGACCGACCAGAATACAGGTCAGGAATGCAACGATCGGCATCATGATGGAGTTGGAGATAAAGTCGAAGAAGTCCAGGAACGCCATGCCGAGCGGAGCGATTGCTGCGAGCGGGCCGTAACCCAGGCAGGACAGCATGCCGAGCAGCAGAACGCCGATGGTAACCAGAATCGCTGCGGGCTTGCGTCCGATCTTGGCCTTGTCGACGATGATGGAAACGATGGTCTCCATCAGGGAGATGGACGAGGTCAGCGCTGCAAGCAGTACGAGCAGGAAGAAGACCGTGCCGATGACGTTGCCAAAGAGCATGGACTCGAAGACCTTGGGCAGAACACCGAACATCAGGCCTGCGCCAGCCGACTCACGGACGAGCGAGGTGTCGCCGCCGCTGAATGCGACCATTGCGGGAATAATCATCATACCGGCGATGATGGCGAAGCCGGTGTCGAAGACCTCGATCTGGGTGACCGAGTGCTCAAGCATGTTGTCCTTCTGCATGTACGAGCCGTAGGTAATCATAATACCCATTGCCAGAGACATGGAGTAGAACAGCTGACCCATTGCAGCCAGAACGGTGTAGATGGAGAAGTCCTCCATGCGGGGCAGCAGGTAGTACTTGAGGCCGTCGATTGCGCCCGGGATGGTCAGCGAGTAGCCTGCGATGATGATGGACAGGATGACCAGAACGGGCATCATAACACGGCTGACCTTCTCGATGCCCTTTTCAACGCCGAACAGAACAACGGTTGCGTTGATGAGCACGTAGATGACAAACCAGGTGACCGGAGTACCCAGGATACCGGGCAGAGAAACTGCGGTGAAGTTACCGAAGTAGGAGTCGGCGGCGGTTTCCAGACCGTTGCCGGTCAAAAACTCAGCCAGATACTTCATAACCCAGCCGCCGATGACACAATAGTACGGCGTGATGATGACCGGGACGAGCGAAGCCAGCCAGCCGAGGAAGCCAAAGCGCTTGTCCAGTGCGCGGTAGGCACCGATGCACGACAGACGGGTTTTGCGTCCAATGGCGATCTCGGCGATCATCAGGGTGAAGCCGAAGGTGATGGCCAGAATGATATAGACCAGAAGGAAGGTACCGCCGCCGTACTTTGCGGCGAGGTACGGGAAACGCCACAGGTTTCCGAGACCAACGGCCGAGCCAGCCGCCGCAAGTACAAAGCCGATGCGGCTGGTAAAGCTGCTGCGTTCTTTTTTCATTTACAAACCCCCATACAAAAGAATTTCATAGATCGGTAATGTACTCTATTATTCCATAAAACCTGAAGAATTTCAATCACTTTTCGGGAAAATTTTAGATTTTTTGTCGTTCTTACCGAAAAAATTGCTTTCGTTCGACAGATCTGCCGTGTACATTGTGATTTTTCACCATTGACAGCGGGTACACTCATACGGTATACTGTAAAAGTTCAAAACCAGATAAGACAGTTCGTAACCATCCTGTCTCTAAACAAAACTAGGACGTCCATGCGCCGCAGGTAGAAAAATCCAGCGGAGGTCATGGTTTTTTGCTGTCGCGTGGCGGGAGCAAAAAGGGGATGGTGCGCTCTCTTTTGGGAAACGCACTTTTTTTATTTCAGGGAGGAAAGCGTCAACATGGAGGACATGATTCGCTACTCGGTCATCACCGAGAAAAACCCACGCGAGATCGTGCTGCTGCGCGGCTTTGGCTGCGCGTGGAAGAAGTGCACGTTCTGCGACTATCATCTGGACTGCTCGCCTGATGCAGCCGAGAATTTTGCGCTCAACCGTTCGGTACTGTCCGAGGTCACCGGTCAGTATGCGCGTCTGGAGGTCATCAATTCGGGCTCGTTCTGCGACCTCGACCGGGACACCATGCATGAAATTGAGCAGGTCTGCGCACAGAAGGGCATCCGCGACCTGCACTTTGAGTGCCATTGGATGCACCGCAGGGAGATTCCGGCGCTGCGCGCACGCTTTGCCGCACTGGGCATTCAGACCCACATCAAGATCGGGGTCGAGACCTTCGACCGCGCTTACCGCGAGGACATTCTGCACAAGGGCATCGGCGTGAGCGACCCGGCTGTGATTTCCGAGCTGTTCGATGAGTGCTGCCTGCTGTTCGGCCTGAGCGGTCAGACCGCAGCGTCCATGCGGCACGATGTCGAGACCGGTCTTGCCCACTTTGACCGCGTGTGCATCAATATTATGGTAGAGAATACCACGCCCATTCATCCCGACCCGCAGGTCATCGCGGTATTCTGCCGGGAGATCGCGCCGCTATATCAGGAGAACCCGCGCGTGGACATTCTGATGGAAAATACCGACTTCGGTGTGGGAGGCAGCGCACAATGAGAAACGAGCTCTTACTGATTGTATCGCTGATCGTGCTGTACGGCAGCGTGCTGCTGTTTTACCGCCTCTTTGGCCGCACCGGCCTGTACTGCGTGACCGTCTTTGCTACTATCGCGGCTAACATCGAGGTTTTGCTGCTGGTCAAGGCGTTCGGCCTGGAAATGACACTGGGCAACATTCTGTTTGCCATGACCTTCCTTGTGACCGATATTCTGTCCGAGAACGACGGCAAGAAGGCGGCCAATCGTGCGGTCGCTGTGGGTGTCGCGACCAGCCTGCTGTTTTTGCTGGTGTCACAGTCTTGGCTGCTATACGTTCCGAGCACGAGCGACTGGGCAAGGCCAGCGTTTGAGCAGATCTTCTCCAATACGCCGCGCATGCTGCTGGCGTCTCTGGTCGTTTACGCCATCGCGCAGGTGTTCGATGTCTGGCTGTACCACGCATGGTGGAAGCTCAGCACGCGCAAGAGCGGCGATCGTCACCGCTTCCTGTGGCTGCGCAACAACGGCTCGACCTTGGTTTCTCAGCTGCTCAACTCGGTGCTGTACACCGCACTGGCATTCTGGGGCACCTACGACGTGCCCACGCTCATCAGCATCGTGCTGTCGAGCTATGTCATCTTCATCGTCACTTCGCTGGCAGACACGCCAATCGTCTACCTTGCGAGACGGATGAAGGAACAGGGACAGATTCCGGAATCTTCCGTACTTTGAGACCGGTTTCGTTTCTCGAACCGCATCAAACATGCAAAACAAAGCGATATCAATCGAAGGCAGGGTGCAAACCCTGCCTTTTTCCTTAGAATCACCCGGCAGGGGATGAAATTTTTTGTAATAGGTGATGGCAAAATATGGAATAAAAGGCATTGACGGCCAAAAGATGAAACAGTACAATGGAAAAAAGAGCACTTTCCGGCTGGAACAGAGGGAAAAAGAAAGATTTCAGTGCGTCCACAGACCCGGGAACGGATTTTGCAGGCGGCCGAGACGCTGCATTATTCTCCCAATGCGATCGCCCGAGCGATGGTGCATCAGCGCAATCATAACCTTGCTTTGGTGGTAGACCCTTGGCAGTATCCGATTATGGATGCGTTTTACGCCGAGATTGCCGGAGCGGTGCAGCTCGAGGCCGAGCAGCGGGGGTACTGTGTCTATACGACCGCGTCCGACCGCCGCGAACTGTTTATGAAAAAACGGGTGGACGGGGTTATTCTGGCTGGACGCGCGGACGAAGGATTGCTGTCCGAAAGCCGCGTGGTCATGCAGCCCGAACTGACCTTGCGCGGGACAACATGAAAAGAAAAGCCATCCAGGTGAGATGCCCGGATGGCTTTTTGTGTTATTTCATGCCCTCGGCGAGCAGGGACGCGCCCAGTGCACCGGCGAAATGACCGTCGGGGAGTGCCCGAACGGTACGGCCCAGCTTGTCCGACAGACGGGAGATAAAGTAGGGACTGTGACACAGACCGCCGGTCAGATAGATGTCGGGCAGGAGCGCCTGACGGGAGCACAGGGTCGCGACCTTGGACGCGACCGAATCCACCACACCGGCCGCAATGTCGGTGCGGGGCTTGCCCTCACCGATGCAGCTGATGACCTCGGACTCAGCAAACACCGTGCACAGCGCACTGATGGCCAGCGGCGTGCCCTGTGCAGCCAGCGCAAACAGCTCTTCCAGACCGACACACAGACGGTTTGCCATGATTTCCAAAAATTTGCCCGTACCGGCTGCACACTTGTCGTTCATCAGGAAGTCCGAGACCATGCCGCCCTCGATGCGGATGACCTTGGTGTCCTGACCGCCCACATCGATGATCGTGCAGTCCGAGCTGCCGTGCGCCGCGCCGGCGCGTGCGTGACAGGTGATTTCGGTGACCATCTTGTCGGCAAAGGGCACGTTGCCGCGCCCGTAGCCGGTAGCGACCGTGCGGCTGTGATCGGGAGACAGACACACCCCGCCCGCGGTCAGCCGCTCACGGATACTGTCCGCAGTCTCGCGGCTGCTCCAGCCGGTCGGCAGGATGAACTGCTGCGGATGCGCACCGCGCACGACCACCTTGGCCGCGGTCGAGCCGATGTCAATGCCAATGTAGTCCATATCAGCCCAACATCTCCAGGAATGCGCCCAGACGGGTGGCGATCTGTCCCTTGTCCGCCTGCGAGTAGTCGGTTTCCAGACACAGATATGCCTTGCCCTTCTGCTCGGTCACATAGCGCTTGACCTCGTACGCCTCAATATTATAGGTATGGCAGGCTTGCAGAATGATCTCGATGACGCCGTCGACCTCGTACTGGTCGATCATGTCGCCGATGTCGGTCAGACGCTGCGGGTTGGGGCTCATAACCGAGCAGGTGATATCCAGATACTTTTCGGCCAGCGCGTCCATGACCGGCTTGTTCTCGTCGACCTTGCGCAGCTTGTCGCGCAGACCGTTGCACGCATCGAAGCAGACCACGTCTGCACCCATTTCCTCGACCGCCTTGATGATCTTGTCACGCACACCGGTGTTGGGGCAGCCGGTGACCAGCAGACGGGGACGGCGGCTCTCGGTGCCCTTGACGTTCTTTTCCCAGCCTTCCAGTACCTCGCGGGTGCGGGCTTCGATCTCATTGCAGCGCGCTTCCAGATCGAAGGAGAAGGCCGAAGCGTCCAGACGGGTGCCAATCTCGTAGCCTGACAGTGCGGCCGGGTTGAGCTTGCCCAGCTCCATAAAGCGCAGCATCACGTCGCGCTCGTGATTCTTGCGGCGGATGGCCTCACGGATGGCCTCGTCGGTGATCTCGATGCCGTAAAATTCCTCGAGCTGACGGCGCAGGCGTACCATTTCGGCCTTCCAACTCTCGAGCGCGTGCGGCGCAACCTTGCTCGGCGGCAGCTGCATGACATAGGTCGGCTTGATCTCGTCGAGCAGCTCGAACATTTTGCGCTTGCCGTCGCAGGTGGTCTCACCGATGATGAAGTCGGAGAAATAGAAGTACGGACAGGTGTCGGTCAGCGCAAAGCCATAGCTCGCCTTGATGAGCGGACACAGATTGCGGGGCAGATGGGCCTCGGCTGCCGGGATGGGTTCCTCGGTGAACGCGCACAGACCGATCGGAATGGCACCGGCTGCGTAGATGAGCTCGGTCGGGACGAACGAGCAGAACACGCCGACCACACGCTGACCCTGATCTTTGAGCGCCTTCATGCGCAGAAAGCCCGCCTTGCGTGCTTCGGGATAGGTTTCAAAATTTTTCGGTAAAGCAATCATGGATAAACCCCTCTCGCTCACGGATGGTGTGAGCCTTCTCGTTATTCTTTTAACAGTATAACGTATGGAGTGGAGACTTGTAAATACGATTTTGCTATTTGACCAAATTCCGGTTTTTTTCACAAAATAGCCATGTGATTTCTTACCAGTCTCACAAAAACCGGGGAAAATTGAAAAAAACGCATAAAAAATGCACCGACATTGCCTTTGCCGGTGCGTTTTTGCAGGTGGTAGAGAAATTTTTATACCCGTCCGGTCGAGCCGCGCCATACAGTTTCACAGGACAGGGTGGTCTTGGGCGGGGTGTCAAATCGTTCGCGGATGTGGTCGATGAGCAGCGCGGCTGCGGTCGCACCTTCCTGGAAGGCAGGCTGGACGATGGTGGACACGGTTGGGACAGTCAGATCGGCCCAGTCGTCGTTGTCAAAGCCCAGAATGCCCAGCTTGTGCGGCACAAGACCGTGCAGTGGCTTGAGCGCGGTGAACACATTGGGCAGCAGCCAGCAGTTGGGGACGAAGATCAGCGTGCGCGGGGTCAGATCGTGGGCGTTGACCGCGGCGAGGATGTCCTCGGTCGGGGTCTGGGTGTCGATGATGTGCACATGGCAGGGGATGTTCTTTTGCGCCAGTGCATCCAGACAACCCTGATAACGTTCCTGACGGGAGGTGAGTACGTGCGGCGTAGCCGAGAACATAATGACCTGCTCGTATCCCTGTTCGACACAGGACGAGATCGCGTCAAAGGTGGCCTGGTAGTTGTTGGTCACGACCCACAGGGGCAGACCCTCGGGGTTACTGTCGATGCAAACAACCGGGATACCGGCGCGCTTGAGTTTTTCGATGGATTCCTGCGGGTTGCCGTTGGGCTGCAGGATCAATCCGTCGACGTGCATGTCGATCATGCGGTCGATGTGCAGGCGTTCGGCGTCCTCGTCATAGTCGCTCGTGCCAATGAGGATTTGGTAGCCGCCGGTGCGGCAGACCTGGGCGATGCCCTTGACCAGACGGTTGGAAAAATGGTGGGTGATATCGCCGATGAGCACACCGAGCAGACAGGAATGCTTGGCGGTCATCAGGCGTGCGGTGGTACTGGGACGGTAGTCGTATTTCTCGACGACCGCAGCGATGCGATTCCAAGTGCTTGCGGACATTTTTTCGCGTTTTCCGTTGAGAAAAAACGAAACGGTGGTCTTGGAGACCTGCGCTTCGTCCGCGACTTCCTGTATGGTCATTTTATGTTTAGATGACATAGAAATGCTCCTCTTCCCCATGGTTAAGTTCAGTATAACATATTCCGGATGGAAATACAAATTTTGGAGAGAAAATCGGTTGACAAGTTTGAAAAAGTTGTTATGATGAATATATAAACCGTTTTGCTAACACTGTTAAGGAGGTCTGCGATTATGAGACTGTATACCTATCGGGAGCGCCCGGACGGAGATGACCGCATCGGCGTGGGCTTTGGCACGGACAGCCTGTATGCCCTTGAGGATTTTGGCCTGACGTTTGCCGATATGAACGACCTGATCTGCAACATTACACCCGAGCAGATGGACAAGCTGCGCAACGCGCCCAAGGGTGCAAAGCCCATCGCACTCGATAGCCTGGTACGCCGTGCGCCCATCCCGTACCCCATGCAGGACGTTGTCTGCCTGGGCATCAACTACGACGCCCATCACGAGGAAGCCGGACGCTTTAACCAGGAAGCTTTCGGTGACCGTCCTAAGGCGATCTACTTCTCCAAGCGCGTCAGCGCGGCCAACTGCGACGGCGGTAAGATTCCGCGCTACGAAGGTCTGGTGAACAGCCTGGACTACGAGGTTGAGCTGGGTGTGATTCTGGGTAAGGATGCCTTTCAGGTTCCGGCCGAGCATGCTCAGGACTATATTTTCGGTTATACCATCATCAATGACGTGTCGGCGCGTGACCTGCAGACCGGTCACAAGCAGTGGTACTTCGGCAAGTCGCTCGATGGCTTTACGCCCATGGGTCCGTGCATCGTGACTGCTGACGAGATCGCGTATCCGCCGGTACTGGGCATTCGCTGCTCGGTCAACGGAAAGATGCGCCAGAACGGTTCGACCGGCGACTTCATCACGACGATTGCACAGGTGCTCGCCGAGCTGACGCGCGGCATGACGCTCAAGGCTGGTACGATCATTGCGACCGGTACCCCGGCAGGCGTCGGCATGGGCATGCAGCCACCCTGCTTCCTCAAGGCGGGCGATGTTGTGACCTGCGAGATCGACGGCATTGGCACGCTGACCAACGTGGTA
>CAUEJN010000045.1 GCA_959018045.1 uncultured Butyricicoccus sp. | reverse complement strand
CGCTGCTTTTCTTTTTGGATCACAAATCAGGATGCAATGACCTCGTAGCCGTCATCGGTGAACAATACGTGAATTTCCCACTGTGCCGACGGCAGTTCGTCGTCGGTATAGATCGTCCAGCCATTGTCGCTGTCCTGGAAAATGTCAGGTGCACCCATGTTGACCATGGGTTCAATGGTAAACATCATACCAGGTGCCATTACCATACCGGTACCGGCCTTAGATGTATAGCTGACCCACGGGTCTTCGTGGAATTCCAGACCCACGCCATGACCGCCGATCTCACGCACGACCGAGTAGCCGTTCGCCTTGGCGTGATCGTTGACCGCCTGGCCGACATCGCCCAGCAGACCAAAGGGCTTGACCTGCTCGAGCCCCTTCTCGACGCATTCCTTGGCCACACGCACCAGCTTCTCCCACTCAGGCAGTACCTTGCCGATGCAGAACATACGCGAGGAATCCGAGTAGTAGCCATCTACGATGGTGGACACATCGACATTGATGATATCGCCGTCCCGCAGAATGAGTTCTTCGGACGGAATGCCGTGGCAGACCTGATTGTTTACCGAAGTGCACACGCTCTTGGGGAAGCCCTCAAAGCCCAGCGGTGCGGGAACACCACCGAGGCGCAGCGTCTCCTCGTATACCCAGCGGTCGATCTCAGCCGTCGAGATACCTGCGCGGATGTGCTCTGCGACATAATCGAGCACGGCAATATTGACCTTTGCACTGCGGCGAATGCCCTCAATCTGCTCCGGGGTCTTGATGAGCTTGTGCGGCGGGATGACATGGCCTTCCGCTTTGAGTGCAGACAGCTTTTCATCAAAATCCGCGTGGCATTTCTTATATTTCTTGCCGCTGCCGCACCAGCAAGCATCATTTCTTCCAAGTTCTGACATGATTGCAACACCTTTCCTATCAGATTACGGGCGCAGCTGCGCCCAGAAAAACGGAGAACCGGCACAGCAGCCGGTTCCCCTTCCATTCAAACTTAGAGCAGATGCGCACGCAGTTCCTCGCCGGACTGAGCGCACAGGTAAGCCGGTGCGATATCCAGCATGGTCTTGCCGCCGGTCTGACCTTCCTTGTTCATGCGGTAAGCCGCACGTGCGCAGGCAACCAGAACCGAGCCGGTGAACTCGGGGTTGGAGTCCAGCTTGAGGCTGTACTCGATGATGTGCTTGCGGGAGCCGTCGCCAGTCTTGCCGGCACGGATGACAAAGCCGCCGTGCGGCAGGCCTGCATGGTCGCGCTGCAGCTCTTCCTCGGAGATAAAGTGTACGGTGGTCTCGTACTCGTCGAAGTAGTTGGGCATGGTCTTGATCTCGTTCTCGATGCGAGCCAGATCTGCGCCTTCCTCTGCGACAACGAAGCACTCACGGGTGTGCTTGTCGCGGGTGGTCAGCTCGGGATTCTTGCCCGCGCGGACAGCCTCAACTGCAGATTCTACCGGGCAGGTGTACTGACGTGCATCCTTAACGCCCTCGATGCGGCGGATTGCATCCGAGTGCCCCTGGCTGACACCGCGGCCCCAGAAGGTGTAGTCCTTGCCATCGGGCAGGATTGCGTTTGCGTAGACACGGTTGAGCGAGAACATACCCGGATCCCAACCACAGGAGATCAGACCGATCTTGCCAGCCTTCTTAGCAGCTGCGTCAACGGCTGCAAAGTGCTCCGGAATATGTGCATGGGTGTCGAAGCTGTCGACAACGTTGAACATCTCGGCATACTTGGGGGTCATCTTGGGCAGGTCGGTTGCGCTGCCGCCGCAGATGATCATAACGTCGATCTGCTCCTTCATCTTCTCTGCGTCATCGGTGTGATATACCGGCGCACCAGATGCGACCTTGAGCGAAGCCGGATCGCGGCGGGTGAATACGCCGACGAGTTCCATATCAGCGTTCTGAGCCAGCGCGGACTCTACGCCGCGGCCCAGGTTGCCGTAACCTAAAATACCAACTTTAATCATTGTTCATCTCTCGCTTCCATATAGATTTAAACCGACCGTTCGGCAGAACGGCGGTATGGATTGCATTCTGTTTTTATTATACCGCATTTCGCAAAAATGGAAAACGGCTGTGTGTTAGTCAAAGAAAACAAATTTTACTATACGAAAACGGTCATTCTTGTCATAATTGAAAAGCGTGTCTGATTTACGATTATAAAGCCATCAATCCGATGATTTTTCATTGATTTATCGTCGTGTTTTCAGATCGTGGACTTTTCTTTGCGGTCGCTGAGTACGGTGACTAAGACCGCTCCCAGCACACATACACAGCCCAGTGCACTGCGCAGGTTCATGCGTTCCCCGAGGAACAGTGCGCCCGATACCACGCTGCCGATGGGTTCAAACAGGCAGAAAATGGCTGCCGTCGGTGCGCCCAGCACCTGAATACCGCGCTGGAGCAGCCAGAATGCCACAAACGAAGTGCACATGGCGATGATAAAGGTATAGAACATGACGCGCGGCGGCAGGACAAAGACGATCTGGTGCGGAATCTGGTCGACAACCAGCACGGCGAGGGCGTTAAACAGACCCATATAGCAGGCAACTTTAGTGCCGTTCATGTTGCGCAGGTCAGTCTTATCCATGCCGGTCAGGTAGCAGGCGTAGGTCACTGCCGAGGCCAGTGCCAGAACCAGACCGGGTACTGCGTCCGCACCGGCCTTGTCGGCAAACAGCATCACGCCGACCAGTGCAATGACCAGCGCTGCAATCTTTTCCCGCTTGAGCTTCTCACGGAAAACCACAAAGCACAAAACTGCGGTCACCATCGGATACATGAAGTGCAGCGTTGTAGCCGTGCCGACCGAGATATAGGCATAGGACTGATAGAGCATGAAGGTGGTCGACGCACGAAACGCGACACCGACGAGCAGCATGAGCTCCAGTTCCTTTTTGGTCAGACCGAATGGAATTTTTTTGACCAGCATGACGATGAGCAGCACAGGTACGACCAGCAGATTACGATAAAAGGTCAATGTATTGGCATTACTGCCCATATCGAACGTCTGGCTGGCCAGTACGGGTGTGACACCGAACAGCAGTGCTGAGATGACGGTATACAGCACACCGCGTGTCTTGTGTGCGCGGAATGCGCGATCGGATAGCATTGGTGGGTTCATATCGTTTCCCCTTTTTCCTTCTTTCACACCATTATAACGCACCCATTTCCGTCCTGCAATCATCACTTCACGCGCTTGCCAACTGCCGTCGTGACGTGCTACAATGACAGCAGACAGCCCGAGAAAGGATGACCCTGAATGGATCTCACATTATTAGAAAAACAGAGCTTTTGGCCGCATTTATCGCCCGAAGACCAGCAACGCGTGCGCGAGCAGGCATTGACCGCGCACTTCTCCGCCGGACAAGCCGTAAAGATGGGCAGCTGCAACTGCATCGGCCCGCTGTTTGTCGTGCGCGGCATCCTGCGGGTTTATCTGCTCAGTCAGGACGGACGCGAGGCCGCGATCTACCGTCTGCGTCAAAACGATGCCTGCATGCTGTCAGCTTCCTGTGTGCTCTCGGCCATTACCTTTGATGTACAGATCGATGCCGAGACCGACTGCGACCTCATCATTATCCCCACCTCGTTGTTCTCCGATCTCATGTCGCGTAATCTGTACGTAGAGAACTATGTATATCGCAGCAGCACCGAGCGCCTGTCCGATCTCATTCAGGCCGTTGAGCGCATGTTCTTCCTGACCCTGCGCCAGCGTGTCGCCGCTTTCCTGATTGATGAGTCGTCGAGCACGGGCAGCGACCATGTAACGCTGACACAGGAACAGCTTGCCAAAGCCATCGGCTCAGCGCGCGAAGCGGTAAGCCGTATTTTGAAACAGCTTTCGGCGAACGGCAGCATTGAAGTCTCGCGCGGCGGTATTCGCATTCTGAATAAGAGCCTGCTGTACGCAGAATTGCAGGCTGCTGATCTCTGATTCGGTCGAAAAAGTGAAAAAAACTGTGTTTGGTGGTTAAAATTTGCGTACGTCTATGGTATAATAAATTTGATAAAGAGAGTTAATCGCATTTATGCCGTCAGTGACCTGCTGATGATCCAATAGAAAGGAAGATTCCCTTATGACCAAACAGGAACGTGCGCTGGAAATCATCGAGCGCTTAAAGCGTGAATACCCTGACGCGACCTGCACGCTCGACTATAACGAGGGTTGGAAGCTGCTGGTCAGCCTGCGTCTGGCTGCGCAGTGCACCGACGCACGCGTCAATGTCGTTGTAGAAAAATTGTACGAAAAATTCCCCGATGTCGCCTCTCTGGCCGCAGCAGACGTGGACGAAATCGAAAAGATTGTTCATCCCTGTGGACTGGGTCCGAGCAAGGCGCGCGATATCAGCGCGTGCATGAAGGTACTGCGCGACCAGTACGACTGCGGCATCCCGCAGACCTTCGAAGAACTGCTCAAACTGCCCGGTGTGGGACGTAAGAGCGCCAATCTGGTGATGGGTGACGTGTTCGGCAAGCCTGCCATCGTGACCGACACCCACTGCATCCGACTGGTCAACCGCATGGGACTGGTCGACGGCATCAAGGAGCCCAAAAAGGTCGAGATGGCGCTGTGGAAGATCATTCCGCCCGAGGAAGGCAGCGACTTCTGTCACCGTCTGGTCTACCATGGCCGTGATGTCTGCACCGCACGCACCAAGCCGCACTGTGAAATGTGCTGTCTGCGCGATATCTGCCCGCAGATTGGTGTATAATTAAATAAAAACAGATCGCCCGCTCGGTACTTGTCCGAACGGGCGATTTTCATTTATTCGGGATGATAGATTTGGAAACTGTCCTTGCCGCGACGTTTGACCGCGTAGAGTGCAGCATCCGCCTTGGGATACAGCTCGGCAAAGGTCGTGCCGTCTATGGGTGCGCGCGACACCAATCGACGCACTGATTGACAGCGAGATTTCTCCCTGCGTATAGGTCTTGCGCAGAGCCTGTCCCAGCGCACCGGTCAGCTTTTCGATTACTGCGTCACTGTCCAGATGCTTGAGCAGGATGACAAACTCGTCACCGCCCAGGCGCGCGATCAGGTCGTCCCGTCGGAACTGATGACGCAGCGCACCGGCTACATCGCGCAGCACCTCGTCGCCCTTGGTGTGACCCATGGTGTCGTTGATCTCCTTGAAGTGGTCAAGCTCCAGAATCAGGAAAGCCTGCATGCGCTCGGGCTCACTTCCCAAGTACAGATCCACCCATTCCTCAAAGGTTTCACGGTTAAACAAGCCGGTCAGGAAGTCGTGCTGCGAGCGACGGCTGAGGTGAATGGCCTGCTGCCGACGGCACTCGATCTCCATATCCTTCTGTTTCTGCTCCTCGTAGTTTTCCAGAACACCGACAACGCGCGTGTCTGCGCCCAATCGATAAACGTCGAGCAGCATGATCTTAATCTGGAAATAGCAGTCACCCTCGGTCTCCCACTCAACATCGTACAGAATATCCCCAATCAGGTACTGTCCATACAATATGCCTACGAGTTCTCCGCGCTGGTGCATCGGGATTGCCAGTAAGAGGTACGGCTGCCCTTCCTTATTATAAGCGGTATCCAAAATATAGCGATTGCCGGCCGTCCTTGTTCTGTCCGGTAGTTTGGTTTCTTTTCTGCATGACATTTTGCACAAACTGTGATAGGATAAAAGCATGGAAAACCATACGCATACAAGATTAGAAAGGAATCGGTTGCATTGGCGATCAATAAACATATGCAGGCAGCGCTCAGACTCCTGTCTTATCCTGCTGCCGCAGACCTCGAAAAGGTCTATAAAATTGAGCGTGCTCTGTACACGCTCAAGTCCTCGCCGCTCTCTCCCCTGTATCACCTGTGGGACCAAAAAATCGAGTCCATCGACGGCACCCCCATCCGGGTGCGCATCTACACCCCCAAACAGCAGACCAGCAGTCAGCTGCTGCTGTTTTTCCACGGCGGCGGCTGGGTGTTTGAGAGCGTGGACACCTACAATCAGGTTTGCAAGGCGCTGGCCAAGGCAACCGGCTGCCGGATCGCCTCGGTGGAGTACCGCCGCGCCCCAGAGTTTCCCTTCCCGGTCGGTTTGGAGGACTGTTACGCGGCAGC
Source organism: uncultured Butyricicoccus sp. (assembly GCA_959018045.1). Lineage (GTDB taxonomy): Bacteria > Bacillota > Clostridia > Oscillospirales > Butyricicoccaceae > Butyricicoccus. The sequence continues at coordinate 2,562 of CAUEJN010000045.1, read as the reverse complement.
CAAGGCCATTTACGCCAATCCCGAACAGTTTGGCGTGCAGCCCGAGGACATTACCCTCATCGGCGACAGTGCGGGCGGCAATCTGACCGCTGCTGTGTCGCTTTTGGCGCGTGACCGGGGTGATTTCACGGTCAACCAGCAGATTTTGATTTATCCGGCGACGGCTGCCGATCACTCGGAATCCTCCCCGTTTCCGTCTGTACACGAGAACGGCGAAGGGTATCTGCTGACCTCCTACCGTGTGCAGGAGTTTATGCGCCTGTACGCCGGTCAAGACGACAGTGCGTTTACAAATCCGTACTTTGCACCGCTTTTGATGAAAGATCTCAGCCATCAGCCGCGTACGCTGGTCATCACAGCCGAATTTGACCCGCTGCGCGATGAGGGCGAAGCCTATGGTGCCGCGCTCTCCCGTGCCGGCTCGCAGGTCTATCTGCACCGCATGCGCGATGCCCTGCACGGCTTTATTTCCCTGCCCGCCCGATTCGTGCAGGTACAGCACGCGCACGCGCTCATTGCAAAATTTTTGGGAGTTGATACCGTATGCGCAGACAAGACAAACCGGACTGGTACCGGCTGGACAACGCAGCTAAAATTTTCCCGCCGACGGTTCACGGGGCGGACACCGCGGTCTTCCGACTGACTTGCGAGCTGACTCAGACGGTCGAACCTGCCGTCCTGCAAGCCGCACTCGACCGCACAGTCGAACAGTACCCCAATCTGCGGACGGTACTGCGGCGCGGTGTGTTTTGGTATTACTTGGAGCAGACCGAACGCCATGCTCGTGTCGTGCCTGAACATGCTCCGCCGTGCTCACCGCTCTATGAGGACAGCCGTTCTTCCCTGTTTGAGGTCAGTTATTGGAAAAATAAGATCAATTTTGATGTGTTCCACGTCGTTGCGGACGGTGCGGGCGCAATTGAGATGCTGCAAACGCTGGTAACCGAATACGTGTCGCTTGCGCACGATCTAAACCTATGCCAGCCGCCGCGCGCCGCACTCGACGAGCGCATGGAGGATGGATTTCAGAAGTATTATAAATCGGATGGACGCAGCAGCAAGCGCGAGCGCAAGCCGCGCGCCTATCGCCTGCCCCATCGCGGCGGTGACCTCAAGGTATACGAGGGTGTGTGCGACGTTAAACAGGTACTGCAAGCGGCGCATCGGTATGATACGACGCTGACCGTCTATCTGGCAGCGGTCATGTTCGAGGCGATCCACGGCGGTATGTACGTCCGTGACCGCAAAAAGCCGGTCGTGCTCACCGTTCCGGTCGATCTGCGCTCTTACTTTCCCTCGCACACCGCGCGCAACTTTTTCAGCATTATCCGTGCGTCTTACGCCTTCAACGAGCGCAGCGGTGAATTTTCCGACATTCTGGAACAAACCGCAGCCGCGTTCAAGCGCGAACTGACTGCGGAAAACCTGGCTGCACGGCTCAATACCCTTGCGGCGCTCGAGCACAATTTTCTCCTGCGTCCCATTCCGCTCTTTGTCAAATATCCGATTCTGTTCCTGTCCGGTCTGATTTCCGACGTTGGTGAGACTGCCGCGCTGTCCAATATCGGTAAATTCCAACTGCCCGACGCGGTCGCGCCCTATGTCAAGGGCTTCGGCGTTTTTGTCGGCACCGATGCCCTTCAGCTGTGTACTTGCAGCTACAACGGACAGCTCCATCTGGGATTTACCACCACCATGCGTGACCCGTCGGTCATTCGCCGTGTCTTTGCACGTCTGACGCAGGACGGGGTTTCGCTCGAAGTCCGCAGCAACACCATGTACGGGGAGGGATCGTAAATGCAATATTGTCCGCTGTGTCAGGTGAAGGTTGCAGGCAGCAAGCGCCGCTGTCCGCTGTGCCGTGGGCAGTTGACCGGTGAACCTGACCCACAAAGTGAGGTCTTCCCGCAGGTTGTCGCCCCCCACCGTCGGGCTCGTGTTGCGCGGCGCATCATCACGCTGTGTGTACTCATCGTGATCGCCTGTTCCATTCAGGTCGAGACCATCTGGCATCCCTCGAGCAACTGGCCGTATCTGGTCATTGCGGCATCGCTGTGCGCGTGGCTTTCTGTCATGCTCGGCATTTCCCGTCGTCGCCTGCTCATGCAGAACCTGACCGCACAGGCATTGCTGTTTTCCATTCTGTCGGTTGCGTGGGATATTGGCACCGGCTGGCACGCCTGGTCGATCGAGTGGGTGATTCCCATTCTGTTGCTCGGTAGTGTTGGTGTGTTGGTCATCCTAAAACTGATTCTACACGTTCCGATGGTGGATGCGGTTGGTTGGATTGGCGTGCTGTCCATTCTCGGATGGATTGCGCCGATTGTGCTTATGTTACTCGACAAGGTACAGGTCAAGCTTCCCAGCATGATTTGTTCGGGTGGTTCGTTCCTCACGCTGGTGATACTTGTAGTATTTTTCCACCGGTACATGCGTGATGAGGCTGCGAGAAGATTTCATTTGTAACAACTACAAAATAGAAAAAGTCCGCAGAAGCATTCTGCGGACTCAGTTTGTCGAGAAACCCGGCCTACAGTTGACCTGTAGACCGGGTTTCGAGCA
>CAUEJN010000044.1 GCA_959018045.1 uncultured Butyricicoccus sp. | reverse complement strand
GGCGGGAAAAGACAAACGCAAGACGATTCATTTCTTTTCCCGATAAAAAACCTGTTCCTTCTTAATAAACGCGGTCATATACTCCGCATCTCTCCACTGAGATTGGAACGATTCCAAAGTTTCCAGAAAATCCTTCTGATCCTCCACCGGAACGCTCACGCGGCTTTCCCACTGGCTTTCATCCAGATTCAACGGTTTTTCAAACACATCGCCGGTACGATTGGGCCAACGCTCGTCATCGCCGCCATGCACATGATAGCGGTAAATGGTCGGCGTATAGTCTGCCATCTGATCGATTGCCGCATGGACAAACAGCGGTGCCGCTGCATGATCGCCGTGCACATCGTCCTCGTTGGTCACATAGATCGTACCCGGTCGGATGTCCTCGAGCACACCACGCACGTCTGTAAGAACAGCCAGGCGGGTATACGCCGCATGTGCACCCCAATGTGCAAGGTGATATTCCTTACCGCCATCCGGGTGATAGGTATGTGCGCCGACATGCGACGGAACCAGCGTCTGATCGCCTTCATGCCACAGTCTCCACAGGAAACTAACCTCACGCGGCATACCGGTATCTGCATAGCCCAGTGCGATCATGTGGTCTTCGGGTACGCCCAGATGGGTCAGCGCCTTGCGGCTCTCATGCCAGCGCGTTTTTGCCACTTCCGTACCCTCATAGTCACCATTGGTCAGAAAAACGACATAGGTATGCTCGGGCTGCTGGCGAATAATCTCATACGCACCCAAAATCTCATCGTCCTGATGCGGTGCAAAAATTACAATATCCTGCTGCATATTTTGCAACACCTCTCTTGCCTTATTGTACCGCCATTATACCCGCGTCCGGTACATGTACGCAAGTCAATTTTTGTTTCCTGCAATCCACTTAAGCAAGGAAAAAAGAAAAAGACCGCTGAACGAATCAGCGGTCTTTTCAGTGGCAGCCGGACAAGGATTCGAACCCAGACAAACAGAGTCAGAGTCTGTCGTGCTACCATTACACAATCCGGCTATCAAGCGCCGCTCTCTCAAGCGGCGTAGTTTATTATAAATGCACTCGTTCAAAAAGTCAATCCTTTTTTTGAAAAATTTTTCAAGGCTCTTCTTCCTGCGAATCATACTGTCCAAGCACACTGTCCATGAGCTGTACCAGTTCCAGAACGCTGCGGAACGGTGTGACCGTGCGGTCATCCATCCACTGAATGTTGCCCTGCCAGCTGGCATTCTGTCGGAACAGGACACTCAGACGGAAGCTTGCAACCGGTTTGTCTGCGTTTACGCTCTTGTGCGCAGTCGTCACACGATGCGCGGTTCCCGCCTTAAAACTGCGCATACTGGTCGCACGCGGCGGAAATACCATGGAGTCGAGCAGCTCTTCCACCAGAAAAATCATCTGGGTCAGGTTGGAAAAATAGCGTCTGCCCTTAAAAAATGCGTTTTCCAGATAGCCTTCCAAGTTCTTGCCCTCATAGGACAGGATATGGATGATGCTGGTTTTCATCTCATAAGGCACAAATTGTTCGGTCGTCATATCTGTTCTTCTCTCCTGTCTATCTGCTGGGTTGTGCGCACTCTATTATTTACCGTCCCATACGCCAGCTGCTCGGGTATCATTGCGCAGCGCAGAGCGGTCTCCGCCGCAATGCGTCCGGCCTTGTACAGCCGCAAAATGGACTCGTCCATCGAAATCATGCCCTCAGCCGCCGAGGTCTGAATGACCTGATCGATCTGGTGAATACGGCTGTCGCGAATCATGCTGCGGATGGCGTTATTGAGATGCATGATCTCGAATGCCGGTGCCTGACCGCCGCCAATCGTGGGCAGAAGCTGCTGCGAAATCACCGTGCGCAGCACCATTGCCAGCTGTACGCGGATCTGCTGCTGCTGGTTGGGCGGGAATACGTCGATGATACGGTCCATCGTATTGACCGCACCTACGGTGTGCAGGGTAGAAATGACCAAGTGACCGGTCTCCGCCGCCGTCATGGCAATGCGGATGGTGTCCAGATCTCACATCTCACCGAGCATAATGACATCCGGTGCCTGACGCAGGCTGGCACGCAGAGCGGTCACATAGCTGTCGGTATCGGTCGCAAGCTCACGCTGGCTGACGATACTCTTGACATCACGATGCAGATACTCAATCGGATCTTCAATCGTAATGATATGTGCACTGCGCGTACGGTTGATGGCATCGGTGATACAAGTCATCGTGGTCGACTTACCGCCGCCCGCCGGACCCGTAACCAGTACAAGACCGCGCGTCATCGTTGCGATCTTCATGACCTCATCCGGAATCTCCATCTGTTCGCGATCAGGCACCGAAAAGCTGACCGTTCGAATGACTGCCGCGAGCGAACCGCGCTGACGATACGCGCTGACGCGGAATCTCGCCAAATTCTTGACCGAAACCGAAAAATCATCGTCACCCGTCTGCAAGAAGTGTTCCATCGACCGTCCTGCCAGCGTATACAACGCCGAAACCAGCTCATTTGCACGCTCCGGTATGACCCTTTCCTCATTTTCCGGTACAATCTCACCGTCGATCTTGAACGACACCGGCATACCGGAAACGATAAACACATCGGACGCTTTTTTATCCATCGCGCGTCCGAGATATTCCAAGATCAGTTCCATAAACAGTCTCCCCCTTACACTACGCTGCGCCGCCGTCCCAGACGGCAATCGACTGATCGGCCTGCCGGTCTCCGCTGTATGTCAGCTCCCATTTAAGAATATCATAGCTTTGATTTTGAAGCAAGAGGATGACCGAAAGGGCCTGATTTTCGCCCGCCGGGACGGAAAAATTTCCCGCTGACCATCCGCATGGGTCGTATATGCAATCGCAATCCCATCGATCTCCTGCGCTCTGCTTCCCTGTCCGAGCTGCGCGGCAATCGCAGTTGCCTGCGCGTCGGATGCATAATAATCGGCTGCGTGCTGTGCGGTCGCCTGTGCCAATTTGGACTCACCCACCGCAGTCGACAGGGTGAGCACCGAAAAGACCGTCAAACACAATACCACAAAGATCATCACCAGCGACACTGCACCGCTGACCGTTCCGCCCCGCCTCATGGCTGCACCTCCGCTGCCAGCTGCAAGGCAAACAAGGTCTCATCACTGCCCGTTTGCTGCACAGACAAATCGGCTTTGCGATAACCTTCGGCAGGCTGCGGCGTAATGGTCATCTGGTATTCTCCTTCCGCCTGTCCCGGCTGCCAATCGCTGTCAAACCAGAGCACCAGCGTACCGTCTTCCGTGCAGGTGCCATCCAAGTCCTGCGCCAGTCGCTCCAAATCTCCCTGCACCGTCTTATATCGCTCGGCCGTGTTCTGCGCCACGTTCACAGCCTGTCCCAGCGCCGCGCTGTCACGCGATACGCTGTCTGCCTGCACGAATAATCCCACACAGAACGCCGCGCACAGCGCGAAAACACCGACGGCAATCACAAGCTCAATCACCAAAAGCCCCGATCTACTGCTGCGCACGGTCATCCACCTCACTTCTCAGATTGATATACGCCTGCTGTATCCGACCGCTCGCATCGGTGTACACAAGTTCCAGTCCACCGTCTGCCGTCTGTGCGGTCAGCTGCTGGGCTTCCACGATGGGTGTGCCCTCAGCGGGCGAAAAATCGTCCAGATTGCTGCAAAACAGTTCCATCAGCTGACCGTCATAAACGTAAAGTGCGGTCACATAGCGCTCACCGTCATATTCCTGTGCCAGCACAACGGCATCCACGTCACCGAACTTCTGCACAGATACGCCGTCTGCATGGTCATTCGCATGAATCTTTGCCGTAATGTATGACACGCCCACGCGCTGCGCCGCACTGGCCGAGGGCAAGCTGCACGCCGCGGTATACTTTGGCACCCATAACCAGCGTCAAAAGCATGGTCATAGCAAACAGGCAGGTCAAAATGAGCGCAGCAATCATGCTGCCGCCGCCCCGCTTCATGGCTGACCTCCAATCTGAATCACCGCGATGTCCGGCATGATGTTGGACGCGAACACCTCATAAAACACCGCATAGTTCTCTTCATCGACCATCGCGCCATAGTGTTCCTTGAGATATTCGTAGCTCTCAGGATATGCACCTTCGACCGCGTAGCAGCTCACCGCCGCACGACGTACGGCCTGTTCTGCCAGCAACCGGCCTTCCTCGCCCGAGGATGCAGCCGTCTGGCGCACGCCCTGCACCATCCAGGCCGCTGCCGCGACAAAGACGCACACGCCAATCACACCGGACAGCCAACCTCTCTTTTTGGGTCTCATGCTGCGTCCCCTCCCTTAACCGATGGTGGACATGACGCTCATCAGCGGCAGCATGACCGACAGCAAGATCACACCGGCAAGCAGCGCGGTCAAAATAACAATGGTCGGCTCAATCGCACCGATATAGCCATCAATCCGACGCAGGGTATCTTCCTGCATGCGCTCTGCGACCTGTTCCAGCGTCTCAGCCATCGAACCGGTGCGCTCGGACAGCGCAAGCAGACGGCCATCCCGCGCGGAAAACAGGCCGCTCTCGGACAGTGCCTGCGCGGTACTGCCGCCATCGACATCGCAGACGCGAAACGTGCCGCCGCAATCTGGCCAAACACACCGCGCCCCCCAGATGGAAGCGCACAAAACCGGTCACACGCGCCCGCAGCGCCGGTACAAGCAGTACAACCAGCGCGACCATATCGGTCATGTAGTCGGGAAAAGCCTCGGTCTGCCGCATAGCCTGCGCGAGCGGCATGCCTTCCTCTGCATGCGCATACAGCGGTGCAAGCCACGCCTTGGTGCGGCGATCGGTCTCATCCTCCAACAGCATGTTCAGTCCGTCGGCGATCGGCAGACCGGACTGCACCAGCTGATACAGTTCCTGACAGAAAATCGCCAGTTCTGCCGCCGGAATCTTGCTCTGTTTGCTCAAAATACAACTTCCCTTATATCAAAGATATTTGTGTATCATCCCAAGCGCGCACAGGCGGGCACAGTTCCAACCGTACCCGCCCAATGCATCCTATTTTAATATAAGTATTTCGCCTGATAGTTGGCGCCGTTGCCAATATACTTCATAATTGCCTGACCGGAATTGTTGCTGGACGCGAACGTCGGATCCATGAGCTCCACTCCTGTCCGTCAAAGTAGATGGCTGCGTCAATCCAGCCCTCTTCCTCGGAATATACATTGATCCACGCGTGATAGACCGAACCGGTATATCCGACAACCAGCTTGGTCGGAACCTCCTGACTGCGCAGCATGGCCGACATCAGCGCTGCATAGTCAAAGCAGATGTCCTTCTTCTTTGCCAGTACCTGATCGATGTCGGGCAGATAACCGCTCTGTACATTTGCAGCCAGCAGGCGGTCATAGCTGATGTTCTGTACGACATAATCATAAATGGTCTGCACCTTTTCCAGGTTATCGGTCATGCCTGCGGTCAGTTCTGCCGCCAACGCCACCGCCTGGCTGTCTTCGGTGTAGTTTACGTACTGATTGGGACGCAGGAAGGGTGCAAGCTCATCCTTAAGCGTCACTTCAAAGGAGGTCGAAAGCTCCTTGCTGTACTTGAGTCCTGAATGTTCTTGAATACCTCGACCGTGTACTTGCCATTGCCGTCAGACAGCGGGAAGGTCTCATAGGTATCGTTGCCAGTCAGATTGTATGTGTACGTCGTGCCGCTCGGGCCGGTGACGCGCACCTTGAGCTTCTTGTCCGTATTTCCAAACTTAACCATGATGTATCCATCGGTCTTATTGGACATATCCACAGTTGCCGAGCCCGATTTCTTGACACTGCCGCCCGAGGCAACCGGTGCCAAAACTGTGCTCACAGCCGGCGATCCGCTCAGCGGAACGCTGTCATCAATCAGACCGCCCAGATCAACGGTCTCGCCCTCTTCCGCCTGCTGTACCTGTTCGCTCTGTGCCGTGCTCTGGTCACTCGGCGTCGAGCTGCACGCAGTCAAGGTTCCCGCCGCTACCAGCAGCGCCGCAATCATTCTCTTCATCTTCATTGTGCCTTCTATCCTTTCCAATGCAAAATTTCTGTAAAATAAAGGTTCTCCTGCGATTGCAGCGGAATTTCTTATTTTGTCACATAACTATGTTACTACAATCCACGAAAGACCCTCAACGGAAGATCCGAAATATGACCCTTATTGTGGCCTGTATCACAGGATTTTTGTGGTCACCGCAGTTGTTCTGCTTACACTGCTCAATCACGTCATGCTTCAGCAGACGCGGCAATATCTCGGAGAGATTTCCAACCAGTGCCGGGCGACGATTGAAAAGCAAATCGAGGGCGATTTGCTGACCATTCAAGGCATCTCGGCGTTTTTTGATGATACGCTGGATGAACAGAGTATCATCGAGCGTCTGGAAACTGAAAACAATCGCAATCCCTTCATTCGCATGAGCTATATCGATCGAAACTATCGGGCAACCGTGGTTGATATCGACGGTTCGGTCTATACCGATGTTAATATGTCCGATCAGCCGGTCATCGAAGCAGCCATGAACGGTACGCTGGGACTGTCCGATATTATGCACGATCGTCTGGCCGACGAAGATATCGTTCTGTACGCGACTCCGGTCTATCAGGACGATGAGATCGTCGGTGTTATGGGAGCCACCCGCTCGGTGGACTCTTTCTCCACTATTATCCAACAGCCGCTATTCGGCACACACGGACTCAATTTAGTCATTCGACAGAGCGGCGAAGTCATTTTGGCGCTCGATGAGATCTTGCAGGAACAAGGCAACTTCTTGGAAATGATCAACTTCGACAGCCAGACCCGTAAAAAACTCGAACAGGCAATTGCCACGCAGAGCGCCTACACGTTCTCATTTGAGGATTCTGGACGATAATACTGGGGAACCATCAACACGCTTGGCTATAACGACTGGTATCTGGTGCGCGTGGTTCCTGCCGACTACATCAATCAGGGCTATCAGCAGATGATGTTTGTGTTCATCGTAACCATTCTGCTGCTGATCATAGTGTTCTCGTTCCTTCTGCTCTACACCAATCACATCCGTCATGTCAGCACCCAACGTATCGAACACCTGGCATATTACGATGACATCACCGGCGCGTATAACACCCATAAATTTATGGAGCTCGCTGCCGCGCGTCTGAGTGAAGATAAAAACTATGCGCTGGTTCTGCTCGACCTGCACGGCTTTAAGTTTATCAACGCCTCCTTCGGCTTTTCGGTCGGTGACCGTCTGCTGTGCGGTGTATCCGATATTCTCTCTCGTGCGCTCGGTGCAGATGAAATTTACTATCATCGCTTTGCCGATCAGTTTGGCTTCCTGCTGCACACGCAGGATGAATCGGTCATCCGCAAGCGTGTCACCGCAATCATGGATGCAATCAGCGCCTTCGAGCTGGTTCCGGGCGACAGTCACCCCATTCACTGCTATTGCGGTATCAAGGTCAATCAGAGCAATTCCAATGAGTTAAATATCGGTCTGATGCAAGACCGCGCTGCTGCCGCACTGGCGCAAGTCAAAAACCTGCACGGCAACCACCTTGCTTTCTACGACCACACCCTGCTTGAGCGTGCTCAGCACAAAAACCATATCGAACAGCACATGCACGCTGCGCTGCGCAATCGCGAATTCATCGCCTACCTGCAGCCTAAATACGACCTGCACACCGAACAGATCGTCAGTGCCGAAGCACTGGTGCGCTGGCAAAGACCGGATGGTTCACTGGTACCGCCCGGAGACTTCATCCCGATCTTCGAGCAAAATGGCTTTATCACCCAACTTGACCTGTACATCTTCGAAGAAGTATGCCGTACCCAGCGCCGCTGGCTGGACGAGGGACTTCCCATCGTTCCCATCTCGGTCAATCAGTCTCGTCTGCTGTTCTACCAGAAAAACTATCTGGAAACCGTTCACGGACTGGTATCCAAATACGATCTTGATCCCAAGTATATCATCATCGAGGGCACCGAGAGCCTTGCAACCAATAAGGCAGAAGAAATCGCATCGGTCATTTCCGGACTGCATGCACTGGGCTTCTCGGTGTCCATGGACGACTTTGGTTCAGGTTACTCTTCGCTCAATGTCTTGCGTAAACTGTCCATTGACGAACTCAAACTGGACCGCGATTTTCTGTCCTCAACCGAACTGGAAGCCAGAAGCCGCATCATTCCGCGCAATATTCTGGAACTGGCACGCGAACTGCACATCACCACCGTGTGTGAGGGTGTCGAGACTCGCATCCAAGCCGATCAGCTTCGAGATATGGGCTGTGACATTGCTCAGGGCTACTTCTTCTCTCGTCCGATCGATATTGAATCCTTTACTAAGCTGGCATTCGGCACCGAATAAGCACAAAAAAGCTCCGCTGCACGCGGAGCTTTTGCTTTTTTATTTCTTCTGTTCCAAAAATCCTTCACCATAAACCTCACTGGTCTCGGTAATCATGACGAAGGCGTTCTCGTCCACCTCATGCGCGGCAGACCGTACTTTAAACGCCTGAGATTTATTGCACGCGCACAGCAAAACCTGTCGCTCGGAACCCGTATAGGTACCGATGGCGCGAATCAGCGTAGAACCACGGTCGATCGCATTGGCAATCTTATCAGCCACCTCCTGTCCGTGATCGCTGATGATGATAATAAGCTTACCAGCGCCGACACCGTACATGATCTTGTCAATCACGATCGAAGTCACGCCGGTGGCGACGATACCATACAGCACCGAATCAATCCC
>CAUEJN010000043.1 GCA_959018045.1 uncultured Butyricicoccus sp. | reverse complement strand
TCTTTTATTTTTGCCCGGAAGGAGGGCGCAGCATGAAAACCACAGCCGAGATCGCAGACGAGTATGAACGCAATCTCGTCCTGCTGCGCCAGCGGCGCGACGCGCTGAAAGCGCAGGCCAAAGCCGAGCCGGACGCGAAGAAGCGTATCCGACTGTGGCGGCGTGTCGGGATGTTGGATGGCATGATTACCAGCAGCGCCGAAGCGGTGAGCATCATGCGAGGGGAACGGCGTGGCCAGTAAGCCCCTGCGCCCCTGCCTGCACCCGGGCTGCACGGCGCTGGTACGCGGCGGCTACTGCGAGCAGCACCAGCCGATGCGCGTGGAGCACCGCAGCGCAGAGAGTCGGGCGTGGCGGCGCTGGTACAGCCTGCCGGTCTGGACGGACGACTTGCGTCCTGCACAGCTGCTGCGCGAACCGTTTTGCCGTGAGTGCGCCCGGCACGGCCTGCGGGTACGGGCGACCGACGTTGACCATGTCGTCCCGTTCGAGGGTGACTGGGCGCTGTTCACCGATCCAGCCAACCTGCAAAGCCTGTGCCACTCGTGCCACGGCCGCAAAACTGCCGCCGAAAGCCGGGCAAAGGCACGCGGCAAGCGCCGCTGACCTGCCGGACGCTCGGACAGGCGCGGCGCGGGCGCACAGTGCGCGAACTCTGGCGGGAAATCCGTGGATTTCCCGAGTATGCCCCCACCCGAAAAAAAGTTTCGGGGCAGGGGGCGGAAGACCGCACGGCCCCCTCCGCGTAGGATTTTTTCCCCACGGCCGGAAAACCGCGGTCAAGCGAAGCCCCATGGCTGGGCGGAAAGCGAGGTGCATACATGGAAACAACGACAAAACTGGAACTGATTGACCCGGCGAAGCTGATCCCGTCCGCGATCAATCCGCGGGTACATACCCAGCGGCAGATCCGCGAGCTGCGCGCCAGCATCCGGGAATTCGGCGTGGTGTCGCCGGTGCTGGTAGATCGGGAATTGAACATCATTGCCGGGCACGCGGTGGTGGAGGCCGCGCTTGCCGAGTGCAAGCCTGTGGTGCCGTGCGTGTATGTGGAGCACCTGACACCTACCCAGCGCAAAGCCTACATGATCGCGGACAACCGTCTGGCGGAGAAATCCCGGTGGGACGATGACCTGCTGGACGCATGCCTGCAGGAGTTGTTCGACGCGGGCTTTGATCTGCAATTGACCGGCTTCGGCGAATACCGCCTTTCGGACGCGCTGGCAAAAGACGCCGCCCCCGATCTGCCCGACGGAGGTTCAGAAATTGACCAGTGCAAGCCGGGCGACCTGTGGCAGCTGGGCGGCCACCGCCTGCTGTGCGGCGACGCGACCAAGCCCGAGGACGTGCAGCGGCTGATGCAGGGCGAGCGGGCTGTGCTGCTGCTGACCGACCCGCCGTACAACGTGGATTACCACGGCGGCACGGCGGAGCACCTGACGATCGCCAACGACAACCTGCCCGCCGAGCGTTTTCAGGCGTTTCTCACCGACGCATTCCGCGCGGCGCACGAGGCGCTCCTGCCGGGCGCAGCGTTTTACATCTGGTACGGCGCGTCCAATACGCTGGAATTCCTTGCGGCCTGCCGGGCGGCGGAGCTGCCGGTGCATTCTTACCTCGTTTGGGTAAAGAACCAGTTTGTGCTCGGCCGCCAGGACTACAACTGGCAGCACGAGCCGTGCCTTGCAGGCCAGCTCATGCCCACGGACTATGACGGCTGCCTGTACGGCTGGGACGCGCGTGCGTCCCACCGCTGGTACGGCGGCGACGGGCAGGGCACGGTGTACTTCTGCGACAAGCCGCAGGAGAGTACCGAGCATCCGACCATGAAGCCGGTAGAGCTGTTCGCGCGGCAGATCCGCAACAGCACGAAAAAGGGCGACATCCTGCTGGACACGTTCTGCGGCTCGGGAACGTCCGTGCTTGCCGCGGAGACCTACGGCCGCAAGTGCCGGGCGATGGAACTGTCCCCGCACAACTGCGATGTGATCATCGGGCGCTGGGAGGAGATGACCGGCCGCAAGGCCGTGCTGCTGGAAGGAGGTGCGGACGATGCCGGGACCGAGACAGCCGACTGATCTGGTCGTTCTGAACGGGCGCAAGCATCTGACCAAGGCAGAAACCGAAGCGCGGCGCGCGGCCGAGGTGAAAGCCCCGCCGCCCAAGTCCAAGCGCATCAAGCCCCCGGCCTATCTGCCGGAGAGCCTGCACAAGAAGTTTCGCACGCTGGCAAAGCAGCTGATCGAGATCGGCATCCTCGCAGAGATCGACTACGACTGCCTGGCACGCTATCTGCTCGCGGAGCAGGCATATCTGGCAGTCACCGAGCAGGTCAACCGCGCGATTGCGGGCGGCGCGATTACATTGCTGGACGATCTGAGCAAGACGCAGACGCGGTATTTCAACCAGTGCGACCGCGCAGCGGCGGCGCTGGGATTGACAATCTCCAGCCGGTGCCGTCTGGTGGTGCCAAAGCCGCCGGAGGACGAGACCAGGGACGACCCAATGGCTAAGATGCTGCGCGAGCGGGCGGAAAGGCGGCGCAAGGCATGAAGAAGATTATGTGCAGCCTGCTTTGCCCGATGCTCAACAAGTACGGCTTTTGCGAAAGCGCGATGCGGCGCGTCGAGCGGGTGCAGGAGTGCCCGCATGATAAGCTGCGGGCGGAGGTGTCCAAATTGAACACGGGAGGGGAAAAGCATGGTACTCGAAATTGATTATGAGCCGAAGGCCCGTCCGCTCAGGATTGGTGTCTACACGGAATGTTTGCCCGACACCAAAAGAAGATTTCACGAGTTGTGCTGGCGGTCAGGTGCGGAGATCGCTATGGAAACGCCGAATCGGGTGCTGTTAAGAGAGGGGACGGATTTCATCTTTTTTACGAAGAGTGCACCGTCCTGCCATCCCGAAGGTATGCTTTTTGACCAGTGGCTGGTTGACAGCGAGTGTCTGTCAGGCGCTGTGCCGTACCGCATATGGGACGAGATGGTCTGGTCGTTGCGACTATCCAGTGTACCGGAGGATTATCGAATCCGTTACACCAAGATATAATTCTTAATCTTTCCGGCGCTGTGACGGGCGGTTTTGCGCACCGTCCGAGATTTCATGTTTTTGTCCTTTCGGCGGGCAGGCGGGGTACGGAACCCCCGCCCGTCCGTCAGAGCGCCGGAGCGGAGAGGAGGTGCGCCGGATGTTTGACGCCGAGCAGGCGTCGTTTGTATGTGATTTTATCGAGTGCCTGACGTGCTCTAACGGCGCGCCGTTTCAGCTCATGGACTGGCAGCGTCAGGCCGTGACCGAGTTCTACGGCCAGATGGTGCAGGACGAAGCAGACCCCGCGGGGCTGTACATCCGGCGGTATCAGTACCTGTATATCGAGATCGCGAAGAAAAACGGCAAGTCCGAACTCGCCGCTGCGCTGGGTGTGTACCACCTGTACGCGGACGGAGAAACCAACGGCGAGGTATACGTCGTAGCGGCAGATCGCGAAAACGCGGGCATCGTGTTCAGCGCCGCCAAGTGGATGGTGGAGCACTCGCCCGCGCTCATGAAGCGCAGCCGCATCGTTGACAGCACCAAGACCATCTACGACACGGTGAGCGGCTCCAAGATGAAGGTACTGTCCTCGGAGGCGTACTCGAAGCACGGCTACAAGCCGTCCTGCGTCATCTTCGATGAGCTGCACGCGCAGCCCAACCGCGACCTGTGGGACGTCATGACCTTCGGCGCAGGCGATGCGCGCGAGCAGCCGGTGTGGATCGTGCTGACCACGGCGGGCGACGACCCAGACCGGAAATCCATCGGCTGGGAGGTGCACGAGAAGGCGCTTTCCATCCTGCGGTGCCGCGAAGGGCGCGCCCGCGAGGGCGATCTGGACGACCCGCGCTGGCTGCCGATCGTCTACGGCCTCGGTCTGATCGAGGACGAGGACGAGCTGAAGAAAATAGACATCTACGACGAGGAGCTGTGGAAACGCTGCAACCCCTCGATCGGCAAGACGGTAAAGCTGTCCACCATCCGCGCGGAGGCCCAGGAGGCCAAGCGCAGCGAGGCGGCGGAGCGTCTGTTCCGCTGGCTGCGGCTCAATCAGTGGATCGCGACGCACACGGTCGGATGGATTCCGGTCACGATCTACGACAAGACGCAGTGGAACCCGGACGGCTGTGAGCACTGGCGCGACGCGGTCAAACTGCTGCGTGGCAAGAAATGTTTCGGCGGCGGTGACCTGTCCAAGAGCACCGACCTTACTGCATTCACCCTGCTGTTCCCGCCGCAGGACGGGCTGGACAAATGGGTGGCGCTGTTCACCGGCTGGATCCCGCTGGACGACATCGAGGCGCGCGAGCGCGCAGACCACGCGCCCTACCGCGACTGGATTCGCGCGGGCTTTATCCGCGGGTGTCCGGGTGATGTGATCGACTATGAGGACGTGATCGACACCATCATGCAGGCCGTGGCAGACTACGACCTACGGATTATTGGCTTTGACCCGTGGCTGTCCACCACCATCACCCAACGGCTGGCGGCGCTGGTCGCTGGGGCAGGCAAACCCACGCAGATCGTGGAGATCCCGCAGGGCATGCGGTCAATCAGCCCGCCCATGAAAGAGATGGAACACCTCATCCGCACGCACGAGATGCTGCACGTCCACAACACCGCCGCGCGGCAGTGTTTTGCGAACGTGCGGTGCGATACGGACAGCAATGAGAATATCCACCCCAACAAAAAGCGCAGCCGCGGGCGCATCGACATCACGGTAAGCTGGATCATCGCGTTTGCGACCAGTAAGCTGGAGCCTGCGCCGTCGCTCGCGGATGCGGTCGCGAGTGGCAAGTGGTCATTGTGATAAAGGAGGCCGAGTTATGGCAGAGAATAAACCGCAGGCACCGCCTGTACCCGACACCCGCCCGCAGGCGGGCGTGCATGCGAGCAACCGCCGCGAAGCGGCGGCTCTTAGCGAGTCGTATTACATCGCCGCGCTGGAGGACATCCGCGCGATCACGCAGTGCCGGAACCCTGAGCGCCGCATGATGACGTGGCGCGAAGCCGTTGAGGTGTGGGAGCAGGAGCACGGCCGCGACGAGCGGGCGCGCGCTGCATTCTTTGTTCACATCGGAATTGCGACGACCGGCGAATGTATGCTGCTGGATGATATGGAGGATGCCACATGAAAACCATCAGGAAATACCTGCCCGATGCCCTTGCCGCCTGCGGTGCGGTGTGCATTGTGGTGGCGCTGTGGCTGGTGTCGCCGGTCTGGGGGCTGCTGGCCACCGGCGCGGCGCTGATCGGCGGCGCGCTGCTGCTCGCCCGGTTTGGGGGTGACAGCGAATGATCCTTGAAAAGCTGATGCACCGCGTGAAAAACGAGAACAGACGCCGCCTGACGCTGGACGACCCCACTGGCTGGAACACCGGCGGCTCGCTGTTCGGCGGCGCGGAGCTGCAAGCGATGAAGCTGCCCGCGGTCAACGCCTGTATTGAGATCATCTCGGACAGCGTGGCGAAAATGCCCATCTACCTGATGGACAGCGCGACGCGCGAGCGGCAGGCCGACCACCCGGCGCTGCGTCTGCTGACCAGCCGCCCGACCGAGTGCCTGACGGCCTTTGACTACCACAAGCTGATGGAGAGCCGCCGCATTGCCTACGGCAACGCCTACGCGCTGATCTGGCGCGACCGCTGGGGCGTACCGGTCGAGCTGATCCCGATTGCACCGGGCTACATGCAGCCCTATCTGGACGACAACGGGCGGCTGTGGTACGTCGGCACCAATCCCCGCACGGGCGAGTACCGCAAGTTCTGGCCGACCGACATCCTGCACTACAAGGCGTTTTCGACCGACGGGCTGGAGGGCGTGAGCTATCTCCGGCGCGGCGCGGAGACCATCGAAGCCGCCCTGCAGGCCCAGAAGTACGAGGTCGGCTTCTACAAGAACGGCGCGAAGCTGACCGGCATCCTGTACACGGAAACCGACCTGACGAGCAGACCGGAGATCACACAGCCGGACGGCACGAAGATTTCCATCAAGGACGCGATCCGCCGCGAGTGGGAACACCTGTACACAGGCGCGGACAACGCCTTCCGCACAGCGATCATGGATTTTGGCATGAAATACACGCCCATCACGGCCTCCAACCGGGACGCGCAGTTCATCGAGAGCAAGGCGGCATCCATCGAGGACGTGGGGCGGCTATTCAACATCCCACTGTACAAGCTGGGCGTGGGCCAGCAGACCTATGAAAGCAACGTGCAGGCGGCGATCGAATACATGCAGCGAACGCTTTCCCCGATCGTGTCCGAGCACGAGCAGGAGGACACCTACAAACTGCTGCTCGAGAGCGAGCAGCGGAGCGGACTCCAGCTGCGCCGCAACATGATGGGCGAACTGCGCGGCGACTGGGCGGCCCGCGCTGCATGGCTCAAGACGATGTTGGAAGCCGGTGTGTACTCTGTGGACGATGTGCGCGCGCTGGAGGACCTTCCGGACGTGCCGGGCGGCGATCGCCGCAAGGCGTCGCTCAACTATGTACCGCTTGATCTGTGGGCGGAGCTGTCCGTCAAACGAGCAGATACACCCGCGAAAAGTGAAGGAGGTGGAAACGAATGAGATACAACCTGAAAGGCACGATCTGCGCGGATGAGGACGCGCCGATCTACCGCTGGTTCGGCCTCGCGGCCGCGTGCCCGGCGGACATCCGTCAGGCGCTGGCGGACAACCCCGCGGGCGAGGAATTCGTGCTCGAGATCAACTCGGGCGGCGGCTCGGTGTATGCGGGCTTTGAGATGTACTCCCTGCTGCGCGGCGCGAAAGTGCCGACGCGCGCCGAGGTGCAGAGCCTTGCCGGGTCGGCCGCATCCGTGGTGCTTGCGGCGGTGGATACCGCGGCGGCAAGCCCGGTCGGGCAGGTGATGATCCACCTCCCGAGCACCTACACCGAGGGAAACCAGATCGTGCACCGCGAAAGCGTGCAGATGCTCGAGGCCGTGACCGGCTCGATCATCGCCGCATACGAGGCCAAGTGCAAGGGCAAGACCAGCCGCGACGCGCTGCGCCGCATGATGGACCGCGAGACCTTCCTCACCGCGCAGGAGGCACTGGACGCCGGTCTGATCGACGAGATCATCGGCGCGGAAGAGGGCGCGCCGGTAAACCCGATGAACGTGTTTAACGCCGCGGGCGGCATGCCGGACATCGAGAAGCTGCGCGCGGCATACCGCGAGGCGCACCAGCCCGGCGGCGACTCGCAGGCGGGCAAGACGGATGGCGACGCCGAAACCGCCCAGGCGCGCGCCCGCGCGATCGCGCTGGCCGAAGCCGATATGAACATGAACATTCTCTACGACTGACAGGAGGATTTTACGATATGAAAAAGAGACTGCTGGATCTGCTGGCAAAGAAAAAGGCCGTGCTGGACAAGATGAAGGCTGCCGACACGGCAAATGACCAGACTGCATTTGACGCGGCGCAGGCTGAGCTGGCGCCGATCGACGCGGAGATCGCCCGCGTCAAGGCGATCATGAAGGTAGAGGAGGAGACCCCCTCGGGCGCATCGGGCGGCACGCAGCCGACGGGCGCACCCGGCACGCCGGTCAACTCCAACGAGTGCCTGCATGCGTTCTGCGAGTGCATCCGCGCCCGCGCGCGCGGCGACCGCGCCAGATTTCTTGAGAATGCGGACATCGTGATGCGCGCCGTGCGCGACGAGGGCGCGCTGGTAGAGGGCACGCCCGCAGACGGCGGCCTGATCGTGCCGCAGGACATCCAGACCATGATCAACGAGCGCAAGCGCGCGCTGAACCCGCTGTCCGCGCTGTTCCACGTCGAGACCGTCACCACCAACACCGGCTCGCGCGTCTACGACACCCAGCCGACCAAGGGCTTTACCAAGGTCGCTGAGATGGGCACCATCGGCAAGGACGATAAGCCCGCATTCGAGCAGATCAAGTTCACGGTCGAGGATTACGCGCTGATCGTGCCGGTGTCCAACGACCTGCTGAAGGACACCGACCAGAACCTGATGTCGTACCTGGCCCGCTGGCTGGCGAAAAAGGAAGTCATCACCGAGAACACCCTGCTGCTGTCCCTGCTGACTGCGCTGGATGCGTCTGCGACTGCGGTTGCACCGACCGGCGCGCTCAAATCCATCAAGACGATGGTGAACACGCTGCTCGACCCGATGATCGCGTCCGGTGCGTCCTTCCTTACCAACCAGAGCGGCTTTAACTTCCTCGACACCCTCGAGGACGCGCAGGGCCGTCCGCTGCTCCAGCCCAACCCGGTGCAGCCGAGCCAGTACATGATCGGCGGCCGCGCGGTGCATGTCGTGTCCGACGCCGTGCTGCCGAATGCCGAGACCCCGACCACGCCGCTGTATGTGGGCGATTTTTCGAGCTTCGGCACACTGTTCCGCCGTCAGACCATGCAGATCGACTCCACCGATGTCGGCGGCAACGCATGGAACACCAACTCGACCGAGGTGCGCGCGATCACCCGCCTGGACGCGGTGACCACGGACGATGAGGCGGTCGTCGCGGCGAAGATTTCGCTGACCGACCCGGCTTCGCTCAGCGGCACGGATGACGAGGAGTCCACCTGATGGACCGGGCAAGTGACGCGCAGGCCGCCCTCGCCGAGGAGCGGCTCGCGGCCTGCAAGAAGTATATGAAGGTAGACTACCCGGACGACGATGAGCTGATCTGCGGCTTCATGGATATGGCGGACGAGTATCTCGCGGGCGCGGGCT
>CAUEJN010000042.1 GCA_959018045.1 uncultured Butyricicoccus sp. | reverse complement strand
GGCCGAACAAGTCGGCCACAGCCTTGCGGGAAAACGCCCCACAGGGGCCTTTTCTGATTCCGCAAGGTGATCCAAACTTCAATTAAGGCTGCGGTGCAGTGCTGAGACGGCTCAGCAGTCGCTGGATCATCTCCACAAACGGCTCAATCGTATCTAATTTCCACCGTTCCTGCGGTGAATGACAGTCTAACAGCTCCATACCGACACAAATACATTCCATGTTCTCATTCTTTGCCAGCAGGTGAGACGGTTCCAGACCGACATGCTGTACGGTAACTTCAGCCTCCTGTCCGGTGGCGTCCAAGTAGCACTGTGCGGCCAATGTCTGCAAGATACCATTATCCTGTGCAGGCCAAGCAGGGTAGCGGCTGACCACCTGACCGGCAAATCCACACATCGCGCACACGGTGCGATGACTGAGCTGCAATGCCTGTTCAGCCTGTGCATCCATGCAGCGCAGCATGGCATCTAAGCACACCATACCGTCTTTATAGTAGATATGTCCCAGATTGGACGAATCCGACACGACACCGGACGGGTGCCTTGCGTATACACCGTCGGCAAAACCGCCGAGCACGGTCAGCAGTCCGCTTGCGGTATCACCGCTCCAGACACGGTTGGGGATGTCGATGTCCTGGATTTCCAGTCGCGCATCCGGGTCATTTTTCTGGATTCGTGCATAGATCTTGTCCCAAATCTTCTTGATGGCATCCTGTGCCGGGGCGATGGTCAGAATATCCGCAGTTGCTTCGTAGGGGATAGCGTTGAACGCCGTGCCGCCCGACAGGTCAATCAGGGCAAACGGCGATTCCATGCGGATTTCGCGCAGCAGTTCACCGAGTAAAATCAGCGCATTGGCGCGAGTCTTGCCAATATCAAACCCCGAATGACCGCCGCGCAGGCCGCTGATCTTGAGCCGATAAGCGCGTCCGTTGGGCAGTTCGGGTGCGTTGGAATGGGTCAGTGCACGGGTGAAGTGCTCACGCACACCGCCGGCCGAGCCGATGACGATACGTCCCCAGTGGAAACCGTCGGTATTGATGAGATAGCGCACACCATCCACGCACGCCGGGTCAAGATCGCGTGCGCCGCCCAGTCCGACTTCCTCGTCGACCGTGAACAGCAGGCGCAGCGGGGGACGTTGGGGAGCGGGATGCTCGGCCAGCCACAGCATGACCGCAGCACCTGCGCCGCAGTCAGCGCCCAGAGAAGATTCACCCGCAGTACACAGAAAACCATCACGTACAATCGGACGGATGGGGTCACGGCTGGGCACGTAATCGGGACTTCCCACCGCGCAGACCATGTCAATATGTGCCTGTACAGCGGTCAGCGGTGCGCCTTCTCGACCGGGCAGGTCACAGACCAGATTGCCGCGCGTATCTGCCCACGGGTGCAGTCCCAGACCGCGCAGATGGTCGGCAATGCGCTCGCGCAGCGCAGCTTCCTCGCCGGACGGGTGCGGCGTCTGGCACAGCCAACAGAACAACTCCCGCACCTGTTGTTCAATCGTTTCCATTTTTGCTTCCTCCAGTCTGCCGCCCCAAAGGGCAGCGCCTTCTTTTTCTTCAGCATATCACAGGATGGACAAAAATGCAAAACCGACTGTCTGCACAGTCGGTTTCACAAAAAGAGAGTATATGCATGTACATGCGCGGAACGCACAGTATCGCGAAAAAAATCAGGCCGCCCCGAGTATGAGGCGGCCGTGTGGTCGTTTAGCCGATTTTAACGATCTTACCGGTCTTCCATGCTTCGGTGGTTGCATAGCCGATTGCCGTGGACTTGGTACCGTCGTATACATTGACGCCCGGCTGCTTGCCTTCGCATACGCAGTCGATGAACTCCTGCATCTCGAGCAGATATGCCTCGTCGAAGCGCTCCGGGAAGGAGCCAACGCACTCGGTAACAGCACCGTGTACATCAAAGATCATAGCCTGGTTCTTCTCCGGGATTGCGGAAATGCGGATCGAGCCCTCGGTACCGATGATCTCGGTCTCAACATGGTAGCCGTGCGGAGCGGTACGGCCAACGTGAACGAAGCCCATTGCACCGTTTTCGAACTTGTAGCAAGCCATAGCGGTCTCGTCGTCGCCAACCTGCTGGAATTCCGGATGCTTGAAGGTGCAGCCCTGTGCGTAAACCTCGGTTGCCTCGCAGCCCAGGAACCAGCGCATCAGGTCGATGTCATGGATTGCCATGTCGAGGAAGATACCGCCGGAGGTTGCAGCAAACTTGATTGCGCCCTCAACGTGTGCTTCGGGGTCGATGCCGGTTGCCTTAACCATGTAGGGAGTGCCGATTGCGCCATCTTCGATCTTCTTCTTTGCGTAAGCGTAGGACTTGTCGTAGCGGCGCATAAAGCCCAGCATAAAGGTCAGGTCGGGATGACGCTCAACAGCCTTCTCAGCCTGCTTGCACTGTGCAACGTCAACGCCCAGCGGCTTGTCGGAGAATACATGCTTGCCAGCGTCCAGAGCGGCCTCAATCTGCCAGCAGTGCTCGGACGAGGTGGTAACGATTGCAACTGCGTCGATGTCAGCCTTTTCCAGCATCTCACGGAAATCGGTGTAAACATCGGTGACACCCAGCTTTTCCTTTGCGTATTCCAGCTCAGCCGGAACAATCGAGCAAGCTGCGGTCAGCTCAGCGTTCGGAATCTTGTATGCGATATTGTTTGCGTGTACCTTGCCCAGACGGCCAAGACCTGCGATACCAACCTTGATCTTCTTCATATTTTCATGACCTCCAGTGAAAAAATACAGGGGTAAATTGTGTACAAAATATAGGTAAAAACTTGGGTAAATCCCTTATTATTCTTATTGTATCGTACCAAAATAGCGATGTCAACGGCTCTTTGCAAGTTCGTGAAACTTGCCCGATGGGCAGTTTTTCTTTTGTCGAACGCGACAAGAGAAGCAGCGGCTGAATGAAATGTTTTCCGTGCCTTGTGCCAAAATCAGGTTTGTGCTATACTGAAGACATTCGGGACGGCCTGAAAGCGGTCGTCCACCGACCAAGACAGACAGGGGATGGACAGATGAAATCCAACAAACCGACCATCCGGTCGATTGCGGCGGCGGCTGGCGTGTCGCGCGGCACGGTCGATCGTGTCATCAATAACCGTGCGCATGTCAATCCGGCAGTCCGCGCACGGGTACAGCGCATCGCGCGGGAGATGGGATACCGGATTGCACCCAGTGAGAGCGACAGCCCGGCGCTGCGTATCGGGGTCATCGTGCCCCAGTGGGAATTGTCCTACTTTACAGAACAGACCCGACGGGGCATCAGTCAGGCCGCGCGTCTGCTGGGCACGCACGAGGTCAGATTGGTGGTTGAGGAACTGCGCAGTCGCTCGAACGAGGAGTACATCAAGCGCTGCGAGGCGCTGCTTGATCAGGGTGTGCGCGGACTGGTCATCAATGCACCCGATAACGTGGTGATGCAGGCCGAGCTTGCCCGCTTTCAGGATGCAGGCATCCCGGTCATGACCTATAACTCGGACATCCCGCAGTCTGCCCGTCTGTGCTTTGTCGGACAGAATCAGATTCAGTGCGGACGCATCGCAGGCGGACTAATGCACATGGCGATGGCAGGGCAGGGCAATATCCTGATTGTCACGGGCAACATGGAATTCCACCGCCGCCGCGTGGATGGCTTTTGCAGCCGCTTAGGTGAGCTGGGCTACACGTCCGACCGCTTTGAGATCGTCGAGTGCTACGAGCGATATGACCTGACGCACGACACGGTTATGCGCTATGTGCGCAGTCACCCGACCGTGACCGGTATTTATATGAGTACCGAGAACGTGCTGGGCTGCCTCGACGGCATCACCCAGGCGCATGTACGCCGTCATATCCATGTCATTGCAAACGACCTGACTCCGACCAACCGCAAAATGCTGCGCGGCGGACGACTGGATTTCGTGCTGGAACAGGAGTTTTCCGCTCAGGTTTACGAGGCGATTATGATGCTCTATAATCTGCTCATGCACGACCGCAAGCCACGTACTTCGGTCAAATATGTGTCCACCACAGTCATTACACCCGAAATGGTATGAAAAAAAGCGACTGCACAGGCGGTCGCTTTTTGATTTGCACAGGAGATCAGCCAACCGCGATCTTTTCCAGCGGCAGACGGCTGACACCGGCGTTTGTGTGATGGGTTTCCGCAAACGCATATACCATGGTCAGGCAGCCGACACGGCCAAAGAACATAAGGAAGATGAGTACGAGCTGAGAGGGCAGGCTGAGGCCGGGCGTGATGCCGAGCGACAGACCGACCGTTGCGACGGCAGACGAAGCATAAAACATCGCACTGATCATGGGTACCCCGTCAAACTGGGTCAGAAGCATAGCGCCGCCCATAAACAGGCAGATATAGCTGAAGAAGATGGTGACCGCACTGCGCAGGCAGCTGTCGTCCAGACGGCGGCCGAAGGCGCGCAGCTCGTTTTCGCGGGTCATAGACGAGCGGATGCACAGGAAGAGGGTAGCAATGGTGGTGGTCTTCATACCGCCCGCAGTCGAACCTGACGAACCGCCAATGAGCATGAGCATAATCATAATCATCTTGGTCGGGTGGGTCATCATGTTGAGGTCAATGGTGTTAAAACCAGCCGTACGCGCCGAGGTGGACTGGAAGAACGAGGCCATCAGACGCTCGGGCGTGCTCAGATAGGAAAATGCTTCGACGTTGCGGTCAAAGAAGAAGATCATGAGCGACGGAATGGTCAGCAGCAGAATGGAGATCAAAAGCACGATCTTGGTGTGCAGACGGCAGCGCCCCAGACGGAAATGGTGCAGGTAAAGATCTTCCCAGACGAAGAAGCCCAGACCGCCGATGATGATGAGCAGCATGATTGTGAGATTGACCACCGGGTCGGATACGAAGTAGGTGATGGAGCCCTCGCCGGCAACACCTGCCATGAGGTCGAAGCCTGCGTTGCAGAATGCCGAGATCGAGTGGAAGATGGCGTAATAGATGCCGCGCACCGGGCCGAGCATGGGGACAAAGCGGGTCGCGAGAATGATCGCACCGATACTCTCGAACAGCAGAACACCCTTGAAGATGAAACGGGTCAGTCGGACAATGCCGCCCAGTGCGGGTGCACCGATGGATTCCTGCATGGTGAATCGCTGACGCAGACCGATGCGCTTACCGCTGACCACAAAAATCATGACCGCCATGGTCAGAAAGCCCATACCGCCGATCTGGATGAGGCCGAGGATGATGAGCTGACCGAACAGCGACCAGTATGTCGCGGTGGGTACAACGACCAGACCGGTCACGCAGGTGGCCGAAGTCGCCGTGAACAGCGCATCCGGAAAGGCTGTCCAGACGCGCTCTTGGGAAGCCAGCGGCGTGGACAGCAAAATCGCACCAAACAGAATGATGGCCGCGTATCCGAACAGAATAATCTGCGTGGAGGACAGCGCGGACAGGCGGAAGCGTTTTGTTTTGCTCATAGCAGATAAGATCTCCTATCTCTGGCCGATTGCCGAAATAAAAATCCCGGGCATGCGAAAAAGCAGCACGGGGAATCAGCCGAAATCGTGTAAAAGAGTTGATGGGTCTATCATAGCCTGTCGCCCGATGAATGTCAAGTGTCAGAAAGCACGGGAATACTGGACAAAATAACCAGATTCGATATAATATAACGATAGCAACCATCCCGAGAGACAGAAAGCAGGTGTCAATTTTGAAATATATCATCGCATTGGCAGACGGCTGCGCCGATCTGCCCGCAGTATGCGGGATGACGCCGCTCGGCTATGCCAATACTCCATGCCTTGCGCGGTTATCTGCCCGTGCGGTGGTGGGACGGACGTGTCTGATCCCACCCGGCTGCATTCCGGGCAGTCAGAGCGCGCTGCTGACCCTGCTGGGTGCACCGCGTTCGGCGTGCAGCAGCGGACGCGCCGCCATTGAGGCGATGGCCTGCGGTATTGATCTGGACGGCTGCACCGCGCTGCGCTGTAATTTTGTCTCGCTGGACGGCAACCGCTTGGTGGCGCACGATAGCGGCGGACTGACCGACGAGGAGACTACACAGCTCATCGATGCGCTGGAAGATGCGCTGGGAGATGACGCGCACCGTTTTGTGCCCGGTTCAGGGTATCGCGCGTTTTTGCTGCGCCGTGGACTGGAGCACCCGGGCGGGTGTTCACCCGACGGACTGCTGGGGTACGATTTGCGCACCTGCCAGCCCGAGGACGACGACCTCGAACGCCTGTACCACGCGGCACGCGAGGTGCTGGACGCGCATCCGGTCAACCTTGAGCGCAAGGCGCAGGGCAAGCTGCCTGCAAATGCGGTCTGGTTCTGGGGCGGTGGGCCGACCCCAGTGCTGCCTGATTTCACGATGTGCACTGGCCTGCGCGGTGCCGCGACCGGCGGTGTACCACTTGTGCGGGGCATTGCGAGCGGAATGGGGCTGGAATGGCTGAACGTACCCCATGCTGACGGTACGCTGCACACCAACTGGGAGGGCAAGGCGTTTGCTGCCTTCGATGCCCTGACCCGGCAGGGGATGGACTTTGTATTTGTACACGCCGAGGCGCCCGACGAGGCCGGACACGCGGGAAGTCTGCCCGAAAAGGTCGCGTCCATTGAATATTTCGACCGCCGACTGCTGACCCCGCTGACCGGCTGGCTGGACGAGAGCGCAGTCGATTACCGCCTGCTTGTCCTGCCCGATCACCCGACGCCCATTTCGCTGCGTACCCATACCGCCGACCCGGTGCCGTTTTTGCTCTACGACAGCCGGACACCTGCGGCAGGCGGGATATTTGACGAGATTCACACCGGCAATCTGCCGCTGACACCGGGAGAAGAGATGCTGGATGTGCTGCTGGAAAGGAAGCGGAATCCATGAAAGAGAGTTTACTGTGCTGTTCGGTGTGCGGACAGCCGTTGACATTTGACGAGAAGAACGCCCGATGCCCCAAGGGACATTGTTTTGACCGCGCAGCACGCGGGGGATATGTCCACCTACTGCGCCAGCATCGCCGGGGCAGCAGTGACCCGGGTGACAGTGCGGTGATGTGTCAGGCACGCACGCGATTTTTAGAGGGCAACTGGTACGGGCCGCTGCGCGATGCGGTTGCCAAGCTGGCAGCGGACTGTGCACCCCGGGACATTCTGGACGCGGGCTGCGGCGAGGGATGGTACACCCGTGCGGTGCTGGATGCCTGCCCGGATGCCCGTCTGGCTGGCATCGACCTGTCGCGCTATGCCCTGCGCCATGCCGGACGTACCTGTCCGCGCGGTGACTTTGCTATCGCCAGCCTGTTCGAATTGCCGCTGGCCGACGCATCGGTCGATCTGGTGCTGCACTTGTTCGCGCCCATGTGCTCCGAGGAGTTTGCACGCGTACTCCGTCCGGGTGGGACGCTGCTTACGGTCACACCGGGTGCGCGTCACCTGTGGGGCATGAAGGAAGTGCTGTACCAGAAGCCCTACGAAAATCCTACTGAGATCCGTGAGCTTCCCGGTCTGACCTTCGAGCGGGAGGTCTGCGTGGAAGATACCATCACGCTGACCGATCCGCAGGACATTGCTGCACTCTATCAGATGACCCCGTATGCATGGAAGACCCCCAAGGAAGCCGCTGACCGCCTGCTCCATCGGGACGCTTTGACCACGCTAATCAGCTTCCAGATTCATCTGTACCGTAAGGCATAACCGGTTGTCAAGCAACAGGGGACGCAGTATAATAAGAGAGAAATATGGACAATTCAGAGACGGACAGTGAAAGGTGGTTTTTCTATGCAGCAACCTATTTGTGTGCTTTCCAAAGTCAAATCCCGACTGTATGCCGATGCGATTCCGGGACATTTTGCGACCAACCACTCTCATATCAATTACTAGATTGATATGTCCGACTTAAAACATAAACAGAGTCTGGCGATGACGGCAGCGCGCAGCATTGCCGAGTGCGTGGAATACTACGGCGGTCACGTTGTGGGAAACGCTGCACTGTTCTCCAATATCTCTGAGCTGGACGGCAAACCGGTGGTCAGCCTGTTTACCGGTGCAGATTTCCCGAACTATCGGACTTGTTCACACGGCAAGAACTGCCCGGCGTGCGCGGCAGGTATCCCGCTCGACGCGATTGTCACTCCGCGCGGCTATCGCAAGCTGTAAAATGATATGGATGCAATGAAAAAGGTCATGCCTTATCGACATGACCTTTTTTCTGTTACTTGTTCTGCGGAACGACTTCCAGCCAGTATCCGTCGGGATCGTTGATGAAATAGATGCCCATCGCCGGGTTTTCAAAGCAGATGCAGCCCATCTCCTGATGCTTTGCGTGTGCTGCCTCGTAGTCGTCTACGTGGAAGGCCAGATGGAACTCGTTGTCGCCCAAATTGTACGCACGATCCCAGTCGCGCAGCCAGGTCAGCTCGAGCTGGAAGGGGGAGACACCGTCGCCCAGGTATACGATGATGAACGAACCATCCTCGGCATTGATGCGGCGCTGTTCGGTCAGACCCAGAGCCTCACGATAGAACGTGATCGAGCGATCGAGGTCACGCACATTATAATTGGTATGATAAAACGAAAACTGCATGATAAAAAATCCTCCTGAAAAGTAAACTACCATATTACATTAACATATTCCAAAAGAGAAAACAACTTCTCATTTACTTTACGCAAGGGTTTTGGTATACTGTATCTGTATAATTATGTGTAACGGAGGGCATCTGCTTTGGATAAGCGATTAAAAAAGCTCTTACAGCCCGGACATCAGTTTTATTTTATTGTCTTTCTGCTGTTTGCGCTCGCCTGCGCCTATATCTCGGTTCCGTTCGCAGTCACCGGCGTTGCGTTGGACGCTTTACTGTTCCTGCTCTACCAGTATCGGGAACGCACCCGCCGGCGTGATATCATTCGGTACATGCAGACCGTAACACTCTCGATCGACAGCGCGAACCATCTCC
>CAUEJN010000041.1 GCA_959018045.1 uncultured Butyricicoccus sp. | reverse complement strand
AGAGACAGCGGGGTAACGTCGAGCAGCAGAACGTCCTTGACTTCGCCGCCCAGGACGCCGCCCTGGATGGCTGCGCCGATTGCAACGCACTCGTCGGGGTTGATGCCCTTGAAGCCTTCCTTGCCGGTGATGTTCTTAACAGCTTCCTGAACAGCCGGGATACGGGAGGAACCGCCAACCAGCAGAACCTTTGCCAGATCGCCGGACTGCAGGCCAGCGTCGCTCATTGCCTGACGAACCGGGCCCATGGTTGCCTCAACGAGGTCTGCGGTCAGCTCGTTGAACTTTGCACGGGTCAGGGTCAGCTCGAGGTGCTTCGGGCCGGTTGCATCAGCCGTGATGTACGGCTGGTTGATCGAGGTGGAGGTCATGCCGGACAGCTCGATCTTTGCCTTCTCAGCAGCTTCCTTCAGACGCTGCATAGCCATTTTGTCAGCCGACAGGTCGATGCCTTCCTTGTTCTTGAACTCCTGAACCATCCAGTTCATGATGCGCTGGTCGAAGTCGTCGCCGCCCAGGTGGTTGTTACCAGCGGTTGCCAGAACTTCCAGAACGCCGTCGCCGATATCCAGAATGGATACATCGAAGGTACCGCCGCCAAGGTCGTAAACCATGATCTTCTGCTCGGTCTCCTTATCAACGCCGTAAGCCAGTGCAGCAGCGGTCGGCTCGTTGATGATACGCAGAACTTCCAGACCTGCGATCTTACCAGCGTCCTTGGTTGCCTGACGCTGCGAGTCGGTGAAGTATGCCGGAACGGTGATGACGGCCTGAGTAACCGGAGAACCGATGTAAGCCTCTGCGTCAGCCTTCAGCTTCTGCAGAACCATTGCCGAGATCTCCTGGGGAGAATACTGCTTGTCGTCGATGGAAACACGGTAATCCGAGCCCATGTGACGCTTGATCGAGCTGATGGTGCGGTCAGCGTTGGTAACAGCCTGGCGCTTTGCAACCTGGCCAACCATGCGCTCGCCGGTCTTGGAGAAAGCGACAACCGACGGGGTGGTACGAGCGCCTTCAGCGTTTGCGATAACAGTCGGCTCGCCGCCTTCCATAACGGCGACGCAGCTGTTGGTGGTACCTAAGTCAATACCAATAATCTTGCCCATAATTCAAGACTCCTTATCTAAATAAAAACAGATGTTTTTTCAGCAAAATTTAGTTTGCAACCTTGACCATCGCGTGACGGATGACCTTGTCGCCGAGCTGGAAGCCCTTCTGGAAGACTTCCGCGATGACGTTCTCACCGAACGAGTCGTCATCAATGTGCATCACTGCATTGTGCAGGTTGGGATCGAAAACCGTACCCGGCTCGGAGACGATCTCGGTGACGCCCAGAGACTGGAAGCTCTCCATCATCTGATTGTACGTCATCTCGATGCCCTGCTTGTAGGCAGCGTCCTCGGTGGGCTGTGCCAGTGCGCGGGACAGGTTGTCGACGGTTGCCAGCAGCGCCTTGACGGCGTAAGCGACGGCCTCTGCATGTACGCTGTCGCGCTCGGAGCGGCTGCGCTTGCGGAAGTTGTCGTACTCGGCAGCCATGCGCAGGTAGCGATCATTCAGCTCGTCGTACTGCGCCTGCAGTGCGCTCAGTGCGCTATCTTCCGTTCCTGCCTGAGTCTCAGCGGTTTCATCTCCCGCTTCGGTCTGAACGGTCTCCACTTCCTCTTCAGTCTGGAGATTTTCCTTTTCGTTTGCCATTGCAATACCTCGGTTATTTATTTTCGTCGTAGAATGTTTCAGCGATCAGCCGGTTTAAGCCCTTGGCGAAGCCGGACAGCCGTGCGGACAGCGATGCGTAATCCATACGGGTGGGGCCGACGATGCCGATGATGCCCTGACCAATGTCGCCGATTCCATACTTGGCGTAGATCATACTGGTGTCGGACAGCGGGTTTTCGCCGTTTTCCGCACCGATGAAGATCTGAACGCCGTCGATCTCTTTCTGTAAGGGAATGAGGTGCTTTTTGTCATCGCTCATGTAGGCGAGCAGCGTCTGCGCCTTGCTGGTGTCGTGGTATTCGGGGAAGCGCAGCAGCTTGTTTGCGCCCTCGAGGAATACCTTCTGACTGCCCAGGTCTTCGATCAGTTCAGAAATGAACTCGGCAACCGGTGCAAGTAGAGCGGTCAGCCCTGCGGCGCGGCGGACGACGTCGAAGCGCTCGGCAGTGATCTGCGCCATGGGGATGGCGGTCAGCGTTTGGTTGAGCACGTAGGTTAAAAGCTCAGCCTGTTCCTTGGTGACCGGCGCGGCCGTGTGGACAAGCTTGTTCTTGACCACGTTGGCGTCGGTGAGGATGACGATGACGTAGGTGGTGTCGTTGACCGGGATGAGCTCAAACTGCCGAATGGTCACACGCGATAAGTGTGGGGTGACCGCGACGGCGGCGTAATCGGTCAGCGAGGAGATGAGCCGTCCAGCCTCCTGGATCAGGCGGTCGAGTTCCTTCTCTTTGAGGGTCATCAGCGCGGTTTGATCGCTCAGACCAGCGGGGAAGACCTCAGGGCGGCGCATCAGATGATCAACGTAGAAGCGGTAGCCCTTGTGGGAAGGGACGCGTCCGGCGGAGGTGTGCGGCTTTTCGAGGTAGCCCATTTCCTCAAGCTCGCTCATCTCATTTCGGATGGTGGCAGAGGAGAAGGACAGCTCGGGCAGGGTAGCAAGCGCCTTGGAGCCGACCGGCTCGGCCGTGCGGATATATTCGGCAATGATCGCTTTGAGAATTTGCTGTTTGCGTTCGGAAAGCTCCACTTTGCCAATGCTCCTTTATGTCTGATGTTCTCGTTAGCACTCGGTGTCTCTGAGTGCTAAACTTAATTTACCACTGCCGCCCCTTCCTGTCAAGGGTATTATGTGAATTATTTGTGAATCTATATGGACAAATCGTAAATGATCGCACGAAGCACCTAAATAATAAGGAAAAGGTCAAAAAAGACCGCCGTTCGGCAGAACCGGACGGCGGCGGGGGGAATTAGCGGACGAGGCATGTCATTGCCAATCAGCACAGAGAAATTACCACGGTAGGCACATCCTTTATTTGAGCGTATCGATCAGGCCGCGCAGGCGTTCGATTTCCTCATCGGGAAGCTTCTGACTGTCACCCAGCAGAGAGGCGACCAGAGAGGACGGAGAGCCGTCAAACAGCTTGTCGACCAGTTCGTGTGCCTGCTGTCGCTGGACTTCCTCACGTGTGATGCATGCACGACAGCGGAAACCGGGATCTTCGCGCACAGCAGCACCCTTTTCGATGCACTTTTTGAGTACGGTGTAGGTGGTGTTTTTGTTCCAGCCCACCGAGTCGGCCAGTGTGCGGGCGATGTCCTTGGCCGGCAGCTCACCGCTTTGCCAGAGCCGCATCGTCCGTCGTCAAGACGGATGCGGATTGCGACGGACTACTGCAATAGTATGGATATAGACTATCACGATAGTCTGATGCGGTTAAGGCCTTTCGGTAAAGTTCACACAAACGACACCAAACAGGCACGATCATAAAAATGCCGTCCGGGAAACCGGACGGCGATCTGGGTCGGATACAATTCGTGGACAATGCGCTTTAATGCCCTCTGCCGTGCTTGGACACGTACTTAGGCGAGGTCGCACCACACCAGAGCATGCTTACGCTCGCACCGGCGCACAGCGCGACCGGGATGGTGAGCGTCGCGGGCTGATGGACGAGCCATGCGGGCAGGGTAGACACGAAGGGCTGCAAGATCTGTGCAGCAGTGAACGCCGTGCACACGATGAACAGCAGCGCCAGCACAACCAGCATGAGCGCAGGCAGACGGCGCAGACGGTAGTAACGGCAGAATGCACGGGCGAAGGTCAGGCCGATGAAGAACAGCAGAACCCATTTGAATACACCGACCGCAGCCAACCCGGCGAGATCGGCGGGCAAACGGGGGAGCAGTGCGCGTGTCCAGAGGAAATATACGATGGTCAGAATCAAATATGCAATCATTTGTACAGATCACCTCACTGAAATCGACGATTTACGACACCTATCATAGCATATTTCATCGCGCTAAACCATCGGGATTTCAGACAAACCCGGACGGAAAACTTGTATGCCCTGCACAAAGGTCATACCATTTTCCTGCGGAAAATACCAAAAAAACCGGCGCGAAAAGCCGCAAATTCGGCATTCCGGGCAGGGGTGAGACGCGATAAATTCTTGTGAGAGGCGTTTTTTTCTGATATAATGTATCCTATCTAATAAAGAAGAACATCAGGGCGCGTATCCTTGCGCCCGATCACTTTACATGAAGGAGTATTTGTGTGAAGAAACAAGAAAATATCCGCAATTTTTCCATTATCGCGCACATCGACCACGGTAAATCCACCTTGGCCGACCGCCTGCTCGAACAGTGTAAGGCCGTCACCCAGCGTGAGATGGAGGAGCAGCTGCTCGATAATATGGATCTCGAGCGAGAGCGCGGCATTACGATCAAGGCACGCGCGGTGCGCATGGATTACCAGGCAGACGACGGCGAGATCTATCACATGAACCTCATCGACACCCCGGGTCATGTTGACTTTAACTATGAGGTTTCGCGTTCGCTCGCCGCGTGCGAGGGCGCATTGCTGGTCGTAGATGCCGCACAGGGCATCGAGGCGCAGACGCTGGG
The DNA here is from genome assembly GCA_959018045.1 of uncultured Butyricicoccus sp. GTDB lineage: Bacteria > Bacillota > Clostridia > Oscillospirales > Butyricicoccaceae > Butyricicoccus. Next base: position 4,374 of record CAUEJN010000041.1, on the reverse strand, counting down.
CAATACCTACCTTGCCCTTGAGGATAATCTGGAGATCGTACCGGTTATCAACAAGATCGACCTGCCAGCAGCCGACCCCAAGCGCGTCAAGCAGGAAATCGAGGACATCATCGGCATTCCGGCCGAGGATGCACCCGAGATTTCGGCAAAGGTTGGCCTGAATATCCACGAGGTGCTCGAGCGCATCGTATCCGACATCCCGGCACCGACCGGCGACCCGGACGCACCGCTGCGTGCACTGGTCTTTGACAGCCAGTACGACCCGTACAAGGGCGTCATCGTTTATATGCGCCTGCTGGACGGTCACATGGAACCGGGCATGAAGGTGCGCATGATGGCGACCGGCGCTGAGTTCCAGGTCATTGAATGCGGCTATATGCACCCGCTGGGTCTGTCCCCGACGCAGGGGCTGTCGGCCGGCGAGGTTGGCTATTTCACGGCATCTATTAAGAATGTGGCAGATACCCGTGTCGGTGATACGGTCACCGGCGTGGAGAACCCGACCCCTGAGGCGCTGCCCGGTTACCGCAAGGCACAGCCCATGGTCTACTGTGGTATCTACACCGAGGATGGTTCCAAGTATCCCGACCTGCGCGATGCGCTGGAAAAGCTCCAGCTCAACGACGCGGCGCTGTCGTTTGAGCCCGAGTCCTCGGTTGCACTGGGCTTTGGTTTCCGCTGCGGCTTCCTTGGTATGCTGCACATGGAGATCATTCAGGAACGTCTGGAACGCGAGTTTGATCTTGATCTGGTCACCACGCTGCCTTCGGTTGTCTACGAGATCGTCAAGACCGACGGCACGACCGTTATGATTGACAACCCACATGAGTATCCCGACCCGGCAGTCATCGACGAGGCGCGTGAGCCCTTCGTCAAGGCTTCCATCATCACGCCGCAGGAGTTCGTCGGCAATATTATGCCCATGTGTCAGGAGCGCCGCAGCGTATTCAAGGATATGCAGTATCTGGACACCAATCTGGTCGAGCTGCATTACGAAATGCCCATCAACGAGATCATCTATGATTTCTTCGACGCACTCAAGGCGCGCACCAAGGGCTACGCTTCGCTCGACTACGAGCTGAGCGACTACCGCAAGAGCGATTTGGTCAAGGTCGACATGCTGTTAAACGGCGATCAGGTCGATGCCCTGTCCTTCATCGCGCACCGTGAGAAGGCATACGGCCGAGCACGCCGCATCTGCGAAAAGCTCAAGGAGAACATCCCGCGTCAGCTGTTCGAGATTCCGATTCAGGCAGCCATCGGCGGCAAGGTCATCGCCCGCGAGACCGTCAAGGCCGTGCGTAAGGACGTGCTTGCCAAGTGCTACGGCGGCGATATCACCCGAAAGAAGAAGCTGCTCGAAAAGCAGAAGGAAGGCAAGAAGCGTATGCGCACGCTGGGTACCGTTCAGGTGCCGAGCGAGGCGTTTATGGCCGTGCTCAAGCTGGATGAAGAATAATTTCGGACTTTATATCCACGTCCCGTTCTGCGCCTCCAAGTGCCGTTACTGTGATTTTTATTCCTTCGCAGGCAAGCAGAGCCAGATGGATGACTATATCGAAGCACTGTTCTGGCACGCGGACAAGTTTGCGCCGCAGTTTGCCGGACGGCAGGCTGATACGGTCTATTTCGGCGGCGGTACGCCTTCACTTTTGGGCAGAGAGCGCCTGACGCGCATGCTGCATGGTCTGCGTGAGCGGTTTTCCATCCTGCCCGATGCCGAGATCACGGTCGAGTGCAACCCGGATTCCATGACCGATGATCTTCTGAGCATGCTCAAAGACGCGGGCGTGAATCGTCTGTCGGTTGGCGTGCAGTCGGCACACGATGACGAACTGCGCATGCTGGGCAGACGGCATACCTTTGCCGAGGCGCAGAGCGCCATACGCCGCGCACAGGACGCAGGATTTGACAACATCAGTTTAGACCTGATGTACGGTCTGCCCGGACAGACCCAGGCATACTTTATGCAATCGGTCGAAGCGCTGCTCGCGCTGTCCCCGGCGCATCTATCCTGTTACAGCCTGAAGCTGGAGCCGGGCACACCGATGGGACGGGAAAATCCGGTCTTACCCGATGGGGACGCACAGGCAGACCTGTATCTGGCCTTGTGTGACCGCCTGCGGCAAGCTGGATTTGAGCACTACGAGATTTCCAACTGGGCGCAGCCCGGCCGTGCGTCACGGCATAACAGCCGCTATTGGACGCTGTCCGACTATCTTGGCCTTGGACCGGGAGCACATTCCTACGTTGCCGGACGGCGCTTTGCCGAACCGTCCTCGCTCACCGCATTCTGCGATCATGCACAGGTTGTGGACGAGGAGGATATCCCGGATTTTTCCCCGCACAGCGAATATATCATGCTGCGCCTGCGTACTGCTGCGGGCGTGGACGTGCAGGACTTTGCCGCACGCTTCGGACGGGATTTTACACCCTATGAAGCGCATCTTGCGGCCTTGCAAAAACCGGGTCTGACCGAAAAGACCCAAACCGGATGGCGGCTGACCGAAGCCGGCTTTCTGGTTTCCAATCTCATCATCACCGACGTGCTCAGCGTCGATGATATAGAATAGACGACGGCTATTTTCCGCCGACACCCACCACTTTTTCATGTATTTGGAGGATATGAAACATGCGTGCAGTCATCACAGTCGTAGGTAAGGACAGAACGGGTATCATTGCCGCGATCTCCCAGAAGTTATCCGACCATAAGGTAAACATTCAGGATATCTCCCAGAACGTCATGGACGAAATGTTCGCCATGGTTATGTTCGTGGATATCACTGCTTGTACGGTTCCGTTTGACGCGCTCTGCGCAGAGCTGGACGGTGTCGGTACCGAGATGGGTATGAAGGTGCACTGTATGCATGAGGATATCTTCAATGCGATGCACCGCATTTAATCGGAAATCAGTTTGAGGTGCAGATAAATGGCAATGATTAACACAAGCGATATTGTAGAGACGATCAAGATGATCGAGGAAGAGCATCTGGACATTCGAACCATCACTATGGGTATTTCGCTCCGTGACCTGGCTTCGGATGATATCAAGGTGCTCAGCGACAAGATTTACGACAAGGTGACCCGCCGTGCCGAGCATCTGGTCGCAACCGGTGAGCAGATCGAGCGAGAGCTGGGTATTCCGATCATCCACAAGCGTATCTCGGTCACCCCGATCGCCATGGTCGGCGCAACCACCAACGCGACAAGCTATGTACCGATTGCGCAGGCACTCGACCGTGCAGCTTCGACCACCGGTGTCAACTTCGTTGGCGGCTTCTCGGCACTCGTCCAGAAGGGCTTTGCCAAGGGCGACGAGGTACTGATTCAGTCCATCCCGGAAGCACTCGCAACCACCAACTGCGTATGCTCCTCGGTCAACGTTGCATCCACCAAGGCCGGTATCAACCTCGATGCGATCGAACTGATGGGCCGCATCATCAAGGACACGGCTGAGATCACCAAGGATAACGGTTCGATGGGCTGCGCGAAGCTGGTTGTATTCGCAAACGCAGTCGATGATAACCCGTTCATGGCTGGTGCATTCCATGGCATCGGTGAACCTGAGACCGTCATCAACGTCGGCGTTTCTGGTCCGGGTGTTGTTCAGGCGGCAATCAAGCGCGCTGGTGACTGCTCGATCGGTGAGGTCGCAGAGATCATCAAGAAGACCGCATTTAAGATCACCCGTATGGGTCAGCTGGTCGGCTCCATCGCGTCCGAACGTCTGGGCGTGCCCTTCGGTATTGTTGACCTGTCGCTCGCACCGACCCCGGCAATCGGTGACTCGGTTGCCCGTATTCTGGAAGAAGTCGGTTTGGAGACCTGCGGCGGCTGCGGCACCACTGCCATTCTGGCAATGCTCAACGACGCAGTCAAGAAGGGCGGCGTTATGGCTTCCTCGAGCGTCGGCGGCCTGTCTGGCGCTTTCATCCCGGTTTCCGAGGACGAGGGCATGATCGCTGCCGTTCAGCAGGGCGCGCTGTGCATGGAAAAGCTGGAAGCAATGACCGCTGTCTGCTCGGTTGGTATCGATATGGTTGCCGTTCCCGGCGACACCACCGCAGAGGTCATTTCCGGCCTGATTGCCGACGAAATCGCAATCGGTGTTGTCAATAATAAGACCACCGCTGTCCGCGTGATCCCGGCAGTTGGTAAGAAGGTCGGCGAGGTTGTTGAGTTTGGCGGTCTGCTCGGCTCGGCACCCATCATGCCGATCTCGACCAAGTCCCCGGCGAAGTTCATTCATCGCGGTGGCCGTATCCCGGCTCCCATTCATAGCTTGAAGAACTAAAACCCGCCCGCGGGCGTAATGAAAGTTTCGCCAGCCTTTTCAAAGGCTGCGGGTTCTCAGGGCAGAGCCCTGAGTCGCCC
>CAUEJN010000040.1 GCA_959018045.1 uncultured Butyricicoccus sp. | reverse complement strand
AAAATCATCTACATATGGGAAAGGAGGAAATTTTGATGAAACACCCAAACCGCGCAACCGTTTTGTGCTGTAATTTAAACGGTACCAAGGCGGCCAAAATCAAGATGGCTGCGGTCAAACTGGGACTGCGTATCCACACAGTATCGCCGGATGAATTCACCCTTCCGCTTGGTCGTCTGGTCGGTCTGCCCGCATACGCCGACGCTGAGCCGCTGGAAGGTGAACCCTTTACGCAGGAAATGCTGATCTTCCACGAATTTACCGAGCCGCAGCTCGATGCCTTTCTGGCTGAGATCCGCCGTGCAGGCGGCGTACGGCTCAAGGCAGTCGTTACCCCAACCAATGCGTCCTGGTGCATCAGCGCACTCTACCGCGAGCTGGAGGCCGAACACGCGGCAATCCAACAGCAGCGTCAGGCACACGACGAAAACAAATAAAAAAAGAAGCGCCGAAGCGCTTCTTTTTTTACTTGCAAGTATGAACTTACTTTGCGGAGTTTGCAGCAGCCAGACGGCGAGCCTTAGCTTCCATGCGCTCACGGGTAACGTCCATCAGGACTGCTAGGATGATAACCAGGCCGAGTACCAGGTTCTGGAGCGCGGAGTCGAATGCCAGCAGGGTGAAGCCATTACGCAGAACACCGATGATCAGAACGCCGACCATAGTACCTGCCATGGTGCCCTTGCCGCCCATGAAGGATGCGCCGCCGATGATGCAGGCTGCGATTGCGTCGGTATCGTACGGCTGGATTGCCATGGTACCGTTACAGATACCAGAACGGCCGGTGGTTACGATACCAGCGATTGCTGCCATCAGGCCAGAGAAGGTATAGCAGAAGGTCAGGACGTTTGCGGAGTTGATACCGGACAGGCGTGCTGCTTCCGGGTTACCGCCGACACAGTAGATCGAACGACCCAGAGTCGTCTTGGTCAGGAAAATATGCATACCAACGTACAGAAGGATAACGCAGATGAAGCTAACCGGGAAACCACCGACAGTTGCACTGCCGAACCAGGTTGCACCCTCCGGGAAACCGGAAACCATCTGAGAGCCGGTAACCAGCAGCGCTGCGCCCCAGAGAACATTCTTCATGCCCAGAGTAGAAACGAAGGGATGAGGCAGGTGCAGGCGGGTGAGCAGCAGGCCATTGATCAGACCGATCGCAGTACCAGCAATCAGTGCAACAATAACCATTGCGATACCGCTAGTCATGCCCTTCTGTACCATCATACCCATCAGGCACGAGCAGAAAATTGCGTTTGCACCAACCGAAAGCTCAATGCCGGCGGTGATCAGACAGAGCAGCATACCAACAGATACGAATGCGTTAAACGCGGTCTGCTTGAATACGCTCATGATATTGTTAAAGGTTAAGAAGTTTGGCGATGCGATTGCAATCAGCACGCACAGAACTACCAGAGCAGCCAGGGTACCAAGCGATACTCCATTGGCGCTTTTCTTCTTTGTCATCGTCTTAGCCATCTAATGTTCCTCCCCATGCAGCCTTCATGATATCTTCCTGATTGAAATGTTTGCTGTCGCGGTCAACCGTCGCCATAACCTTACCGCCGCGCATAACGACAACGCGGTCGCTCATACCCAGGATCTCGGGCATTTCCGAAGAGATCATAATGACGCACTTGCCGGCCTTGACCAGGCTGTTCATGACGTTATATACTTCGACCTTTGCACCGACGTCAATACCACGAGTCGGCTCGTCAAAGATAAAGATGTCTGCGTCCGCATTCAGCCACTTACCGATAACGACCTTCTGCTGGTTACCACCAGACAGCTGGCCAACGATCTCATCGATCGACGGGGTCTTGATGCGCAGGGACTTGATGTGTTCCTGACCAGACTCTACGATCTTCTTCTCGTTCAGGAAGGGACCATTACAAAAACGCTTCATGTTTGCAAGGATCAGATTGGTACGAATGGTCTGTGCCAGAACCAGACCCTGACCCTTACGATCCTCGGTGAGGAACGCAATGCCATTGTTGATGGCCTGACGCGGATTCTTAATGCTGACTTCCTTGCCATGGATGTAAACCTTGCCGCCATCAATCGGATCTGCACCGAAGATCGCGCGCATGGTCTCGGTACGGCCGGCACCAACCAGGCCCGCAAAGCCCAGAATCTGTCCGCCGTATGCCTCAAAGTCAACACCAAAGAGTACGCCGCCCTCCTGCAGGTTCTCAACCTTCAGAACCGGCTCGGCACTCTTCTGACCGAACTCCTTGGGGAACTGATTGTCCAAGCTGCGGCCTACCATTGCGGTAATGAGCGAGTCATTATCCCAATCCTTCGTGTCTCGGGTTTCAATGAACTCACCGTCACGGATAACGGTAACACGGTCACACAGCTCGAACAGCTCTTCCAGCTTATGAGAAACGAACACGATGCCAATGCCGCGTGCCTTCAGGTCACGGCAGGTCTTCATCAGCTGTTCGACTTCCTTCTCGCCGAGGGACGAAGTCGGCTCGTCCATGATAATCATCTTCGCATCAATCAAAACTGCCTTGGCAATCTCGATCATCTGCTGTACGCCCATACCGAAGGTACCCGCCGGCTTATGCGGGTCGATATCCTGACCCAGAGAAGCCATGACTTCCTTTGCCTTCTTATGCATGGTCGCATAGTCAAGCAGACCACCCTTTTTGATCCACTTGTTGATAAAAATGTTGTCGGTAATGCTCAGAAGGGGCTCGATGTTCAGCTCCTGGTATACGCATGCGATACCTGCAGCAGCGGACTCGTTAGGATCCTTGAACTTCTTGAGCTGGCCTTCTACATAGATTTCGCCTTCATCAGGCTGATGTACACCAGTGAGCACCTTGATCAGCGTGGATTTACCCGCTCCATTCTCACCAATCAGACCCAGAATCTCGCCGGGCCTGACGTTGAGGTGCATGTTTTTCAGTGCGACGACGCCAGGGAAAAGCTTCACCGCATTCTTCAATTCTACTACATATTCACTCATCGATTCATCACCTGTTCTTCTCCGAGATGGGGGTGCGGAGCAAATTCTCGAAAATCGCTCTCGGCGCGATCTTAACCGTACCCTCCCTATTTGCCGGACACGGCTGTCGCTCCGTCCATAGAAGTTTTTCAGGAAGCAGACATAAAACTCCCGCCCCAGCCCTCAGGCCCAGGGCGGGAGTGCTCTCTCTAATTTAACTGTCGAGAAAAAGTGTGTACGCTGGATTAAATTATGCCAGGTAGCCCTTCAGGGTGTCCATGCGCTCCTGAGCATTGTCCGGAGTTACAACGTCTGCACCAGAGTCGATGAAGTCCGGGATATCGGTAGCGCCGTCGAGCTTCTGTACAACAGCCTCAACAGACTTGTAACCCATCTCATAGCCCTGCTGTGCAACGGACATGGTCAGCTCGCCCTTCAGGATGGACTCACATGCAGCCTGAATGCCGTCGAAGCCAAGGAAGATGGTGTTTGCATAAGCTGCGTTGGTCTTAGCGGTACGAGCAGCTGCCATAGCCATATCATCGTTGTTTGCGCAGATGATTGCGATGCCGTCCGGGAACTTCTGCATGATTGCTTCCATGCAGTTTACAGCCTTATCAGCGGTAGCGTCAGCATACTGGGTTTCCTTCTCGAGGAAGTCGCCGCCAGCCTCTTCGATACCAGCCATGTAACCAGCCTTACGAGCCTCGTTGGTGGAGTCGCCCTGTACACCGCAGATCTCAATTGCCTTAATGTCGGTCCAGCCAGCAGCCTTTGCAGCTTCTACTGCAGCAGCTCCGCCCAGCTTACCAGCTGCTTCGTTACCGGTACCAACGAAAGTGAATACTTCGGGAGCGTCGATATCGGTATCAACTGCTGCGACCGGCTTGGTCTGACCCTTGAGCATGTTAGCAACCATGTCGGACTGCAGCGGAGCGATAACAAAGCCATCGTTAGATGCGTTGTTGAGCTCGGTGTCGATCATGTTCAGCTGCTCTTCGTAAGCGGTCTCAGAGGAAGCGCCCTTAACAGAAACGGTTACATTCGGATGCTCCTTGCCGTAGGCCTCAGCACCAGCCTTTACGTAACCCCAGTACTCGGAAGCGGTGGTCTTCAGGACAACACTAATGTTGTAGTTGCCGTCGCCAGCCTCAGCGGTGGAGGTTCCGTCAGTTTCTGCACCCTTGGTGTCCTCAGCCGGGGTGCCGCCGCAAGCTGCCAGAGACAGAGCCATAGAACCGACCAGCGCTGCGGCCATTAACTTCTTCACTTTCATAATGCAAACCTCTCTTTTCTTCACGCGTCTCGTTTTTGTGCGGAACGCTAAATTTACCCCTGTGAAATACACAGGTCATTGTCTATATTTTAAGTCCTCCGCCGTACGCTGTCAAGGAGATTGTGCACTATTGTAAGTATGCTTAATTTTCGATTCTGACTTTGTGGAATTCGATTAAGAAATTTACAATTCCGATTTATTTTTTATGTGCCTTGTGCCTTTTCTCTTTCCTTCTCGGCAATCTCAATAAATTTTTGAACATATTTTGATGTTCTTTGTATTCTTCTCTGCGTGTTTTGTTGTGACCTTTCTGCTTGCATTTTTATCACTTCTGCTCTAAAATTAAAAAAGCCAACACACAATTCTGCGCCTTTTCGCCTCACTTTCCCAACAATCACCACTTTCATTGTGCAAGTTGCACATTAACATTTCATCTTTTTGTGCTCTTTGACTGATGTCATTTCGTACAAAGACAAATTGCACAAAATACTTCAGACAGAAACGAGGAATATGACCATGAAACTCGGTATTAAGACCTGCACCCTGGATATGCCCTACGAAGAAATGCTTGACTTCTGTGTGCGTGAACGCATTTCCTGTCTGGAAATCGGTACGGGTAACTGGTCAAGCGCCCCGCACATTGATCTTGACACGGTCGTTTCGAACAAATCTGCACGCACAAAATGGTACAACGCAATGCGCTCGCGCGGCCTGTCTCTGTGTGCACTCAACTGTTCGGGTAACCCGCTTGTATATAAGAAAGATATGGAAGTCACCCAGAAAACCTTCCAGCTTGCCGAGCAGCTCGGCATCCATAAGATCGTTATGATGAGCGGTCTGCCTGCCGGCTGTCCGGGTGACCGTACCCCGGTTTGGGTTACGACCTCCTGGCCGCCCGAGACGCAGGACATCCTGCGCTATCAGTGGGAGGAAGTCGCCATCCCCATGTGGCGCGACATCGTCCGTATGGCTGCCGACTGCGGTATTGAAAAGATTGCGCTGGAAAACCACGGTATGCAGCTGGTGTACAATCCGGAAACCTGCCTGCGTCTGCGCGAAGCGGTAGGCAGTGACCTGATCGGCATGAACCTCGACCCCTCGCACCTGTTCTGGATGGGCGGCGACCCCATGGAAGCCGCGCGTGTACTGGGCGAAGCCGGTGCACTCTATCACGTCCACGGCAAGGATTCCCGCATGGAACGCCGTCTGATCGGCCCGAACGGTGTACTCGACACCAAGGGCATCAACGATTTTGCAAAGCGTTCGTGGAACTATGTCGCTGTCGGCGCCGGTCACGGCATGCAGTGGTGGCAGGAATTTTTCTCGGTCGTTCGCATGTGCGGCTACGACGATGTGGTCGCACTCGAGATGGAAGATCTGACCATGTCCATGCGCGACGGTCACATTGCTTCGCTCCGTGCCCTGCGTGAGGCACTTGTGCTTTAACAAAATCGCACATTGCACACTCTAAGCTGCCTTTTCTGCCGTTCTACATCCCATCCTTTGCCTAAAAATACGCCCGGAATTTTGGTTAAGCTTCCGATTTTACACGAAAAACATTGACCCGAATGCACAAGTTGCGTATCATTAAGTAAGAGAGTCAACCAACTGTATCAGTTGGAAAAAAACGCTGGAAAGGACGTTGAAATCTCATGTTGAATATTGGTGTTATTGGCTGCGGCGCCATTGGCCGCGATCACATCCGCCGTCTGCATGACCTGGTACCGGGTGCAGAAGTTGTTGCCTGCGCGGATTATTTCCAGGAGGCTGCTGACAAGGTTGCAGCACAGTATGGCATTCGTGCATACGCATCTGGCGAAGAGCTGATTGCCGCTCCTGAAGTACAGGCTATCCTGATCACTTCTTCTGACGACTCCCACGCTGGCTATGTCCTCGAGGGTCTGAAGCATGGCAAGTACATCTTCTGCGAGAAGCCCCTGGCTCTGAACGCAGCTGACTGCGAGAAGATCATCGAGGCTGAGCTCAAGCACGGCAAGCGCCTGGTACAGGTAGGCTTCATGCGCCGCTACGACCGTGGCTACGCTGAGATGAAGCGCATCATCGAGTCCGGCGAGCTGGGTGCTCCCCTGATGATCCATGCATGCCATCGTAACGTTTCCCAGGGTCCGGGCTTCAAGACCGAGATGGGTATCACCAACGTTGCAATCCATGAGCTGGACATCTGCCGCTGGCTGCTGGGCGACGAGTACAAGAGCGCACAGGTTCTGAAGGTTCGCCAGAGCTCGCTGAGCAACAAGGGTTACGACAATCCGCAGATCGTTCTGCTCGAGACCCAGAACGGCTGCCGCATCGACGTTGAGGTACAGGTTGCTGACGGCTACGGCTACGACATCCAGTGCCAGGTTGTCTGCGAGAAGGGTACCATCAACCTGCCCGATCCGTACGCAGTCGTTAAGCGTGCAGACGCAACCCGCAGCTTCCCGATCCTGACCGACTGGAAGGATCGCTTCATCGAAGCTTACGATATCGAGATGACCGAGTGGGTTAAGTCCGTTGAGAACGGCAAGCTGACCGGCCCGTCCTCCTGGGATGGCTATGTTGCTTGTGTTGCAGGCGATGCCCTGAACAACTCCCGCGGTAAGGGCGTATTTCTCCCGGTTGAGACCATCGAGAAGCCCGATCTGTACCGCTAACCACATTATTTATGCAGATCGACAACAACCCGCTGGCCATCCGGCAAAATGAGCTCGATCAGCAGGGCAAAAAGCAGGAAGCGTATGAAATGAAGATGGAGTTTCTCCGTCAGGTACGCGAGTCCGGCGATCACTGCCCGTGTAAGCAAGCCTGTCCCCATCACGGCAACTGTTTTGAATGCGTGACCATTCACCGTGGTCATCGCGATCACTTGCCGATGTGCATGTGGGATATGGTCAACGAGCGTTTGGCCGCACTGTCCCACATGACCGAGGGCACGCTGCGCCAGTATGAGGACGAGCAGAATTAAACATTAAAAAAAACCGCCCATTCGGGCGGTTTTTTCCTGTCTTTATAGCTTACTGAATGCCGATGTCTGCGACATGGGTCAGGCCGCAGTTTGCCTTAGCCAGACTGTGCGCAGGCTTTTCGGCATGCAGCGCGATCGTGTGATCGGCCATCGCGGCACCGACAGCCAGCTCACCGGTGTCTGCGTTGACACCGCTGGGCAGATCGATGGCAAATACCATACCGAACGAACGGCACAGCATGGTAGTCGCTGCGCGTGCCACGTCGGACAGCTCCCCGTGGAAACCGGTGCCGTAGACCGCGTCAATTGCAGCGTCTGCATCAAAAATCCAGTTGATCTGATCCATTTGCAGCTCCTCGATCGGCCAGATCGGGGTCTTTTCGTCCAGCTTTGCAAAATTCGCCCGCGCTTGTTCGCTCTTGGGCTCACCCTCGACCAGAATGACTGCTGCACGCACACCACGCTCGCGCAGATAACGCGCTGCGACCAGTCCGTCGCCACCGTTGTTGCCCTTACCGACAAAAATCGCTGCTGTGCGCAGTACCGGCTGCTTTTCCTGCACGAAGTCTGCCACCGCACGGCCTGCATTCTCCATCATTTGCTCATAGCTCAGGCCGCCCTCGGCTGCCTTGCGCTCAATTTCCTTCATCTCGGCTGCTGTTACCGTCATAGCTCCAATGCTCCTTATCACATAGTTTCTGTATGGCTTAGTATACCGCACCCGCGGAAAAAGCGCAAGCGTGCTCGTCTATGCTTGACAGTCATTAAATATATACTCGTGCTGTGTACCAAAGGGGGTGATAACGTGAAACGTCGTATCATAACCATCGTGCTGGCCGTTCTGGTTCTGATTGTCCTATTTGTCCCATATTCATTTACCCTATTCACCAGCGAACAGGCGCTGACCCAGCCCAGCAGCTGCACACTGCGCGAACACAACCAGGGTGCGTCTCTCATTCCGGTCGAGCTCTCTACCGAGCAAGCCGCAGACGTAGGACAAACACTTCGTGATATGACCCTGCATTTCCGTGGTCTGACCCGCCGCATCACGTCCGAACCGCCCGCAGCCTTATATGAGCTGTCTCTCTGGCACGAGGCTGACCAGACTTTTACCGTCTGCGTCGATCGCAAACATCTCTATCTTCCCTTGCGTGCGGGATTCTTCATCTGTTTTTCTCCTGCATCCGGTACGGATACGTTATTTTCACCTCTTTCCCGTCTGCATGCCGCCGCATAACTTTTTGACCGTCCCCCTGTCGTACGGTCTTTTTGTGTCCTGCAACGGGCACAATCACGATTTTTGCACAGTTTTTCCGGCTGAATTTTTCCATGTAAATTTACCGGACAGCCGTTGTAAAACCCGGAAAAAGTCTTTATAATTTATGACGTATGTAAATTTATCGGATCGAGTAACCGTTATATAGAAGGAAGGGCCTAGATTATGAACAAAATTGGATTCGACAACGACAAATATCTGTCCATGCAGTCCGAACACATCAAAAAGCGCATCGCACAGTTCGGCGGCAAGCTCTATCTGGAGTTCGGCGGCAAGCTGTTCGACGACTACCACGCTTCCCGCGTTCTGCCCGGCTTCGCACCCGACAGCAAGGTGCGCATGCTCGCGCAGATGGCCGATCAGGCTGAAATCGTCATCGCCATCTCGGCTGGCGACATCGAGAAGAACAAAGTCCGCTCGGATCTGGGCATTACCTATGATGTTGATGTACTGCGTCTGATCGACGCATTCCGCGGCATCGGTCTGTATGTCGGTTCGGTCGTCATCACCCAGTACGCAGGTCAGGCTGCTGCCGACGCGTTCAAGCGCCGTCTGATTGCACTGGGCGTCAAGGTCTACACCCACTACCCCATCGCAGGCTATCCCAGCAATGTACAACTCATCGTTTCCGACGAGGGCTACGGCAAGAACCCCAC
>CAUEJN010000039.1 GCA_959018045.1 uncultured Butyricicoccus sp. | reverse complement strand
AAAGGCTGCGGGTTCTCAGGGCAGCGCCCTGAGTCGCATCCCGCAGGATGCGAAATCCCCTCTTGAAACCCGGTGTCCGACCCGGGTTTCAACCAAAAACAAAAAATAATCGCTCGCCGCAGCGAGCGAAATTCTCCCAGCGCGTCAAACGCGCTCAAAAGACCCGACCGCAAGGCTCGGGTCTTTTTCTTTTTCCCGCCCCACTCCAAAACAAAAGAGAGACCGCACCCGCAGCCTCTCTCAAAAAACCTGAATCTTCACGCCCAAACGACTCCATCCTCCAATTCCTTCCAGCGCACATGCCATTCCTGCACAAACGACTCGCTCGTATACTGCGACGTGCGGCTGGTGGTCAACACCCGCGGCGTAATGCAGACCTCGACCGGGAGCAGAGACTCTTCGGTGTCCACAGCCGGTACATCTTCCTGTAAATCTTCCTCCTGCTCGGCATCGGGATAGCGAATGGTGAGCGGATGACCGGGGGTGATGTTGAAGTGCACCGACGGACTGTATAAAACCTGCGCCGGATCGCTCGACAGCGAGACCGCGCAGCGAAATCCCTGCGAAATTGGATCGTAAAGCAGCAAAATCCGAACCCCATCTTCTTCCTGCAAGACAATCGCCTGCTCTCCGGGCGAAATGTAGGGCGGAGTGGGGACGGCGGCGGGCGGACGCTGCGCATAGGCGCCGGTCAGAACGACCAAAAACAGCGTGCAAAACAGCAGTACAGTCAGCGCGGTTCGGCGGGAGGCAATGTAATCGGGCCATAAACGCATTGCGCTCACCTCCTGACGGCTTTATTTTCCATCCTCTTTCTAACTTTATGATATCATATATAACCGCACAGGACAAATGGAAAGTACAAAAGGAGACGGGAAATACACGAAAAAATAAAGGATTTTTTGTTGCATCCTCCGGATGGACCAGCGTCCGATCTCCTCTATATCATCTGCTGGATGAATGGCGGCGGACGGATTGTGTATGAAGTGTCCAACGAATTCTATAACAAGACCGTGGAACCTTCTGGTCGGAACGTCCTTTATCTCAATCAAAACAACACTACTTACGAAAAGTATACAAGTCAGGTTTTATGGCCTTGGTCGGATTTTTAAAAGAAAAAGGACTGCATTTGCAGTCCTTTTTTATTATTCCTGTACCGGAGTCAGCACAAAATCACCAGCCGTCACCGATGCAACCTGTGCCAGCTCGACCGGTTCATCGGTCGACCACTCCATAAAATACTGTGTTTGCCCATCTGCGGCTGGATCGGTCAGACTCCAGCCGTTACCGCTGCAAGTGATAACTTCACCGTTTTGATACCGGATGCTGACCGTCGTACCGCCGTAGGCGTAGGTCTGATCTTCCGGAACGGTGAGAAGGACATGGAACGCAGTCAGTTCCGCGCTGGCCAGCTTGCAGCCTGCCGGAATTTGCAGCGGAAGCTGCTCACTGACCGTGAAGGTGACCGGTATCGTCCAGTCGCCATACAAGACCGGCTCGGTGTAGTAGGTCAGACAGAAGGACAGGTCATCGGTGGCCGAGGCATCGGGAATGCGTGTGCCGTGCAGAATGTAGTCTATGGCATGACCATCGTCAAAAATAATGTTGGATACGTAAGAATCCGGGTGCGCGAGCGGTGAATCGGTGGAAATGTTGCCGCTCAGCTTGCCGGCCGTGCAGTCCGAAAGTGCCAGACGCACATGGTAGTCGTCGCCCAGCCGACCGGCTGCCGTGACCGTGACACCCTCCGCGACGGGTTCGGGCATGACCGCCTGCGGAACCTCAGCCGGCTCATCCGTCCGCGACAGGCTGAGGTCGAGCGGCTGGTCTATGGTCTCGGTCTGGGTGATGGTTTCGGATGCGGTGCTTTGGGGCAGGGTGAAGGTCAGTTCGTGCGCTTTGGGCAGGATGGTACCCAAGGTCAGCGTGTAGGTGTGCTGCGAACCCGGCTGCGCGCCGCTCATCTGTAAGCCGCTGCCGCGCAGGCAAAAGATAGCGGTCTGCGTCTGGTCATCGTAAGAAACCAGATTGTTCAGGTCGAGCACGCCGGCACGGCTCAGCTTCGTATCGCTCTCGGCATCCAGATTCCAAGAGCGCAGATGACTGTCCGCGTTCAGACGGTTTTTGCCCTGCGTATCGCGCACGGCAACATATACCGTCGCGCCGTAGGAGTCGCTGTACGCGCCGACGACCGAAACCTCAATGCCGTCACGCTCCTGTACGGCTGCGGTCGGGGACTGGATGGCTGGGGCAAACGACCCGGCATGGCTGCGCATTTGATCGACTACCGACAGCCCGATTGCACCGGCAGACAGCACAAGCACAGCGCATAAGCCCATAGCGATCACGGCGCGGCGGGTTAGACGGCGGGGCGCACGGCGCTCGTGCAGTCGCTGGCGTACCGACTGTTCCATGCGGGGTTCAAATACGACCGATTCCATGATTCGGTCTAACTGCTCGCTCATTTTCTCATGGTTCGTCATAATACCACTCCTTTAACATCGACCGCAGTTTTTCCCGTGCTCGGAATAACCGGGTGCTGATGGTCGCGGACGGGATGGACAGGATCTCCGCGATCTCATTTACCGAAAATCCCTGATAATAGTAGAGCAAAATCACCGCGCGGTGCGCCTGCGACAGGGACAGCACTGCCCGCAAGAGCGTGTCATCGACGTCTGGAATCTGTGTTGTGAGCTGGTCGAGCAGTTCGGCTGAAGCTCGCCGGGTGTGCCAGGGCGTACGCAGGTAATTTTTACAGATATTGATGGCGATGCGCGTTAAAAAGGTCTTTTCACTGCATTCCTGACGAAAATCGGCACGCCAAGCCCGGACAAAGGTCTCCTGCACGGCATCCTCGGCTAACATGCGGTCTTTGAGATACAGTGTGCACAGGCGCAGAAGCTGGGTGCCGTAGGTCTGCATCATCCGTGTCAGTTCGGCTTGATTTTCCATACCCTTCCCCCTTTCTGCCTATTAGACACATCAAAACGGGCGCACATTCCCGCAAAACAAAAAAATTTCAGACAACAAAAGACCGCCGTTCGGCGGTCTTTCTCTTATGTATCACTTTCGTACCAGTAAAACGTCTGTTCCTCGGGATAATACAGCCCGATGGAAAGATTTGCCCACGGCATACTCGCCGGGCCGTGCGCGTCGAGCATCCAATAGGCAGTTTCCGGGTCGGGAATCTCTGCATCGGTCGAGAACAGAACCAGATTCTGCACGGTCATTTCGTTTTCCGTAGGGATTTCGATGGTAGATTCAAACGGCGGCGCGCAAAAGTCATCAAATACCGACGGATCGGTCACGTCAAAGCGGATGAGCGTATCGCCATCCCCGTGAAAACCGCCATGCGTCTCAACCAGCCAATCATCATATACAATGCCGGATACCACCTCGGGCGCGTATTGTTCTACCCGATGGATGGCCGAGCGGCTGTTTTGTGTCAGATTTGCGGTCACCGCTGCACAAATGAGCGACACCGCGAACATCAGCATCATGCGTTTATGTATGGATTTCATCGCTGGGTCCCTCCTGTCATCTGGATATCAATTCCATCATAGCACGCAGCCAGACCGAACGCAATGCCCAGTGGGACAAGATTGGGGTTTGTCAATTTCCGGCCTGTGTGGTATGATAAAATATAAGTTATCATCGAAAGGATACGAGGTTCTTTTATGCAGATCATCACCCATTCCCCCGAGCAGACCGAGCAGGCTGGTGCAGATTTTGCCAAAACGCTCAGACCGGGCGACGTGGTCACGCTGGACGGCGATCTGGGCGCGGGTAAGACGGCGTTTGCGCGCGGGGTGCTGCGCGGTCTGGGCTATCCGGGCCGGGTCACCAGTCCGACCTTCGCCATCGCAAACGAATACAGCGCACCGGACGGCACGGTCGTGCACTTCGACCTGTACCGTATCCTGGACGAGGAAGCCCTGTTTGAGCTGGGCTTTGAGGAATACCTGGACGGTACGCGCATTTTGCTCATCGAGTGGAGCGAAAATGCGGGCGGACTGCTGCCCGCGCACCATAAGTCGGTGCGTCTGACCTACGGCGAGCAGCCCGACGACCGTTTGCTTGAAATCGAGGAAATCCATGAAACTACTGAGCTTTGAGTCATCGGCGGTGTCTGCCGCCGTGTGCCTGACCGACGGCGAGAAGGTCGTCGCGTCGGCCTTTCAAAATTGCGGTCTGACCCACAGCCGCACGCTGCTGCCCATGGCCGAGCAGCTGCTTTCCAATGTAGGTTTGACCCCGAAGGAGCTGGACGGCTTCGCTGTTGCATCCGGACCGGGTTCGTTCACCGGCATCCGCATCGGTGTGGCGACGGTCAAGGGTCTTGCGATGGGCACCGGCCTGCCCTGCGTGGGCGTGTCCACGCTCGAGGCCATGGCCTGGAACCTGACCGGTATGACCGGTACGGTGTCGTGCGTGATGGACGCGCGCGCCGGACAGGTGTATAACGCCAGATTCCACCTAAACGGCGTCGGTGCACCCGAACGCCTGACGCCCGACCGCGCCCTGACCATCCAGGCGCTGGGCGAGGAAATTGGACAAGATGGTGAAATTCTGGTTGGAGATGGCGCATATTTGTGCTATACTAATCTTACCGAAATTTGTCCCCATCTGGCGCTCGCACCCGCGCACCTCATTTATCCCGGTGCGTACGGCGTGGCGATGGCAGCGCTGCAAGCCTTCCGCGACGGAAAGGCAGTCGACGCACAAACGCTCGACGCAGTCTACCTGCGCAAGCCGCAGGCCGAACAGATGCGGGATCGAAAATTGAACGGAGGTACAAACAAATGACCATTGCAATTGGTAACGACCACGCAGGTTATGCCCTCAAGGTCAAGCTTATGGAAATGCTCAAGGACAAGTACGAGTTCACCGACTACGGCTGCTACTCGACTGAGCGTTACGATTACCCGGATGCCGCTGAGGCAGTTGCAAACGCGATCGTCGCAGGCAAGCACGAGCGCGGTATCCTGATCTGCGGTTCGGGCATCGGCATTTCGATCGCTGCAAACAAGGTTCCCGGCATCCGTGCCGCAGCCTGCCAGTCGCATTTCGCTGCAAAGTACTGCCGTCTGCACAACGACGCAAACATTCTGTGCTTGGGCGAGCGCATCACCGGACCTGGCGAAGCGGCAGAGATGGTCGAGGTCTGGCTCGAGGGCGAGCTGGAAGGCGGCCGTCATCTGGGTCGCATCGAGAAAATCCACGCGATCGAGGCCAAGCACAGCAAGTAAAACAACCCCAGATCAATTAAAGGAGTTAAGAATATATGGCACAGATTCATGTTATGGATCACCCGCTGATCCTGCATAAGCTCAGCCTGATGCGCGACCGCCAGACCGGCGTTAAGGAATTCCGCGAGGCAACCCGCGAGATCGCAATGCTCATGTGCTATGAGGCAACCCGCGATCTGCCGCTCAAGGAGATCAACATTGAAACCCCACTGGCACACGCAAAGGCGCGCGTGATCTCGGGTAAGAAGATCGCATTTGTACCCATCCTGCGTGCAGGTCTGGGTATGCTCGACGGTATGCTCGAGCTGATTCCGGCGGCAAAGGTCGGCCACCTCGGCCTGTATCGTGATCCCGATACGCTCAAGCCGGTCGAGTATTACGCAAAACTGCCGGTCGATATCGCAGAGCGTGATGTCATCGTCATCGATCCCATGGTCGCAACCGGCGGCTCTGCGGCAGAGGCGATTTCCGCACTGAAGAAGCGTGGTGTTAAGCACATTAAGCTCATGTGCCTGCTGTCCACCCAGGAAGGTCTGGACGTTGTACAGAAGGAACACCCCGATGTCGAAATCTTTACCGCAGCAATCGATCCTGAACTCAATGGGCACGGCTACATCGTACCCGGTCTCGGCGACGCGGGCGACCGCATTTTCGGCACCAAGTAAAATCTGACAAGTCAACAAAAGCGCTGCGGGGACGCGGCGCTTTTTTGATGGTAAAATGTAAACAAATTGTGAAAAGGAGAGATCTAAACATGAAACTGAAGAGACTGTTTGCCGCAGTACTGGCGGCTGTGAGCATGCTCACGATGGGAATGATGCTCAGCGGCTGCGGCGGCTCAGGCGATAGCAAGGAAGATGCAGCGTCGGCAGGCTACACCACCCAGGATGAAGCCGTACAGGCAGCAACCAAGGAAAGCCAGGAAGTTGTCAAGCAGATCGAAGCCCGTGAGGGCAAGGTCGTTGTCATCTGGGCGAATACCGCCGAGGATGCCAGCATACCCTTCACGCTGGGACTGGTCGAGAAGGACGGCGACAGCTGGAAGGTGACTAACACCGCGAGCGTGACCATGACCGATAAGTTCAGCGGCAAGGGTTCGTACCCGGTCAATGACCCCATGATTACTTACGACGTCACCCCGGAGATCGACGACCCGGTTGCAGGCAACCACGCAAATCATGAGCAGGCGAACGACTGGTGCATCCATTGGACGCTGGTACCCGAGCTGCCGGCATGAGTGGATTCCCGTACAGCGATGATAACAAACGATACTATACTTATGCCTACTTTTTGAAGCACCGAAAGGGCGGACGTGTGGTGCGCGTGCCGCTCGACGGTGGGTTTACCTGTCCCAACCGGGACGGTAAACTGGGCATAGACGGATGCGCCTTTTGTTCGGGGCGCGGCAGCGGCGACCAGATCGCCGCTTTGCCGTCTTTGGAGGAACAATACCGGTCGGGCATTGAGAAAGTGCAGGGAAAGTGGAAGGACGCACGGTATCAGCCGTATTTTCAGGCATTTTCCGGTACATACGCACCGATTGAAACGCTGCGGGAGCAGTACGACCGCGCACTTGCCCTGCCGGGCGCGGCAGGATTGGTCATCGGCACCCGCGCCGACTGCATCGACGAGCGGACAGCCGATTTGCTGGCAGAATATGCTGAGAAAACCGACTTGACCGTCGAACTTGGATTGCAGACCGTCCATGATCGTACCTTGCAGGCTATGAACCGCTGTGAGACGTTCGACCAGTTTTGTAAAGGTTATGAGAGGCTCAAAAAGCGCGGAATCTGCACTTGGGTGCACCTCATCAATGGCTTGCCCGAGGAATCCCTCGACGATATGCGTGAGAGTGCACATGTGCTCGGACACATGTACCCGGATGGCGTCAAAATCCACGCTTTGCACGTCTTGAAAGGCACAAGGTTGGCACAAATGGACTTTCCCTTGCTTACAAGGGAGGAATATGTCGCGGTGACTTGTGACCAGTTGGAACGTCTGCCCATGACCACCGTGATTGGACGATTGACTGGAGATGGTCCCGCACAGGACGTGCTTGGCCCGATGTGGACAAAGCGCAAGCGTGAAGTGCTCAACGCGATCGATCAGGAACTTGCGAGACGGGATAGTTGGCAGGGCAAAAAGTTCGACTGACGCATTTATTCCCGCCCGCAGGCGACAAGCGGGTCCGGGTCTGCGACCCGGCGCAGTCCAGGCGCGCAGCCTGGTCGCCCGTCGCAACGGGCGAAATCTCTTTTTGATTTTCCCGATCTCCCGCGAGGGAAAATCAACTAAAAAATAAGAAAAAAGCGCATCCCGCAGGATGCGCAATACTTCGCACACAAAGTGCGCTCATTAGGAAAGACCAACCATTCGGTTGGTCATTCCTTTTTTGTTTGTTTTGATTGATTCCCGGGTCGGACACCGGGAATCAAAGGGGAAATTTCGGACTCTGCGGAGTCCGACTCAGGGCTCTGCCCTGAGAACCCGCGGCCTTTCGAGAAAGGCCGGCGAAAGCTTCAGTAGGGGTGCGGTACTTTACTTTTCCGTGTTCAAAACATCTTCCGCAGCTGCAAAGAAGTCATCTGCCGTCCAATCGCCGTCGTTCGAAGCGATTGCATAGTGCAGACCATCTTCATCCCAATCAATCGTATGGTACATACCGTCTTCACGGGTATCCGAACCATAAGAGATAAACATTTCTCCACGGTCAGCCGCAGCCTGTTCCTCCGCAGTCGGCTTTGCATCTTCCGTAGGCGGCAGGTGGATGGTCGGGATCTCACGATAAGTCATGGTAATGCCATTTACCTCACGGGTATCCACGATGGTCTTGTCGCTCACGCCCTCATCGCTGTCATTTTCGCTCTCAATGACGCTCAGAAATGGCTGGGTTGCGCCATCGCGATAGGATGCGTAGAACTCCTGATAGCTGTAAACGGTGTTGCCGTCGGCGTCGATGGCGTTAACCGGCTGCGCGATCATGTTATCAAACGAAGCGCCGTTCAGCGTCTCGGGCAGACGGACGGTAAAACCGGCTTCCTTTTCGACCTTGGCCTCATCGTCCAGCGAGGTGGACACCTGATTGGGGTTCATGCTGGATGTCAAACCGACGATCGGGCCGGCTGCAAACGCGCCGCCAATCAGGACACAGACCATCGCAGCGGCCACAACGGCAAAGCGCATGCGGCGCGGACGGGACTTGGTGCGCTCAATCTGTACAGCGTTCATGACGCGCGCGCGCATTCTGGGGTCAGGCTGAACGTCTTGTGCGATTTCCTTCATCGAATCGTGCATATATTCATCAAATTTCATCGAACTCAACCTCCAAAGATTCTTTTAAGTGTTGACGTGCGTGATAGAGACGGGACTTGACCGTACCTTCGAAACAGCCCATTGCCTGCGCGATCTCGCATACCGACATGTCGTTGTAGTAGTAGAGCACGGCGGTGGTGCGCTGCTTGGGTTCGAGCGACTGAAGCGCCTGCGCGACTGCTCGCGCACGATCGGCACGCAAAAGCGGTGCGGATGCGTCCTCGCCTACGGGTTCCTGACTGTCATACAGGTTCTCGACCGGCAGCTCGCGGCGGTGCTTCTGGCAGGCGCGCCATGCGGTGCGGGTCAGGATGCGGAACAGCCACGCCTTGACCCGGGTGGGATCGTGCAGCTGGTGCATGGACTCGTAGCACTTGACAAAGGTATCCTGTACCACGTCCTCGGCATCTGCCCGGTTTCCGCAGATGAGGTAAGCCGCGCGCAGCGCCTCGGTCTGGTAGGTTTCGAACAGGGTGTCGAAGTCGGGCACGATAGCGGGAAGCCCTTCGGCGGGTATACTGTAAGCCATGGGGCTTTTCACTCCTTTCTTTCTTATTCTGCATAATAGAGCCGCAGAAAGCAAGGTCGGTTCAAGAGAAATCAAA
>CAUEJN010000038.1 GCA_959018045.1 uncultured Butyricicoccus sp. | reverse complement strand
GTTGAGGAGAGCGGCATACACTCACAGACTGCCTGCATCATGCCATCGATGAGACCGCACCCCGCAGAGAAAAGCAGATGGCATTCAACGAGGCGCACGGCATCGTGCCCAAAACCATCCAGAAGAACGTCCACGAGATCATTGAGATTTCGTCCGAGAGTAAGACGCCCGGCAAAAAGCGCATGAGCAAGACCGAGCGCACAGCCGAGATCGCCCGCCTGACCCGTCAGATGAAGGAGGCGGCAAAGCTGCTCGAGTTCGAGCTGGCAGCCGAGCTGCGTGACCAGATTAAGGCACTCGAGAGCGGGAAATAGAGAGAGGAGGCGCAGACATGCGCTTGTATACGCTGGTCGAGGAGCATGCAGCCGACCCGGCATTCGGCTGTGAGCATGGACTGAGTTTTTATCTTGAGACCGAGCGCGAGCACCTGCTGTTCGACCTCGGACAGAGTGAACTGTTTTTGCGCAATGCGCACACGCTGGGGCTGGACATTGTCCGTGTTGACCGCGCATTTTTGTCCCACGGACACTATGACCACGGCGGTGGACTGTCCGCCTTTCTGAGAGAGAACGATCACGCGCCGGTCTACGTCCATTCCCGGGCGTTTGAGCCGCACTTTTCGCGCAAACCCGAGGGTGTGCGTCCAATCGGCTTAGATCCTGGCCTGGTGCACCATCCGCGTCTGGTTCCTACCGGGGACGTGTATGAGGTCAGCCCCAATCTGCTGCTGTTTTCTGACGTGACCGGCACCGAATGCCAGTCTGAAGGCGGCAAAAACCTGCTCGAGCGGGTGGGCGATGCCTATATACCCGATGCTTTTGCCCATGAACAGAGCCTGATTGTGTACGACAAGGGCAAATGCATCCTGTTTACCGGCTGTGCGCATCGCGGTGTGGTCAATCTGGTGCAGCGTGCAGCTGAGCACGCTGGACGGATGCCCGATGTCGTGGTGGGCGGCATGCACCTGTATAGTCCCAGCCAGAAGAAGAGCGAACCGGACGAACTGATTCGTGCGGTCGGTGAGCGGCTTGGCAAAACCGGTGCACGCTATCTGACCGGACACTGTACCGGTGGGCATGCTTACGCGGTACTGCACGATATGCTGGGCGATCAGATTGGATATCTGCCCGCAGGCAGTCAGGTCGACCTATGACGAGAGGGGAGAGACAGATGAGAACCATTCACGCGATGTACTGGAGTGCGACCGATACGACCAAGACGGTCGTGCGCACGATTGCGCAGACGCTGGCACAGCACGCCAAGACCGATTGCCAAGTTTTCGATTTTACCCTGCCCGCGTCCCGCGAGACGGTCAAGACCTTCGGCACGGATGATCTGGTCGTCTTTGGCACACCGGTCTACGCCGGACGTGTACCCAATCTGCTGGTCAAGTATTTACATACGGTCGTGGGCGGCGGTGCGCTGGCCGTGCCGGTCGTGCTGTTCGGCAACCGCAATTACGATGACGGTTTGATGGAACTGCGCAACATTTTGGAGCAAGATGGATTTCATACCATTGCGGGTGCGGCCTTTGTCGGAGAACACGCTTTTTCGCGTACGCTTGCAGCCGGACGGCCGGACGCGGACGACCTTGCTGAAGTACGTGCATTTGCCGACGCGGTCTGGGAGAAACTGACCGCAGGAACCTATGTCACACCCGCGCAGGTTGGTGGTCAAGACCCCGTCCGTCCTTACTATACACCCCGTGACCGTGCGGGAAATCCCATCAACATTTTGAAAGTGAAACCCAAAACCGACCCGGATAAGTGCGACGGCTGCGGCATCTGTGTGAACGTCTGCCCGATGGGCTCGATTGACAAGAGCGACCCGTCGCTGGTTCCCGGTGTCTGTATCAAGTGCTGCGCCTGTGTGAAGAAATGTCCCACCGGCGCGAAATATTACGACGATCCCGGATATCTGTACCACAAGGAAGAGCTGGAACTTGGCTACGCCCGCAGAGCGGACAACGCCACCTTTGTGTGAGCGGATACCGGTGCGAAAGGAAGATCTATGCAAGAGCAAATTTATATCAAGGGAGCACGAGAACACAACCTCAAGAATGTGGATATCGCCATCCCGCGTGATAAACTAGTGGTTTTTACCGGCCTGTCTGGTTCGGGTAAATCCTCGCTGGCGTTCGATACCATTTACGCCGAGGGTCAGCGCCGCTATGTCGAGTCGTTGTCCTCCTATGCGCGTCAGTTCCTTGGACAGATGGAAAAACCCGATGTAGATTATATCGACGGCCTCTCTCCGGCTATCTCCATCGACCAGAAAACCACCTCGAAGAATCCGCGCTCGACGGTGGGCACGGTTACCGAGATTTACGATTACCTGCGTCTGCTGTGGGCGCGAATCGGTACACCACACTGCCCCAAGTGCGGTAAGGAGATTCACCAGCAGACCATTGACCAGATCATTGACCAGCTGATGAGCCTGCCTGAGGGCACCAAAATGCAGATTCTGGCACCGGTCGTGCGCCAGCGCAAGGGCGAACACGTCAAGGTGCTGAACGATGCTCGTAAGTCGGGCTATGTCCGCGTGCGGGTGGACGGCAATCTGTACGACCTGTCCGAGGAGATTAAGCTGGAGAAGAATAAAAAGCACTCGATCGAAGTTGTGGTTGACCGCGTGGTTGTGCGCCCGGACGCGCGCTCGCGTATCACCGACTCGGTTGAGACCGCGTCCGCACTGTCGGGCGGTCTGGTGCTGGCAGATGTCATCGGCGGTGAGACGCTGACTTTCTCTCAGAATTACGCCTGTGAGGACTGCGGCATCTCGATCGAAGAGCTGACACCGCGCATGTTCTCGTTTAACAATCCCTATGGCGCCTGCCCAACCTGTACCGGTCTGGGCATCCAGATGAAGATTGACCCCGACCGTATCATCCCCAACCGCAAGCTGTCCATTGCCGGGGGTGCCATCCGGGCATCGGGCTGGTCGAACGCTGAGCCGGGCACGATCTCGCGCATGTACTATGACGCGTTGGGCAAGCGCTTTGGGTTCACCATGGACACTCCGCTGTGCGATTTCTCCGAGGATGCGCTGGATGCGCTGCTGTACGGTACGCGCGGCGAACCGCTGGAACTGTCGGTCAAGCGGTTTTCGGGCAGCACGATGAGCCAGCCGTTCGAGGGCATCATCAACAATCTGGAACGCCGTTACCACGAGACGAACAGCGATTACATGCGTGCCGAGATCGAGGACTGCATGAGTGAGATTCTCTGCCCCGACTGTCATGGTCATCGCCTCAAAAAAGAGATTCTTGCGGTCACGGTGGGCGGTCTGAACATCGCCCAGTACTGTGAATTGTCGGTCACCAAGGCGCTGGACTTTATGCGCAATCTGGAACTGACCGAAATGCAGCACAAGATCGGCGATCGTGTCATCAAGGAAATCTTAGACCGCCTTGGATTTTTGCAGTCGGTCGGTCTGGAATACCTCACCCTGTCGCGTGCTTCGGGTACGCTGTCGGGCGGTGAGAGCCAGCGCATCCGTCTGGCGACCCAGATTGGTTCGTCGCTCATGGGCGTGCTGTATATTCTGGATGAGCCGTCCATCGGTCTGCACCAGCGCGACAACGATAAGCTGCTCGATACGCTCAAGCGTCTGCGCGATCTGGGCAACACGCTGATTGTGGTCGAGCACGATGAGGACACTATGTACGCTGCCGACCATATCGTCGATATCGGTCCGGGTGCAGGCGTGCACGGCGGTGAGGTCGTGTTCCAGGGTACGGTCGACGAGATGCTCGCGGATGAAAAGTCCATCACTGGTGCGTATCTTTCGGGCAGACGGTTCATTCCGGTGCCCGAGGTGCGCAGAAAGGGAAGCGGCAAGTGGCTGACCGTGCGCGGTGCGGCGGTCAACAACCTAAAGCACACCGACTTTTCCATCCCGCTCGGCACGCTTACCTGTGTAACCGGCGTGTCCGGTTCGGGCAAGTCGTCGTTTATCAACGAGATTCTGTACAAGAAGCTGGCCGCTGATTTGAACGGTGCCAAGACCCGACCGGGTGCGTTCGATTCCATCGAGGGCATGGAAAATCTGGACAAGGTTATCGATATTGACCAGTCGCCCATCGGACGTACGCCGCGTTCCAACCCGGCAACCTATACCGGCGTGTTCAACGATATTCGTGACCTGTTCGCCTCGACGCAGGATGCCAAGATGCGCGGCTACGGCCCTGGACGATTCTCGTTTAATGTCAAGGGCGGTCGATGCGAGGCGTGTACAGGTGACGGCCTGCTCAAGATCGAGATGCACTTTTTGCCCGATATCTATGTGCCCTGTGACGTGTGCAAGGGCAAGCGATACAACAAGGAGACCCTTGAAGTGCGCTACAAGGGCAAAAACATCTATGAAGTGCTGGATATGACCGTGGACGAGGCGCTGGTCTTCTTCGGGAACGTGCCCAAGATTGCACGGCGGCTGCAAACCATGCAGGACGTTGGTTTGGGCTACATCAAGCTCGGCCAGTCGTCGACCACGTTGTCGGGCGGTGAGGCACAGCGCGCCAAGCTGGCAACCGAGCTGTCCAAGCGTGCGACCGGCAAGACCATCTACATTCTGGACGAGCCGACCACCGGCCTGCACATCGCCGATGTGCATCGCCTGGTAGACGTGCTGCAAAAGCTGGTCGATACCGGAAACACGGTCGTCGTCATCGAGCACAATCTGGACGTCATCAAGACTGCTGACTATATCATCGACCTCGGCCCCGAGGGCGGCGACGGCGGCGGTGAGGTGGTTGTTGCCGGAACACCGGAGGACGTTGCCGCGTGCGAAAAGTCGTACACCGGAAAATATCTCAAAAAGATGCTCGAACGCGACCGCGAACGCCGCGAAGCCGAATAAAATATCAGTTCTATGTCAAAGACCGCTTTTTGAAGCGGTCTTTTTCTTTGGAGTGGCAAATGCTCTAAAAAATGTGTGCAGTTTACGGGAACGCATGCGGACTGCGTGTTCGTGCTTACAGCATATAAGGACAGACTTTCAGACGTCTTTTCTGCGTTTCATGGATACAGGGCAAGAAAGGACGGCAAAATATGTTGAGATTTCATGTGTTTTCTGCTATGATAAGTCTGAATAAGAATACTTCGAGGGATAACCATGAAAATGAAACGATGGGTGATCGCCAAACCCAACCTGGAAACCGTGCGGTCACTGGCACGCAGCTGTGGTTTTACGCCGCTTGCTGCCGCCGCTTTATGCGCGCGCGGGATTGACACCCCTGAGGCTGCCCGTGCCTTTCTGGAAACCGATCCCGCAAAGCTGCATGATCCAATGCTGCTGCCTGATATGGCCAAAGCGCGGGACACCATCCGCCGAGCGATCGAACAGGGAAAGAAGATCGCGGTATTCGGCGACTACGACGTGGACGGCGTGACTTCCACCTGTGTGATGACGCGCGTACTGCGCAGTCTGGGTGCGGATGTGCGCCACTACATTCCCGACCGCCTGAGCGAGGGCTACGGCCTGAGCATGGGCGCGATGGATCGTCTGGCGCAGGACGGCATCGGACTGATTGTCACGGTGGACTCGGGCGTTTCGGCGTTCGAGGAGATCGCGCGCGCGCGCGAACTCGGCATGGAGGTGGTCGTGACCGATCACCACGAATGCCGGGAAGAACTGCCCGATGCCAACGCGGTCGTCAACCCCAAGCGTGCCGACAGTACCTATCCGTTTGCCGAGCTGGCAGGCGTCGGTGTGGCGTTCAAGCTGGCCTGCGCACTGGCTGGAGACGGTCAGCAGCGTGCCGTACTCGAACAGTACGCCGATCTGGTCGCACTGGGTACAGTGGCTGACGTGATGCCCCTCATCGGGGAAAATCGTATTATTGTCGCAGCCGGTCTGCGCCGCATGGCAGAGACGCAAAACGTTGGTCTGTCCATGCTGCTGCACGAGTCCGGACAGCAGGGGAAACGGCTGACCGCTTCGACCATCAGCTTTATTTTAGCCCCGCGCATCAATGCCGCAGGCCGCCTGGGGCATGCGGACATGGCTGCAGAGCTATTTCTGACCGACGATCCGCGCCGTGCACAGACCTTAGCCATGGCGCTGTGCGAGCAGAACAAGCAGCGGCAGGCGACCGAGAACCAGATTTTGGAACAGGCCTTGCAGAAACTGCGCCGGGAGTATGACCCGCTGGAAGATCAGGTCATCGTGCTGGCCGGGGAGGACTGGCACCACGGCGTGATCGGTATTGTCTCGTCGCGCATCTGCGACCGCTATGCCTGCCCGACCGTGCTGATTGCACTGGAGGACGGTATTGGCAAGGGTTCGGGACGGTCGGTCAAGGGCTTTAACCTGTATGAAGCACTGTGCGACAGCGCACCGCTGCTCGAACGCTTCGGCGGACACGAACTGGCTGCCGGATTGACCATCCGCGAGGAGAATATTCAGCAGTTCCATGAAAATATGGAGGCCTGGGCGCGGGAGCACGTCAACCCGCAGGAGCTCATGCCCATTTTGCACATTGACTGCCCGATTGCACCCGAGTTTATCTCAACCGAGGCCACCCGCGGGCTGGATGTGCTCGAGCCGTTTGGCATGGGCAACCCGCAGCCGGTCTTTTCCATGTGCGATCTGCTGGTCGAGGAGATTACGCCCATTTCGTCCGACCGTCATGTGCGCCTGACGCTGTCCAAGGACGGCCAGACCTACACCGCCATGCTGTTCGGTACCGGACAGGGCGGATGTGGCTTTGCACAGGGCAACTATGTAGACGCGGCATTCTGTCTGGAGATCAATGAGTACCGTGGACGGTGCAGCGTGCAGCTGGTCATCCGTGACATTCAGCTGAGCACCTGCGAGGTCATGGCCGACCAGAAGATTTTGAACCTGTACAATCG
This sequence comes from uncultured Butyricicoccus sp., assembly GCA_959018045.1. Taxonomy (GTDB): domain Bacteria; phylum Bacillota; class Clostridia; order Oscillospirales; family Butyricicoccaceae; genus Butyricicoccus. The sequence continues at coordinate 2,887 of CAUEJN010000038.1, read as the reverse complement.
GTTCATGTCCGACGGTGCGCTGACCGCACGCGAAGCCTGCGTGCTGCTGCCTGAGCGGCGTGATCTGGTCGCGGTCTGGAGACATATTTTAAGCCGCAGCGAGGATGGCTGGCTGTCGGTGCCCGATGGTGCACTGTCGCGCCGGGTGTCGTGGGAGAGCCGCCGCGAAATCAACATCGGCAAGCTGCTGGTCTGCCTGGACGTGTTCAGCGAGAGCCGTCTGCTCAGCTATCACTTCCGGGAAGGACAGCTGAATATTGTGCTAAAACATATCGAGGGCAAGGCTGATATCTCCAAGTCGGTTGTCCTCAAGACCCTGAAATCCATGAGCAAGGACTGCAATACGATGCAGGGCAGTGTGATTTGAGAATAAAGGAAGTGTCAAAGTTATGAGCGCTCCGATGAAAAACAGGATTGATTTTCTGATCGAGCGGGTGGAAAAGCAGAACCCCTCGGCCAATGTCAAGAAGATCCGTGCCGCTTATGAGTGCGCGGCACAGGCGCATGAAGGTCAGAAGCGCCGCAACGGCGAACCCTACATCATCCATCCGGTCGCGGTGGCTGAGATCATCGTGGAGATGGGACTGGATACCGACTCGATCTGTGCCGGCCTGCTGCACGACTGCATCGAGGACACCGCGTTCGGCTATCGTGAAATTGAGAATAAGTTCGGCACTTCGGTTGCCGAGCTGGTAGACGGTGTTACCCGACTGGGTATGCTGCGCTATTCCAAGGAGCAGGAGCAGTTTGAGGATCTGCGCAAAATGTTCATGGCGATGGCCAAGGACATCCGCGTTATCCTCATCAAGCTGGCCGACCGCCTGCACAACGCGCGCACCTTCCAGTATCTGCCAGAGCGCAAGCAGCGCGACAAGGCGCTCGAGACCATGGAGATCTACGCGCCCATCGCGCACCGACTGGGCATGAGCCGCATCAAGTGGGAACTGGAAGACCTGTGTCTGCGCATCCTTGACCCGATTGGTTATCAGGAAATCGTGGACGGACTGGAGCAGCAGTCCGAGCGATACGAGGATTTCCTCGATCACATCAAGGAGAGCATCTCGCTCAAGCTCAACGAGGCTGGTATCCGTCACGATATCTCGGCTCGCGTCAAGCATATCTACTCGATTTACCGCAAGATGTACTCTCAGCATAAGAACATGAACGAAATCTACGACATCTGCGCCGTGCGCGTCATCGTAGATACCGTGGCCGACTGCTATAACGTTCTGGGCTATGTGCATGACCTGTATAAGCCCATTCCGGGACGGTTTAAGGACTATATTTCCACGCCCAAGCCCAACGGCTACCAGTCGCTGCACACCACGGTCATTGGCCGCGACGGTATCCCGTTTGAAATCCAGATCCGCACCGAGGAAATGCACAAAATGGCAGAGTACGGTGTCGCGGCGCACTGGAAGTACAAGCAGGGACTGGATAAGGTGGGGAACGAGCAGGCGTTTTCGTGGATTCGCCAGCTGCTCGAAGCGCAGCAGGACACCGAGGCCGAGGACTTTATCAAGGCCATCAAGGTCGATCTCTTTGCGGACGAGGTATTCGTCTTTACGCCCAAGGGCGATGTCGTCAACATGCCTGCTGGTGCAACCCCCATCGATCTGGCTTATGCCATCCACTCGGCGGTCGGCAACCGTATGACCGGTGCCAAGGTCAATGGACGCATTGCGCCCATCGACAGCCAGCTCAAAAACGGTGATATTGTCGAGATTTTGACCAGCAAGGAAGCACACGGCCCCAGCCGTGACTGGCTCAAGATCGTCCGCACGACCGAGGCGCGCAACAAGATCAAGCAGTGGTTCAAGAAGGAATGCCGTGAGGAAAATATCATCAAGGGCAAGGAAGATTTGGACCGCGAACTGCGCGCAAACCTGCTATATAACGGCTTTTACGAGAATGAGGAAGTCATTCAGAATACGCTAAATAAGTTCAGCTATCAGACCATCGACGAGATGTATGCAGCGCTGGGCTACGGTGGCATCACTCTGACCAAGGTTCTCAACAAGGTCAAGGACGAAGTCGGACGGGTGCGCCGCGCCGCCGAACGGCTGGAGAAGGCCGACCAGATGACCAACCAGCCTCAGCAGCAGACGCAGAAGAAGAACAAGCACAGTGAGTCGGGCGTCATCGTTGAGGGCATTGACAACTGTCTGATTAAGTTTGCCCGCTGCTGCACCCCGATTCCGGGCGATGACATCATCGGCTTTATCACGCGCGGATATGGCGTGTCCATCCACCGCCGCGACTGCGTGAACGTGCGTATCAACGAGCAAGACAAGGATCGCAGCCGTTGGGTAAACTGCTGGTGGGACGAGGATCTGCTCGAGCGCAACAGCAAGTTCTCGACCGCACTGCAAATTTCCACCCGCAGCTGCACGGGCGTGCTGGCTGACATTGCCGTACTGCTGGCACAGGCCAAGGTCAATGTACACGACCTCAACGCACGCAATCTGGAAGATGGTTACGGCGTGATCAACGCGGTCATCGACGTCAGCGGCGTGCGTCAGCTCAAGCATATTATGACCCGTATCAAGAATACAAAGGGCGTCGTCGATGTCGCACGTATCGCGAGCGATACCGGACGCTGAGGAGGAAACCAAATACCATGCGAGCACTCATTCAGCGTGCAAAAGACGCGTCGGTCACGATTGACGGCGTGGTGCACGGCAGTATTTCGCACGGCCTGCTGATTTTGCTGGGCGTGTGCGAGGGCGACACCGAGGCCGAGGCCGATTATCTGGCAGATAAGTGTGTCGGACTGCGTATTTTTACCGATGAAAACGATAAAATGAATCTTTCCTGTGCCGATGTCGGCGGAGGACTGATGGTCGTGTCCACGTTTACCTTGTACGGCGACTGCCGCAATTCTCTC
>CAUEJN010000037.1 GCA_959018045.1 uncultured Butyricicoccus sp. | reverse complement strand
GGGAAGGAGCCGACGATCATACCGAAGAGGATGGCGCCGAGCTTGAGGACACCCTTGCAGAAGTGGCTCAGAACGGTAACAACGAGCAGGGTCAGAATGGCGACGAACCAGTTCTGGGGCGAACCGAAGCCTTCGGTGCCCGCACCGCCTGCCATGTACTTGATTGCGGTGGGATAGAGCGACAGGCCGATGGTAAAGATAACGGTACCGGTGACGAGGGGCGGGAAGAGAACGCGGATCTGCTTGACAAAGATGCCGAACAGGATGGCGACGACACCGCCGACGATCTCAGCGCCCAGGATGGTGGGCAGGTCGAACTGTCCGCCGATGGCCAGAAGCGTGGGGACATAGGCGAAACTGATACCCATGATGACGGGCAGACGGGAACCGATGCGCCCGAAGATGGGAAAGAGCTGGAGCAGGGTAGCGAGTGCGGTGACGAGCAGGGAAACCTGAATGAGCAGGGTGCGATCTGCTCCCTCGATGCCGCAGGTGTTGGCTACCAGGATGGACGGGGTGACGATGCCGACGACGGCCGCGACAACGTGCTGAAGTCCAAGCGGAACGAGCTGATTGGCGGCGGGAATTCCCTCGTACTGGAAGATCGCCGTCGCGTCGTGCGGGGTATGTTTGTTCATAATGGACGCCTCACAATCTTTGGTTTTGACAAAAAAATATTTTTTGCACCGATTTTATTAACATTACTATACAGGACTGCAGGGAAACTTTCAAGTAAAACAAAGCTTGTGACGGCCAAATCGCAAGGTCAAAAATTATGTAGAATGCGAAAAGACGAATGAAATGTTTGAATTTACAGTCAAAAACAACGGACACAAATCAGTAAAACGTGGGTAAAATGCAGGAAATTGCGGAAGAAAATGTAGGGCGGAAAAAAGAGTCTGTGTTTTCTTGTAGAACGGGCGGACTTGTGGTACAATGAAAGCTAGACAACCAGCGGGTGTCGCGTCCGCTGTGAGGAGGAACGAAAAGCATGATATGGCCATTTGGTAATTCGGAAGAGAGAAAACAGAAAAAACGTGCAAAACAAGCGCGTGCGTTCTATGAGGACGCACTCGATCAGCTCGAAGCGCAGCAGTACGACAAGGCGCTCGATCTGTTAGAACAGGCCAAGGAGTTTGGTCACAGCGAGGCTGAGGCCAAGATCGCAGAAGTACGCGCGATGTTTGAGAAGGTGGAGGAGCAGCCGGCAGAGCAGCCCCAGTCCACCCTCAAGATCCCCGAGGAAGAGGCAAACGCACTCTATGAAAAAGGTATCGCAGCACGCGACCGCGGCGATTACAGCACCGCTCTGCAGGCGCTGGGCGATGCCGCAAAGGGCGGCATGCCGGCGGCTATCTTTGAGTTCGGCCAGCTGTTCTTCGCCGGTAAGGGCGTAGAGCGCTCGCTCCAGCGCAGCTTTGACTGCGCGATGGCAGCGGCCAAGCTGGGTTATCCGCGTGCCATGCTGTTTATCGGTACGCTGTACGTCAAGGGTCTGGGCTTTGAGCCCAACGGCGAGAAGGCAGTCGAGTGGCTGGGCAAGGCAGCTGACCTGGGCGACGCTTCGGCACAGTTCAATCTTGCACTGCTGTACAGCAAGGGCGATCTGGTAGAGCGCAACTTTGACAAGGCCATCCCGCTGGCCAAGGCTGCCGCAGCGCAGGGTCACGACAAGGCACAGCAGCTGCTGGACAACCTGCAGGAGAGCGAGCGCGACGAGTGGATGCGTCAGGGTGTTGAGTCTTATAAGAAGGGCGATTTCCAGAACGCAGCCTTCCTGTTCCGCCAGTCGGCAGGTGCAGGTTCGGCACCGGCCGCGTTCAATCTGGGTCTGTGCTACGAAAACGGTGAGGGCGTGCATCAGGATTATACCAAGGCACTGCGCTGGTACACCAAGGCGGCAGAGCTCGGACACGTCCGCGCACAGTGCTCGGCAGGCGTTCTGTGCGAGAACGGCGGCGAGGGCGAGTTTGAACCCCGTCCCGAGGAGGCATTCTCTTGGTATCTCAAGTCGGCAGAGCAGGGCAATGCCCGCGCACAGCTCATGCTGGCATCGGCTTACCGCCGCGGCTTCGGCTGTGAGCAGGACCCGGTCGCAGCCGTACATTGGTACACTCGTGCGGCCGAGCAGGATTACGCGCAGGCACAGTACGATCTGGGTCTGTGGTATCTGGAGCGCGCCCGCGACCTGAACCCGGAAATGCAGTCCGAAATGCTCGGCCGTGCGCGTAACTGGCTGGAAAAGGCATCGGCGCAGGGCTTTGAGAAGGCGAAGAAGATGCTGCCTGACATCATCCGCTTGCAGGGCGGCGGCGGTGACCGCTTTGTCGAAGCAGTCGAGGCTGCCAAGGCAGGCGACCACCAGAAGGCAATGGAACTGTACGAACAGTGCGCCGAGGAGGGCATTGCGGAGGCAACCGCGGCACTCGGCCAGTACTATGAAAAGGGCGAGGGCGACGTTGCAGCCGATCCCAAGAAGGCACTCGAGTACTATGCCAAGGCAGCCGAGCAGGGCAGCCCGCGCGGCATGCTGTTTTTGGGCATGGCCAACGAGACCGGTATGTGCACCGAGAAGAATATGCCCAAGGCCATTGAGTATTATCGCCGTGCGGCCGAGGCTGGCAACGCACGCGCCATGATCCTGCTGGGCGTTGCTTACGAAGAGGGTAAGACGCTCGAAAAGGACATGAAGACCGCGATGGAGTGGTACCAGAAGGCATACGATCAGGGCGACGACAACGGTGCCATGTATCTTGGCATGGCATACCGCGACGCCAAGGACGAAGGTCTGTGCGATCTGGACAAGGCAGACAGCCTGCTGCGCCCGCTGGCCGAAAACGGCAATGCAAACGCAATGCGCGAGATGGCGCTGCTCGAGTGGAAGCGCACCCTCGGTGTGCGGGAGCCTGAAAAGGTACTCGTACTCATGGAAGATGCGTGCGAGTGGGCGAAGAAGTCCAAGGAAGCGGGCGACAAGCGTGCCGAGGGACTGCTCAAGACCCTCGAGACTCGCCGCGACACCGTACGCGGTGCAACCCCGGCAGGTCTGCTGTACACCGGTCTGCGCCTGATCGAGGGCAAGGACATTCAGCAGGATGAAAAGACCGGCCTGCGTATGCTGGAAGTCGCAGCAAATGCGGGCAGCGGCCCGGCAGCCGGTGTGCTCGGTCTGTGCTATGCAAAGGGCGACCACGTCGAGGCTGACAACGACAAGGCACGCCACTGGTTTGAGCGCGGCGCAGAGCTGAAAAATCCGGAATCCATGATGAATCTGGCGTTTATGTATCTGAACGGTGTCGGCATCGAGGCTGACCCCGAGAAGGCTGCCCACCTGTACGAGCAGGCTGCTGAGGCAGGCTTTGCACCGGCAGGCTTCCACCTGTCCCAGATGTACCGCGAGGGCAAGGGTGTACCCAAGGACAGCGCAAAGGAGTTCGAGTGGGCACTCAAGGCGGCAGAAGCTGGACACGTCCCGGCACAGTACCACGTCGGTGCACTGTACTGGAACGGTGACGGCGTAGGCCGTAACCTGGTCGAAGCCAAGGCCTGGATGAGCAAGGCGGCAGAAGCCGGATTTGCACAGGCCAAGGACATGATGGCACGTCTGGAAAAGTTCGAGCACGAGCTGATGGAGCGCCAGAAGGCTGCACAGGCTGCGGCACAGGCGCAGCAGGCTGAAAATGCCGACGGTGAGCAGAAATAACCCCATTAGAAGTTATGAGGAGAGTCGTCCCGAACGGGCAGCTCTCCTCTTTTTTGTCTCTGGATGGATCGCGCGTTATCCCACGAGACAAATAACGGTTGCTTTTCATTTGACCGGATGATAAAATGAAGAAAACGAGCATGAGAGGAGCGCATATTGCACGATGAAGACCATCCGAACCGAGGACGCGGTCGGCCATGTGCTGTGCCACGATCTGACCCAGATCATTCCGGGAGAATATAAGGACGCACGATTCCGCAAGGGACATATTGTAACCGAGGAGGACATTCCGGTTCTGCTCTCGATGGGCAAGGAAAACCTGTTCGTCTGGGAGAAAACACCGGGCATGCTGCACGAAAACGAGGCTGCCGAGCGGCTGGCCGACCTGTGCGGCACCGAGCACTTTGTGCGCAGCGCAGTCAAGGAAGGCAAGATCGAGCTGACCGCCGACTGCGACGGTCTGCTCAAGGTGGATACCGCACGTCTCAAGGCGGTCAATGGCGCCGGTGAGGTCATGATTGCCTCGCGTCACGGCAATACGCCGGTCAAGAAGGGCGACAAGATTCTGGGCACCCGCGTCATTCCGCTGGTGATTGCCGAGGACAAGCTCACAAAGGCCGAACAGGCCGCAGGTGACCAGCCGCTGTTCCGCTTGATGCCTTACCGCCTGCGCTGTGCTGCCATCGCAGTCACCGGCAACGAGGTGGAAAAGGGACTGATCGAGGACAAATTCTCGCCGGTCGTACAGAACAAGCTGGCAGAGTACGGCATGGAGACCGTGGGCGTGCGCCGCGTGGGCGATGACCCGGCACGTCTGACCCAGGCCATTCTGGACTTCATTGAACAGGGTGCTGAACTGGTCGTGTGCACGGGCGGCATGAGTGTCGACCCGGACGACAAGACCCCGCTGGGCATTAAGAACACCGGTGCGGACATCGTGAGCTACGGTGCGCCCGTTCTGCCGGGTGCCATGTTCCTGCTGTCCTATTATGGAGAAAACCGTGTGCCGGTCTGCGGCCTGCCGGGCTGCGTCATGTACGCAAAGCGCACCATTTTTGACCTGGTTCTGCCCCGACTGGCAGCCTGTGACCCGGTGACCGCTGACGATCTGGCTGCACTGGGAGAGGGCGGCCTGTGTCTGAACTGCCCGGTGTGTACCTACCCGAACTGCGGTTTTGGCAAGTAACAAGAGAGAGGAGGCGGCGCGATGATCGACCGCTTGGGACGAAACATCACCTATGTCCGCGTGTCGGTGACCGACCGCTGCAATCTGCGGTGCCGGTACTGCATGCCCGAGACGGGCGTACCGTTTTTGCCGCATGAGGAAATTTTACGCTTTGAGGAGATCACCGAGGTCGTGCGTGCGCTGGCGAAGCTCGGACTGCGGCAGGTCAAGCTGACCGGCGGCGAACCGCTGTGCCGTCACGACTTGCCTACGCTTGCCCGTATGCTGGGCGACATTCCGGGTATTGAAGAGGTCACCCTGACTACAAACGGCCTGCTGCTGCCGGGTCAGGCGCAGGAACTTGCCGATGCGGGAATCAGCCGGGTCAATCTCAGTCTGGACACGCTGCGTCCCGACCGTTACGCCGAGATCACTCGCTGCGGCAAGCTGGAAGACGCACTTTCCGGTCTGCAGGCTGCACAAAAAGCCGGGATGCGGGTCAAACTAAACGTAGTGCCCGTGCGCGGATTCAACGATGACGAGATCGTCGATCTGGTGCGGTTCGGTCGCGAACACCACTGTCCGGTGCGCTTTATCGAGCTCATGCCGGTCGGACTGGGCGCCAGCCGTCAGGGCTTGTCTAACGCTGAGGTGCTGGACATTATCCAGAAGGCTATGCCGGGATTTACCCCCTTCCGGGGCGGTAAGCTGGGCAACGGCCCTGCCGTGTGCTACGGATGGCAGGACGGCGGTGTGTTCGGTCTGATCGGTGCGGTGCACGACCGTTTTTGCGCTTCGTGCAACCGTGTCCGCCTGACAGCCGACGGCATGCTGCGCCTGTGTCTGGCACAGCCCGATGGTTTGGATCTCAAGCCCTACCTGCGGGACGGCAGAGAGGGCATGCAAGCGGCGATCGAGCGGGCGATCTATGGCAAGCCGACCGGTCACCACTTCAGTCAGCACGATACCGCCGACCGCACGATGAATGGAATTGGAGGATAGTATGGGAAAGGTCATTGCCGTCTGTACCAGTCCGGCACGCGGCACACAGAAAGAAAATGTTCACAAGGCGACCCTGCGCGTCGATTACGGCGTGGAGGGTGACGCACATGCAGGCAACTGGCACCGTCAGGTGAGCCTGCTGTCTTACGATAAAGTACAGGCGTTCAACGCACGCGGCGCGGCGGTCAAGGACGGCGCATTTGGTGAAAACCTGCTGGTCGACGGCTTTGATTTTGCTCGTCTGCCGGTCGGCACCCGTCTGGGCTGCGGTGAGGTACTGCTCGAGATCACCCAGATCGGCAAACAGTGCCACCACGGCTGCGAGATTTTCCAGCGCATGGGCGATTGCATCATGCCCCGCGAGGGCGTGTTTGCGCGTGTGCTGCACGGCGGCGAGATTGCCGAGGGTGACGAAATGCATCTGGTGTACAAGGTCGGTATCATCACGGCGAGCGATAAGGGCTCGATGGGTGAGCGCGAAGACCTGAGCGGCCCCGCCATTGCAGAGCGTCTGCCGAACGATTATCAGGTGGTGTGCACCGAGATCGTCCCGGATGACCGCGCACAGCTGGCCGAGGCCATGCGACGTATGTGCGACGAGCAGGGCTGCAATCTGGTGCTCACGACCGGCGGCACGGGTTTTGCACCGCGTGACGTGACCCCGGAGGCCGCGCAGGACGTGATCGACCGGGCAGTCCCGGGCATTGCCGAGGCCATCCGCGCATACAGTATGCAGTTTACCAGCCGTGCTATGCTCAGCCGGGGAACCAGCGGCATCCGGGGACGGACATTGATTGTCAACCTGCCCGGCAGCCCCAAGGCGGTGCGCGAGAGCATGGACGCGTTTATCGATGTGATTGGACACGGCCTGCGGCTGCTGCTGGGTACCGACGGCGAGTGCGCCCGCACCTGATCGGAAAGGAGACCCAACATGGCACATCAGATTACAGCCGACGCGACGCTGCGTATCCTGTCGGACGGCGTGAAGGCCTTCGGTCCGGGCATCGCCCAGCTTTTGGAGGGCATTGAGAAGCATGGCTCGCTGCGCCGCAGCGCGGCAGAGATGGGCATGAGTTATAACAAGGCGTGGAATATTGTCAAGGGCAGCGAAGCCTGCCTGGGATGTACGCTCATCGAGCGCCGGATCGGCGGTGCACGCGGCGGCGGTGCGGTGCTGACGAACGAGGGACGCGATCTGCTGACACGCTACCGCGCGTTTGAAAAGGCAGGCAAGCAAGCGCTGTTAGACCTTGCGGCACAGTATTTTGAAGGGGTGTGAGTCTGTGGAGCAGATTCAATTTTGCAGAGGCGGTGGCTGTACGGCAAAGCTCGGGCCTGCGTCGCTGGCGAGAGTGCTGGAAAAATTGCCGCGGCCGACCGATCCCAATTTGTTGATCGGTACCGAGTCGAGCGACGACGCGGCGGTCTATCGCCTGACCGATGACCTTGCCATCGTGCAGACGCTGGACTTTTTCCCGCCAATGGTGGAAGACCCGTATATTTTCGGTCAGGTTGCAGCGGCCAACGCGCTCAGCGACGTGTACGCCATGGGCGGCACCGTGCGCACCGCGCTCAATATCGTATGTTTTCCCGAGCAGATGGATCTCAACATTTTGGGACGCATCTTGCAGGGCGGCAGTGAGAAGGTCATCGAGGCGGGCGGCTCGCTCGCGGGCGGTCACTCGATTGCCGACAGTGAGGTCAAGTATGGTCTGTCGGTGACCGGTACCATCCATCCTGACCGCATCCGCGCCAACAATACCGGACATGTCGGAGATGCACTCGTCCTGACCAAGCCGCTCGGCGTGGGCTTGACCTGCACAGCGGCACGCATGGGCGCGGCCTCGGACGAGGCGCTTGCGCTGGCGGTCAAGTCCATGACCACGCTTAACAAGTACGCGTCCGAGATTGCCGACCGTTACCCGGTGCACGCCTGCACCGACGTGACCGGCTTTGGCCTGCTCGGTCATCTGCACGAGATGACCCGTCCCGACCTGACCGCACGCCTGCACATGGCAAGTATTCCGGTCATTCCCGAGGCGCGAGACTACGCCGACGGTTTCTATCTGACCGCCGCTGCCCAGCGCAACCGCAACTTTGCCGAGGGAAGGGTCAAACTGCGCGGCCTGTCCTTCGCAGATGAGGAGATTTTGTTCGATCCCCAGACATCGGGCGGCCTGCTGTTCGCGCTGGATGCCGACAAGGCCGATGATTTCGTCGCAGAAATCGCCACGATCGGCCTGCCCTGCGGCAAAATCGGTCAGTTTATCCCGCGTATGGATGCGGAAATCATCGTAGACGGGTAAAAACCCGCATGGGATTCGATATCAAATAAAAAGGAGTTCATCAGTATGGCAACGATTGTAGACGCACGCGGCAAGGCTTGTCCGCAGCCGGTTATTGACACCAAAAATGCGATCAAGGAACAGGGTACGCCGGTCATCACCATGGTCGACAACGACATCGCCCGTCAGAACGTCGAGAAAATGGCGCGTCAGATGGGACTAAGCGCCGAGTCCAGCGAGATCGACGGCGGCTGGCGCATTCTCATCCAGCCGGTCAGCAGTGATGTGCTGTCAGCAGTCATGAACGATGCCGGTGACGCGCTGGCTGGTATGCTGCCCGACCTCGAACCGGTTCCGTGCTGCACGCCTGCTCCGGCGGGTCCGACCGTCGTTGTCCTGTCCTCGTCCTGCATGGGCACCGGGGACGATACGCTGGGCGCTGCACTGATGAAGGGCTTTGTCTACGCGCTGACTCAGCTGGACGAGGCGCCCGCAACCGTCCTGCTCTACAACGGCGGTGCAAAGCTGTCGTGCGAGGGTGCAGATACCGTGGAAGACCTCAAGGTGCTGGCACAGAACGGTACCGAGATTCTGACCTGCGGCACCTGCCTCAACCATTACGGTCTGGCAGACAAGCTGGCGGTCGGCTCGGTGACCAATATGTACGTGATCGCGGAAACCATGGCAAACGCAGGGAAGGTGATTCGTCCGTGACAAATTGTGTCATTGTACGCGGTGCGGGAGACCTCGCGACCGGCACCATTGTCCGGCTGGTCAATAGCGGCTTTCGTGTTCTGCTCACCGAGTGCGCCCAGCCGTCAGCCATCCGTCGCCGTGCCGCGCTGTCCGAAGCGGTTTATGATGGCGTGACGACGGTCGAGGGTGTGACCTGCCGCAAGCTTGACGCGCTCGACCAGATGGAAGCGGTCTGGCAGAGTGGGGAAGTACCGCTCATCGTGGACGAGACCGGCGACTGCATTCGCAAGCTCAATCCGACCATCGTGGTCGATGCCATTCTGGCAAAGCGCAATCTGGGTACGACGCGGGACATGGCCTGTATCACGGTCGCACTTGGCCCCGGCTTTACGGCGGGGAAGGACGTGGACGCGGTCATCGAGACCATGCGCGGTCACAGCCTGGGACGCATCCTGTATACGGGCGCTGCCATCCCGAATACCGGTGTCCCTGGACTCATCGGCGGCTACGCCAAGGAGCGCGTCATTCATGCACCGGCAGATGGTGCGCTCACGCTGGTGACCGATGCACAGGGTCAGACCGTGGACATCGGCAGCGTGGTGCACAAGGACGATGTCATTGCCATGGTAGGCGAGACCCCGGTCTATGCGACGCTGGACGGCGTGCTGCGCGGTCTGATTCGACCGGGTTACGCGGTCACCAAGGGACTCAAGATCGCGGATATCGACCCGCGCATGGAACAAAAGGACAACTGCGACACCATTTCGGACAAGGCACGCAACATTGCGGGTGGTGTCCTCGAAGCCATCCTGCACCTGTCCATGCAGAAGGGAGTTCGCTGCCTTGATCTATTTTGATTCTGCTGCAACCTCGTTTTTGAAGCCGCCTGCGGTCAAACAGGCGGTCAGTGAGGCTTTTGACACACTGGGCTCCCCCGGACGCGGCGGTCATCCGCTGTCGCTTGCGGCAGGACGGTCGGTTTTCCGTTGCCGCACCCAGCTGGCAGAGCTGTTCGGCCTGGATGACCCCGCACGGGTATGCTTTGCCTATAATGCGACCGATGCGCTGAGCACGGCCATTTTTGG
>CAUEJN010000036.1 GCA_959018045.1 uncultured Butyricicoccus sp. | reverse complement strand
TGGAGAAGATTGTCTCAGCCCGTCTGACAGAACAGCATGTCCGGCCGATCAGCGCCATTGTCCCTACCAAACAGCTCAAGACCGATGTGTACGACGAGTTCACCCCGATTCTGCCCCGTCTCAACGCGCAGAATCAGCAGATTTCCCTGCAAATCGCCGCGCTGCGCCGCAAGCAGATCGAATTTGACGCCATCACAGCAGGCATGGACGAGGGTCTCATTTTGCTCGACGAGCACCTGTCCGTTCTGACGTGCAGCCGCGCCGCCCGCCGTCTGCTCGACGCGCCGGTCGCACCCGGTTTGCCCCTCGACTCCTTCGAGTGCGACGAGGCCATCCTGCAAGCCGCACAGACCGCACAGTCCGGCGAATCTACCGTCTATACCCTAGAGCGTGCGGGTAACCAGCTGCGCCTATCCTTCAGCCCGGTTCACGTCGACGACGGCATTCGCGGCGTGGTCATGCTGGTTCTGGATATCTCCTCGCAGTACACCGCCGAGCAGTCCCGCCGCATGTTCACCGCAAACGTCACCCATGAACTCAAAACTCCGCTGACCTCGGTACTAGGCTACGCCGAAATCATTCGTTATGGTCTCGCCAAGCCCGAGGATGTTCCCGGCTTTGCATGCCGCATTCACGATGAGGCGGCCCGTTTGCTCGCGCTGGTTGACGATATTATGAAGCTGTCCCGTCTGGACGAAGGCCGCGGCAGTCTAAACTTTGAAAGCATTGATTTATACAAGCTTGCAGGTTCGGTGTGCGAGCGCATGAGCGATAAGGCAGCAAAGCATCAGGTACACTTTGCCATGCACGGTGCGCCCTGCGTCATCCGTGGTATCCCCACCATGATCGATGAAGTGGTCACCAACCTGTGCGACAACGCCATCAAGTACAACCGTCCGGGCGGTACGGTGGACATCGAGCTCAAGAAAACGTCGTCGGGTGTCATCCTGCGCGTGGCCAACACCGGTGCTGCCATCCCGACCGACTCCATCCCCCACATCTTCGAGCGCTTTTATCGCGCCGACGCTTCGCGCTCGCGTGAGGTTCCGGGCACCGGTCTGGGTCTGTCCATCGTCAAGCACATCTGCGAGATCCACGGCGCGGTCATTTCGGTCACGTCCGAATTTGACAACACGGTATTTACCGTGCAGTGGCCGTCCAATCCCGGGGTGATGATGTGACACCGCATGTCACGGTCTGTGAGGCATCGGTCACTCAGCTATCACTCGATCAATGTGAAACGCTGCTCTGTCCGTCCCGGCTGGATGCCCTGTCGCGCATCACCCATCCGCAGGCGCAGACCGCATCCCTGACCGGTGATTTGCTGCTGTGCGCCGCCGTGCGTCATGTCCGGCCGGATACCGCGTTCCCGCTCGTGCGGGCAGCGCGGCCGTCCGGGCAGCCTTATCTGCCCGACCTTCCCAACCTACATCTGTCCATCTCGCACAGCGGTGACCGGGTAGTGTGCGCGGTCGCGGACGCGCCGGTCGGCATCGACCTGGAACTGCCCCGCCCAGTACGCCCCGGACTTGCCGCGCGGTGGTTTGATGCCGCCGAGCAGGCGCTCATCGCACGCGATCTGTCTACTTTTTTCGACCTGTGGATGGTCAAAGAAGCCGTGCTCAAGGAGACCGGCTGCGGACTGGCGCACGGTCTGCGCGAGGTTTCGGTGGCACTCGACCCGGCTGCGCACCTGACCCGTCCGGTCTTTGGACAGTTACACGCGATTGCGCGTGTTCGGCTGTCCTGCGGCCATCACGCCATGCTATCTGTTCCCGGAACGGTCTCGCCTGCTGTGACCGTCCTCTCACCCCATATTACAAATTTTTTGTAAGTATTTACCGTCTGCACACAAATGCAGACGGTTTTTTTCAGCATTTTGCCTTGAATTACCCGGCTGAAATTGCTATAATATGGTTAGTAAACTATGTCGGCTGCCCGAAGCCGGTTTCCGGCTGCGCGGAGCACGTCGGGTATCTGGAAGTCTTAACGGAGGGTTTCTTATATGAAAAACATCTTGTTTGTCGCATCCGAATGCGTCCCGTTCATCAAGACCGGCGGACTGGCCGACGTTGTCGGCGCGCTGCCCAAATCTCTTGACCACGAACAGTTCGACGTGCGCGTCATCATCCCCAACTACATGGCCATTCCCGAGCGTTACCGCAACAATTTCGAGTACGTCTCGCATTTCTATATGGATCTCGGCGGCCTGGGCTCGGTTTATGTCGGTATCCTGACCTATCAGCTCGACGGCGTCACCTATTACTTCATCGATAACCAGTACTATTTCGGTGGCTCCAAGCCCTACGGCGACATTCATTGGGACATTGAAAAGTTCTGCTTCTTCTCCAAGGCTGCGCTGTCCATCCTGCCGACTATCGGATTCCATCCCGATGTCATCCACTGCCACGACTGGCAGACCGGTGTCGTCCCGGTATTCCTGCACACCCTCTTCAAGGATAACCCGTTCTATCACGGTATCCGCACGATCATGACCATCCACAACCTGCGCTTCCAGGGCATCTGGGACATTCCAACCCTCAAGCTGTACACCGGTCTGCCGGACTGGGTATTTACCCCCGACCGCATGGAGTTCAAGCGCGACGCCAACATGCTCAAGGGCGGCCTGGTCTTTGCCGACCGTATCACCACGGTTTCCGGCACCTATGCTGGTGAGATTCAGTGCGAGTTTTACGGCGAGGGTCTGGACGGTCTGCTGCGCGCCAAGAGCGGCACGCTGTCCGGTATCGTCAACGGCATCGACTACAACATCTACAACCCGGCAACCGATAAGGATATCGACACCCAGTACAGCACCCACAATTACCTCAAGGGCAAGGCAGCCAACAAGGCTGCATTGCAGAAGGAACTCGGTCTGCCCGAAGATCCCGATATCATGCTCATTGCCATGGTCACCCGTCTGACCGACCAGAAGGGTCTTGATCTGGTCAACTGGATCATCGGCCGACTGGTCGAGTCCCGTATCCAGTTGGTTGTCGTCGGTACTGGTGATCCGCGCTACGAAGGTCTGTTCCGCCACATGCAGGATGTAGAACCCGACAAGGTACGCGCTTACATTGCATTCAACGAGGGCTTCGCGCACAAGGTTTATGCCGGTGCGGATGCCATGCTTATGCCCTCGCTCTTTGAGCCCTGCGGCCTGACTCAGCTCATTTCACTGCGCTACGGCACGGTGCCGATCGTCCGGGAGACCGGCGGCCTGCGCGACACCGTACAGCCGTATAACGAGTACGAGCAGACCGGTACCGGCTTCTCGTTCTGCAACTACAACGCCGACGAAATGCTGTCCACCATCTACTACGCTGAGCAGACTTACTACGACAACCGCAAGGCATGGAATAATATTGTGAAACGCGGCATGCAGCAGGATTTCTCCTGGAACAGCTCGGCACGCAAGTACGAGGCTCTGTACAACGAACTTGGCAGCTTATAAAACTGGATGTTTTCCCGGTTTTACCTACTTTCCTATCCCCTTACATCACGTCTACAGGCAGGGACGGCAAAACGCCGCCCCTGCCTGTATATCTATTTCCTGTTTCCTGCAATTACATTTTTTGAAATTGTAGGATTTTTTTATTACAATCCAGTTACCTTTCTTGACATGCCCCCTGCCCCGCCCTATACTGTCACTGTATTAACATAATTCATACAGTTTAGCGAAAAAGTTAAAAAAGAAGTGAGAGGAGACTTTCCCATGCCAAAAATGACCGACAATCCATCCCCTGTGAACCAGCAGGATGTCACGCCGGCGGCTGACAAGGCGCAAAAGAATACCGCTCCCGTCCGCAACCGGTATGCCGATACGATGAACAAGCCCCACCGCAAGCTCCCCAAGCCGCTGCGGATTGGTCTGACCGTGCTGATTCTGGCCGGTCTGATTGGCGGAGGTGTGTATGTGGTCAAGAAAACCGGCCAGACCGACACCGAATCCACCATCCAGACCGCAGTCTCCAGCCGCGGATATCTGGAAACCTACATTGAGGGCAACGGCTACACGGCTGCCAAGACCCGCGCCGAACTGGGTAAGGACATCAAGGGCAAGGTACTGACCATCAACGCGCACACGGGCGACACGGTCAAGACCGGGCAGGTTCTGATGACCATTGACCCTTCCGCAACCCGCAAGGAACTTGAGGAGGCACAAACCGCACTCAACGAGGCACAAAAGAGCGTCAATCAGGCAAACAAGACCCTGAGCGAACTGGTCGTCACCGCTCCCTTTTCTGGCCGTCTGCTGCCGCCGGGTGAAGTGACCTCGGAAAGCACCACCCAGACGACCAGCGGCGAGACCACAACTCCGAGCAGCCCGGAAGAAGTCAAGATTCAGAAGGGTGACGACGTAGCAGCCGGTACTGTACTGGGTACCTTGGTCGACGACACCAACATGCGTCTGGAGCTCTATTACAGCTATGCCTACATCGACAAACTCAAGATCGGCCAGACCGCGTCCATCTCCATTCCCCAGACTATGGGCACGGTTACCGGTACGGTAGAAAAGATCGACCGAATTGAGAAGATCTCGAATGAAGGCGGCCGTCTGTTCCGCGCAACCGTCACCTTCCGCAACCCGGGCACGCTCAAGGCAGGCATGGACGCGACTGCAACCATTACAGCCGGCGGTCTGAACATCGCGCCGACCGGCTCGGGCAAGCTCATGTACAGCCGTGAGACCAAACTGACCGTCAAGGCTGCAGGCAAGGCGACGGCAAACTGCGCACCCAGCTACCAAAAGTTCTCTGCCGGTCAGACCATCCTGTCCCTGTCGAGCGAAGAGGCGACCACGGCGCTTCAAGCCGCGCAGCAACTGGTACAGACCCGTCAGGACGCCGTCAAAGAGCTGGAGGAGCGTATCGCCAAGTGTACGGTTGTGTCCCCGATCGACGGTATGGTGCTGTCCATGAACGCCACCGAGGGTCAGGAGCTTTCGGGGGACGCCCCGCCCTGCGTTGTTGCAGATACCGATAATATCGTCATCAACGCCGACATTTCCATGAGCGATGTGGCCAGCGTGCAGGCCGGTCAGCCGGCATCCATCACCATGAACCTCGGCACCGACACCCTCAATTTCACCGGTACCGTCCAGTCGGTCGGTCTGGAAGCCAACAAGAGCAACGGCAGCCAGGGTTCCATGCCCACCTTCCCCGCAGTGATCTCGGTCGATCCGGTCGAGGGTCAGACCCTGCGTCCCGACTTCTCGGTTGAGTACCGCATCACCACCGCACAGTCTGAGGACTGCATCATGGTTCCCTCGTCGGCTGTCGTCAACACCAACGACGGTGTCGCAGTCTTTGCGCAGCCCGCAGAGGGTCAGACCTTCGAAAATACCCTGCCTATCCCCGAGGGCTCAGATGTACCCGATGGCTTTGTGCTCGTTCCGGTTGAAATCGGCATTTCTGACTCTCAGAACACCGAGATCGTATCCGGTCTGGATGAGGGTGTGACCGTCTTCCTCGCAGGCCCGCAGGATCAGTTTGACCAGAACAATATGGGCGACTCAGCGGTCGGTTAAAAGGAGGGCGAGACATTCATGTTTTTCCGCAAGCATAGTCCACCGCCTCCTGCCGGGCTTGACGACTCGCTGCTCATTGATGTGCAGCATCTGAGCAAGATTTACCATGAGGGTAAGGAAAACGAGGTGCGGGCGCTGGACGATATCTCACTTGCCGTGCCCTGGGGGCAGTTCCTGTGTATCCTGGGTCAGTCAGGTTCGGGCAAGTCCACGCTGATGAACATTCTGGGCTGTCTGGATATCCCGACCTACGGTATCTACCGGCTGGGCGGCCAGGCGGTCAACGAAATGCGTCCGTCCACCCTGTCCGGTATCCGAAACCGTGAAATCGGCTTCATCTTCCAGGGTTTTAACCTCATTCCCGCTCTCACCGCGCTGGAAAACGTCGAGCTGCCGCTCATCTATCGCGGCATGCCCAAGGCGCAGCGCCGTGAGCTGTCCATCACCGCACTCGAGCAGGTTGGCCTCGGCCACCGTCTGCACCACCGTCCGTCTGAGATGTCGGGCGGTCAGCAGCAGCGTGTCGCCATCGCCCGCGCAGTCGCAGCCAAGCCGCCGATCATCATGGCCGACGAGCCGACCGGTAACCTGGACTCGGCCTCCGGCCGCGAGATCATGGAACAGCTGTCCGCACTCAACCGGGCGGGCACGTCCATCATCCTCATCACCCACGACAACCACCTCGCCGAAATGGCCGAGCGCATCGTCACCATTCAGGACGGTCACATCGTATCCGACCGTCCTGGGAAAGGAGGACTGTCATGAACTGGCTGCAAACCATCCGCATGGCGCTCAAGTCCATCTCAAATAACAAGGTGCGCTCCTTCCTGACCATGCTGGGCATCATCATCGGTGTCGGCGCAGTCATCTCACTGGTCGCGTCCATTCAGGGCATGGCTACCCTATCCCGCCTGCAATACGAGGCGATGGGCACCAACAAAATTACAATTGACGGCAGCGGCCTCAAATCTGCCGACTGGAACGATCTGGAAGACACGCTGAGCATCGATCTGAAAGACCGTGTTAAGGGCTGGTCTCCCCAGCGTAACTACTACGACTGGCAGTCCAAGGGCGTGCAGTACCGCTCCAAGGTGCTGGCCAACCAGAAGTACACCACCAACATCTATTTCGGCAACCAGGATTACAGTACGGTCACCAATATGAACATCGTGTCCGGACGCGACATTAGCGCTGCTGACTGCGCCCGCAATTCGCGCGTATGTATCATCGGTGAGGCCGTGCGCAAATACTTTTTCGGTGCGATGAGCCCGCTTGGACAGCACATCCGCATCGGTGGTAAGAGCTTCGAGGTCATCGGCGTATACGCCGGTAAGTACGGCGGCAAGCTTAACACGCAAGACCAGATGGTCGTCCTGCCCTATACCCTGCAATCGCAGATGATGGAAGTCAGCGTCTATGACAGCCGCAGCTACATCATTCAGGCGCAGACCAAGGACGATATTCAGCCCATCGTCGACACGATCAACGGAAAATTCAAGTCCCGCGCAGGTAGCAACGGTTATTTTGAATGTAACTCTGATGTACAGTTCCAGGAACAGGCGCAGGCATCGAGCAACCAGCTCGCACTGCTCGGCGGTGGCGTTGCAGCCATCTCGCTGCTGGTCGGCGGCATCGGCATTATGAACATCATGCTGGTCTCGGTCACCGAACGTACCCGAGAAATCGGTATTCGTATGGCAATCGGTGCGCGCAGACGCGATATCATCGGTCAGTTTCTGGTCGAATCGGCAGCAGTATCCTGCTGCGGCGGTCTATTGGGCATCGCTTTGGGCTGTTTCGGCTCGGCGGTCATTGGTAACCTGCTCATCAAACAGCAGACCGCTGCCATGTCCGGCTGGATGCCCGACATCGAACACTTTACCGTCCTGCCCTCGCTCCCGCTGGTACTGGGTGCATTCCTGTTCTCGGCGCTCCTGGGCATCATCTTCGGCCTGTACCCCGCAAACAAGGCAGCCAAACTGCAGCCGGTTGACGCGCTGCGCACGCAATAACCAAAGGAGGAAAGATATGGTTAGACGATCTTTTGTCTGCCTGTCCCTGTCGCTCGCGCTGCTTGCGGGTACGGCCGGGGCGGCATTTCAAGATATTACCGACGAAAATCTGGCACAGGCGGCGGCTTCGCTCGACGCACTGGCCATCATGGAGGGCGACGGCACGGGCAATTTTGAACCGAACCGCCGCCTGACCCGCGCTGAGTTCACCAAGCTCGCCGCGGCCTCGCTCGGTGTGGGCGATGCAACCGCCTACCAGAGCTACACCCTGTTTCCCGACGTTCTGTACACCCACTGGGCGTCGGGCTACATCGCGGCCATGGTCAAATCACCCGATCTGGCCAAAAAGCAGATCATCCGCGGCAACGCCGACGGTACCTTCACCCCGGAAAAACCGGTCACCTACGGTGAGGCGTGCACCATGCTGCTGCGCATGCTGGACTACACCACCGCCGACGTCGGCCCCATCTGGCCGAACGACTATGTCGTCAAGGCGCAGTCCCTCGGACTGACCAAGGGCGCGGCCTCGCACGGCGTGAATGATCCCATCACCCGCGCGGACGCAGCCATTATGCTGCGCAACACGCTGCGCACCCCGACCAAGGGCGGCGAAAAGCTGTACACCGCACTGTCCGGTTCCACACCGGTCGAGAACTCCATCCTGCTCGCCACCCCCGAGACCGATTCCTCGCTTCAGGCCGGTCAGCTGCGCTTCTACGAGGGCGGTCAGATTGTGACCCGTCCGGCAGCGAACTCCATCGACAGTGCGCTGGTCGGTGCACGCGGTGTCGTCCTGTTCGACAAGACCGCAACGAGCAAGGTCAAGTCCTTCCTGCCCGAGGTTTCCGAGCGCGAGACCTACACGGTCGTACGCGCCGAGCGTCAGCAGCTTGTCACCCAGGAGGGTGGTCAGATTGCAGTCGGACGCAAGGTTCCGGTCGTTGTACAGGGCGAGCTGCATGACTACATTGAGGCCTGGTACGACATCCGTCAGGGTCAGAATGTCAACCTCTACTACGATAACGACCATAATCTGGAGCTGATTGCAGTCGACAATGCATTCGTCGCGGGTGACAGCTACGTCTGGGGTGTGGATACCGTGGCCATCCCCAAGGGCTACCGTGTCGAGCGAAACGGCGCGACCATTCAGGAGGGCGATATTCAGAAGTACGACGTTGTCACCCTCGACCCGTCCACCCAGACCGCGCTGGTGTCCAACACCCGTATTACCGGTGTATACCAGGAGGCGACCCCGTCCTTCCGCTTCCCGGAAAAGGTCAAGGTACTGGCAACCGAATTCCCGGTTTCCGAGAAGGCCGCTCCGACCTTCGACAAGACCGAACTTGGCAAGAAGGTCACGCTGCTGTTCGACGTCAGCGGTCAGGTACGCGCGGCCGTGCCCGAGAGCGAACTGTCTGCATCCATGAACGGTATCGTCACCGCGACCACCGAGAACGAAGTTACCGTACAGCTGTTTAACGGCCTGACCATCAAGGGCCCGGTCGAAAAGGCGGTCAAGAACGTGGCTGTCGGCCAGATGGTACGCCTGTCGCAGGATACGAACGGCAATCTGCGCGTCACCGAGGCCACCCGCACCACGACCAATCCGGGCGACTGGATCGTTTCCCGCAGTGTACTGGGCAACAAGCCGGTTGCACCCGATGTGCAGGTCTTCGAGCGCGTTTCGGAGGGTGGCCCGCTCAATCAGCTCAAGCTCGAGGACATCAAAAACGATGTCATTTCCGGTAAGAACATCGAAACCGTCGTCACCGACCCGTCCGGTACGGTCACCGCCCTCATCATCCGCGACGCAACCGGCGAGAGCTGGGTATGGGGTCTGGTTGAAGGCGCATCGGTTGTCGTGGAAGAGCGTGTCGTCGGCGGTGATCCCAACGTTGAGGGCAGCGGCATCGTCATCCCGATCTACGACTACAAGGTCAAGATCACGACCCTCGAGGACGGCAAGCCCAAGACCTACACCATCGACGTTGTCGATCAGGTCGATGATCTTGCAGACAAGCCCACCCCGCTCGGTCTGCCGCGCGCAGCGCTGTCCAACACGGGCGAGATGAACCTCATCTCTAAGAAGCCCATCCGTGTCGGCGCAGTCACGCTTCAGGCCTTTGACGGCTACCAGAGCGTCAAGACCGATGCCGGAGTTTACCCGATTGCAGACGATGTACCGGTCTTTGTATCCCGCACCAACCAGATCATCACCCTGCGTCAGGCCAAGGCCGATTACGATGCGTTTGTACTCTATGCCGACGCGCCGTTGGCCAAAGGTGGACGCGTCTGCATGATTTCGGTTTCTTAAATTCACGCCATTGCATAGATAGAAAAGCCCTCCAGACCGTGTGGTATGGAGGGTTTTTCCTTTGGCTTGCATTGGTGCTGCATACTTGTGGGAACTATTCAGGGTGTCCAGATGGTATTCATATTGTCGTTTTCGAACAATCAACCAGCTTTCCACGCCGTACATCAATAGAATGAGACCCATTTCGGTCGATAAACCTTTCTGGTACTTTTAT
>CAUEJN010000035.1 GCA_959018045.1 uncultured Butyricicoccus sp. | reverse complement strand
GGATGGTGACGTTGTGGGCATTGACGGCGGACATGAGCAAGCTCTTGACCTCCTGTAACGCAAGTGCTTTTTCTGCAAAGGCGTAGAACTCGGTTTCGCTCAAAATCTTTACCAGCGGCTCCACGCTTTCGATGGCCGCGCCGCGGGTAATGAGGCGGTGCGCCCGTTTGCGGCGGTCGCCTTTCTCATAGTAGATGCGGCGGTTTTCCAATTGTTGCTGTTTGTGTTGGAGCTGGGCAAGCTGGTGTTCCTTGGCGGCAATTTCAGTGTCCAGCTCCGGGATGGTTTTCTGTTTTGGCATAGTGCATGACCTCCTTAAAAATGATGAGTAGAAATAAAAAGACCGCCTACCGAAAAATCGGCAAACGGTCTGAGGGTACATATTCAAAACTTTGCGGGCGGTGCTGTTTGCGTTAGCAAATTGCACCGCCTACAAAGTGCGCAGGGATAACCGCACAGCGGCGCAAGGGGTGCAGCTCCTTGTTCGGAACGAAGTGACGCAAAACAGCCCGGACATTCGTTGTCCGGGCTGTCCGCCTCGCAGAGCGCACGCATACAGGGCTTGTCCCTGTATAGAAGTGCGCCCTTGGGATATTGGAGACTTGATGGCAGAGCCGCTAAGCCCGCTAACTCCGTCATCCATTTCTTACCCTACACAATAGCGCCAAAGGAAAGTGACAATCTGGGCGCGAGTACAGTCGGCATCTGGGCTGAAGGTGATGGCACTGGTACCGGAGGTAATTCCTTCGCTGGCCGCCCAAATCACGGCCTCTGCATAGTAAGCGCCCGCCGTCACATCCGTGAAGCTACTGCCGGAGGCCGTCGGAGGAGACCCGGCGTTGCGCCACAGGAAGGTGACAGTCTGTCCGCGGGTTACTACAGCATCCGGGCTGAAGGTCGTAGCACTGGTGCCGGATGTAATGTTCTGCTCCACAGCCCAGAGCACGGCCTCATAGTAGTAGGCAGTCGCATCCACATCGGTGAAGGGAGTACTGCTCTTTGTGGGTTTGGGGGAACCAGCGGCCCGCCAGAGGAAGGTCACCATCTGTGCGCGGGTGCAGGAGGCGTCAGGGCTGAATGTCGTGGCGGAGGTTCCGCCGGTGATTCCATGCTCCACCGCCCACTGCACCGCATCCGCATACCAGGCGTCAGCCGCAACATCAGTAAACGTGCTGATAACAGGCAGTCCTTCTGTACCGGCTTTCTCGAAGGTGACGACAACCCTGTCGTTCCTGTCAAGCCCGGTCAGTTTTCCGTCCGATGGGACAACGATTTCCTCGCCGTTGACCGTGATTGTACTGATCTTATAACCTTCGTCCGGGGTGATGGTCACAGTACCGTTGTTTGAAGCTGCCGCTGTACCGCCTGTGCCGGAAACCTCAACGTTAGGCTTACCGTTTGCCGCACTTCCGCCGCCCCCGCTGCTGGACGGCGTGTCGGGCTCATCAGGGGTATCTGGATTGTCGGGCTCATCTGGAGTATCTGGGGTGTCGGGATCGTCCGGGTCCTCGGGAATATCTGGGATATCCGGATCGTCCGGAGTCTCGATCGTCTGCTCCGTCAGCAGCGAGACCGCGCACTCATAAGAACCCCCTGTTATTTCCTGAGGCAAGGTTATATTCAGCTCTTCCGAAAGATCAGAGACTGTCACGGGGAGCGTATATGTTTCGTTTCCGCGCAGTGTTACAGTCCCGGCCAATTCCGCCCCTTCGGCACTCGCTTGGTATCCGTTCAAATAGGCGCTGCCGCTGGACAGGTCAGAGAGGCGCAGCGTCAGTGTACCGCCTGGTGTACAGGTCTGGGTTTTGGCTGCTGCCGTGCCGGTAAACGTGTCGCCAATCTGGAGGACGCCATCCTCCGGCACCCCGCTGACCACTTCTGCCATACAGCCTGCGCCCGTCAGAGCAAGCCGCACCTGATTCGTTCCCTGCGGCAGAGCAGCAATGCCGCCGTTTTGTACCGCAACGGGCTGTTCGCCCCAGCCGGAGGATGTCCGGGTATACAGCTCTGCGCCGGTGAAAATTGCAGGCCAATTTACTTTAAGGGCAGAAACAGATTCTGGAGCGGCCCGCCGTGCCAATCCGGCGCTGGAACCGGGCAGCGAAATGACCATCGTTTCGGCGGCGTCGGTTATGTTCAGCTGATCCTGATAGGTATAAAGCGTTCCGTCCGCCTCGGCCCGATAGTCCAGCTCCACATCGTAGACGCCGGGGGCAAGATAGATCGAATCCAATTCCGTTATGTTTTCTACCGTCTGCATCCTGCCGATATCCTGCCGGGTGATCGAAAGCTGGCAGTCCAACGGGGATCCGCCGTCTGGCAGCAGGAAAGTCACCGGCTTGCAGGTATCTCGGGAAAGTTTCTCCGCGGTATTCTTCAGGTCTGCATACAGATAGATAATCCCTTTACTACCCCTATGGAATATCGCTGCATGCGCGTCTGTGTAGGTGTCCAGCTGAACCGGCAGATATACGTTTGCGCTGGAGGTAGATGCATGCGCATAGGCGTTTACAATATGTGGCGTTCCGTCTGCATCGATCAGCCGTGCGTATGCATCCCGCATAACGCCTGCACTGCTGAGGGTCGAATAATCGAAGCCCAGTTCCACCTCAGTATAAAAATCAGTCAGGTTCACATCCGGGCCGTCCTTTGAGAGGGTGATCCGGGTATAAAACCAATCATTCCCTCCCGGATCTACCGATGCTTGCATCTGAATGGAATCCGCGCCGGAAAAATAGATCTTGCCGTCGTAAGACTTCACTTCCGGCACACGGCTGGAGGGAACAGAGGACGCAAGCGGCATGCCATTGATGGCGGTCAGCTCCGAAAGGTTGAGCTTATTGACAGCAGCTGTGATAGACGCCGTTACGACTTCTTCACCGCTGGTCGGCAGCGTCCGCCCGGCCAAACCGTCCAGTGTCGCCACGGCGATACCGCCCGGCGTACCGCTGGCGCTGTCTTCGTCGTACTGGATGACAACATAGCAGTTTTTCTGCTCATCCGGCGTGCGCAGGCCGTAATCAACGGTGAACCGAACGGGATCAGATGCCATGCTGTAAGCAATGCTGGAACCGTCCATAGCTATCAGTTCTCCGGCGCTGTTGCGTTGAAGTACGATACATTCCTCAATACATGTCGAAGGGCAATCCAAATAAAAGCTGATTTGCTCATCCTGCTGCAAAATCACCTCAGCGGACTGTGTTAACTCCTTGGTGACGGTCTGTCCGTTTTCTGTAGCGTAGTATGCCACCGTCACTGTCGCACGATGTGTTCCTACGTTTTGTCCGTCCAGAGCGGCAACCGCCCGCAGCGTGTTTCCGCCGTAATCGCCGGACAGCTGCTGGAGGCTGGCGGCGTACGTCCGTCCATTGACCTCCACGTTTACCGAGGCGACGTCCAGGGCGTCCTCCAGTTCCACCACATATTGCGGGATCTCCTCAAAACGCACGAGTTCGGGCAAGCTGATAATTTTTGGCACCATGCGCTCCCGGGCATACAAGACCTCGGACGCCTCATTGTTGGTGAGAAGGGTCTCCTCTGTGCTCAGCTGGAAGCCGTCCACGCTGGTCTCCGGCCGGGCCAGGGTAACCGTGAAGGTATTTTCTTCCTGAGTCGGCGCGTAGGTAAAAATCACTTTTTCAGAGGAGAACGGCGCAACGTATACGTTTTCCCGCGTGCCGAGCGGCTCCCCGTTGCACGCAGCCGTTACATTGACCCAGCCGCCTGCGCTGCCCAGATTGCTCACGCTCACCCCCACTTCGTTCTCCGTATCAAGGACGAAGGCATTCTCCGGCCAAATATGTTCCGGGAAGACGGCGAAGTCCGGCAGCTGACGCACGTCCTGCAATTCAGCCGGGCTGCTTACATACCCCAGCTCAAAATCAGCCTCCGGCGCTACTGTGATATTCATGTCAGTTTCCACCAAATAGTGCCCCGCATTGGTGGCATAATCGCGCACCAGCGTGTTTTGCGCGCCATCCTTCAGTGCGTTGACGACGGCCTCCCCTTTCAGTTCCGCAAAAGCCGCCTCTGACAGGCCGTGCTCTACTTGTGTCTTGAGCGTTTGTCCATTGAGCCTGTAATTAGTGACTCCTTCCCGATGGTGTTCATATTCGTCGCCGCCGAATTCTTCGTCTGCGTAATAGTCACGATACGGCCTGCCGTCATAAAGACGGCTGGAGACGTATATGCTGGGCACTTCCAGCGCGGCGGAAAGCGCGTCGCTGCCGCCGCTGCTCGTGTACGCCGGCATTTTGAAGGTACTGCTCACCAAGCCGCGGTTGGTGCACTGTCTGCCAATGGACTGAAAACGCAGCTGGGCAAACAGCTGCTTGTACAGCTCCAAATCTTGATCAATCAAATCGCTGATGTACCCGGCAGCCACCGAGCCCAACGCTGCGCCCAGCACCATGCCGACGCCGTCCAGGAATAGACCGCCGACGCCTGCCGAAGTCGTAACAATCGCGGTGTTGAGGACGTTGCCGAACGTGTGCTTCATCGTGACGACCGCCGTGTAACCGACCTTATCTGCGGCGGGGATGTCCGGATCGTTCCACACATCCGCTGTCTCTCCTATATCCACCACCAACTCGCTGACGGATGCCGCACCCTCCAATACGCTGGCCATGGTGCGGACCGGTGCAGTGGCTTTGCACAGGTTTTTGACCTTATCCAGCGCCGCTTCAGGTACAACACTGGTGAAGTCAACATGCCCGTCACTACTGGTTATGTCGCCAAGAATCTCCAGCCCGGCTTTGGAGAATTCCACGGCACAGGTTTCTTTCACCACATCCCCGGCTGCCCGGGCTGCACGAGCGAGCAGGGTTGTATCTGGTAGGCTGACATACACAGCTTCCTCTGCTGCGGCAATACCCGCAGCGATTTGTTCATTGTAGCCCTGCACATCAGTGCTGTAGGTCACCATTTCGACCCGCAGCGTGTCAGTGTCCTCAAAATAGTAATATGTGAATTCCGGTTCTGTGGACGCAGTTGCATTTTCCGAAGAGATAATCTCCGTTTTCGACGACACATTGATGTCCACATCCTTTTGGGTACCGTCCTCGTCCGTATATTGCAGAACGGTTTGGATCGCAAGATCGTATGTACCGTCACCGGCAATCAGTTTGTCCAGCACTTCCCCGAGTTCCTCAGATGTATCGACGCCGCTCATATCGTCCGAATTGTAATATTTCTGGCTGAGTTCAACAAGATCGGTAGTTTCGTCCCCAACCGTGCTGGTCAGCTTCGTCTTTTCCCATGCGTATTCGCTGTTATAGTAGGGGTTCCCCTCCTGATACAGCGCCAAATCGGAAGCAGAGATGGTTTTGACTTGCTCCAGATCCGCCTGCACGACGAAGGACGATGCGGCACGGGCCACAGTTGGCGCTACGCCGCCCGTTGGCACGATCGTTCCGGTCAGTTCCGCTTTGTTGTCCGCCTTCATTTGGGCCAGATCCGGCACAAGCTGAACTGTGATCGACTCGCCCGCCGCCAGCGGATAGTTCTCCACCAGCGGATCCAGACGCAGGTAATCGGCGTCTTCCCCCGCCAGAGTTAAACCCAAGTCTGCGATATCCGAGTCGCCTGTATTGATAATCTTGTAGGTCTGCACCAGAGTTGAAGGATCCGCCGCGCCCTGCGGCTCAATGGACACTTGGCCGTCACCCGGATCGCAGGTAAAGGGCAGTTCGATAGACGCATCCTCAACTTCTGCGCCCGTGGTAACTAGGGTACTCTGCACAGAAACGGTATACGCCGTGGCCGCCGCATTCTGGGCAAAAACGCTCAGCTCCACGGTCTGCGTCTCACCTGGCTCAATCACCAGCGGCGATTCTTCCGCCCCAGCCATGACAAAGTTCATGGAGAGATCGTCATGCTCGTTATTGCAGCTGAGGTAGTACTTCTGCATGACGGCGCTGTGATTGGTTACCTGCACATAGAGCGTCTGGTCATAGTCCCGCGCAATATGCTGCCCTTCCGCCGCGCGCAGCGTCAGCTTTGCGCCTTCCGCCGTCTCCGCATCCCCGCCAAGAACGACGATAGGAGACTGGGTCTCCGCTTCTACCTGCAGTTTGGCCTCCATTGTGGCCGCAAAGGCTTGTGCCGGGAACATGCTCAGGCACATAGCTGCCGACAGCAGTGTGCTGATGATTCGTGTACGAATTCGCGTATGCATCATGTCTGTCCAACTCCTTTTGGGGAAAATTCCAGTGTGGGCTGTAAAACTGCCCCTTCTATGATCCTTCTCCCGGATTTCTATGCGGCGGTCCGAACTGCCGTACCATCTGACGCCGGTTCCAGGGCAAAGAATCGTGCGGCTCTACATAGCGCACCCGCGACGGTCGCGGAGCATCCCACTGCCTCACAGCATGTTACACAAAAAATATAGCATACTGCTGAGCTGTTTTGTTCCCAAAAAATATGGGAATTCGTTAAATTCTGAAAAAGCGTTCGGCACAGGGGAAGATCACACCCCTGTGCCGAACGCAGTGAAATCTTTTCAGGACAAATAGGCGGCAAATATGTGCCGCAGCATATTTCGGTCCGGAAGGCCCAGCTTGTGCAGTACGCTGGTTTGCTGGTTGGCAATTGTCTTGGCCGATGAATACAGCTGCACCTCCTGCCCCAGCATCTGCCGCAACACCGCCCGCTCCGCGACAGTCAGCGCCTGCAGCAGCGCTGCACAGATCAGATGTGACTGCGGCGTCGGTCCAGTCGCGGTCTCGCGGATGGTAGGCAGCAGCATGGAAGTCTGGCTTTTGAGCACATAACCTGAGGCAAAGGCATGGACACTGGCCCGGATGACGGTTTCCGGATTATCATCCGCAGTCAGGATGAGCACCCGCGCGGTCGTCTGCATACGGATGCACCGGGCCGCATCTGCACCGTCCGTATAACTTCCAATCAATTCCAGATCCATCAGGACAATATCGGGCTGCAGGCGGGCAGCCGCAGCGCAGCCCTCCTGCGCGGTGGCACACACCGCAGCAAGTTCCAGATCTGGCTGTCCCAGCAGCATCTGTGTAAGCAGATAGCGGAAATCCAAATCGTCGTCCACTGCTAAAATACGGATGGGATTCATTGCACGCCTCCTTTATGGACGTTCCGGCGGTGCATCGGGAAACAAAGGGATACCGTGCTGCCGCGGCCCGGCGCGCTCTTCACAGAAATGCTGCCGTGATGCGCATTCATTACATTCCAGCAGTAATAGAGCCCCAGTCCCATATTACCGCCGCCTTGCCTGGTGGTAAAATAAGGGTCAAACACTTTCTGAAGCGTCCCGGGCTCCATACCATATCCGGTATCTGTTACTGAAATCACCGCTTTCCACCGTTGACAGCAATAGGATAGTTCGATCCTACCGCCATCCGGCATCGCGTTCACCGCATTGTCAATCAGGTTTGAAAGCATTTCGCGCAAGTGCGTCTGGTCGCAGAACAGCGGTTGCGCGTCGCACCTTCCAACTGACAGTATGATATCACGGTCCACCGGAATCACAGTTTCCGCTACCGTACTCTGAAAAAGTGGTTTTACTGCACACAGCTCCGGCATCAGCGTGATCTGCTGAGCATAGAGCTTCGTACGGTTGACAAATTGCTTAAGATGAAGCACTGCTCCATTGATGATATCCAATTCATGATCCCGATAGCCGCGGCTCTGCATCAACGCGGTACACCACTCAATCTTCGCCAAGTCATTTTTTAACGCATGCCCCACATAATGCGCATTGCGCTGGATCACTTGGCCACCGCTCGTCCAGTCATATGTCTCGCGCCGGAACCGCAGCCCCCATATCCCGCCGTGAAACGCCCGGCAAAGGAAGAATATCAAAATACACAGCGCGATGATCAGGTTAAACTGCCATAATTTCCTTAGGTTAGGGATACCAAGCGCATGATATGGAAACGCGGAAACAAGCCAAAACCACAGCGGTACGAGCATGGTCATGGCTGCGAGGCGGCGCTGCTGGAAGCGCATGCTCAACCGTTCCTCCCATAGTTCATGCAGCAAAACAACGGTGGAGAGAATGCCCATCCCCCAGTTATAACCCGCAACGCTCAGGCAAAATACCGTGTCCTGCTGGAAGTACAGCGTCTGCGTGAAGGGGAAAATACAGGCTAGCGCTGCGGCGGGCAAATAGGCTGCAATACTTAGGAAGAGGAACCACCTGCCCGCCCGCTGCTCTAATCTATGAAAGAAAAAGGCAAACACCAGAACGGACGGCATTGCAAGATAGTAGAATACCGCGCTGAGTACAGAATACAGACCTTCGGAAAAAGCATCCGTCCAGATCCCGGCCTGGATCAGCTGCGGCCCCAGTGTATAGAACAAATATTCCTTGAGTGCCCCAACGCTGAACAGAATACCGCTGATAAAGCACCAGTTGTTAAGTTTATTGTGCAGATCCGCCAGTAGGATCAGGGTAAAGATGCACCAGAGCACCATAGTGAATACCAGCAGCATCTCGCCGGGCAGCCCTTGCTGCGCCGCTTCATGAATTACATTAAACTGATCCACAGCGTCTCCTCCCCTCCCTTTGGATGATTGAATTATAGCAAAAATGTCCGTTAAAAGGAATATGATACATAAAAATATCTCTTTGGCAGCACAGTATGATCATCCAGCGGAAAAAGTTTGGTAAATCCGCTTTTTATTTATCTCTTCTCCTTCCCGCGTTTCTGCCAAACAATATCGTACCCCAGCACATCGGCCAGCTCCACCGCCTCGCCATAGCGTAAACTGCCGCGTTTCAGTTTGTCCGACAGGTTGGGGACGCTGCTGCTCCAACCGTATTCGTCGGCCAGAATTTCCACGGCCTCACTCATGGTCATGCCTGCGCGGACGATATAGGACTTGATTTCGTTTCGGTAAATCTCTTTGTTTCTCATGGCTTTTGCCCTCCTTTTTTCGTTCGCTTGGCGGTGAAGCCGGTGCGCTGGTGCGTGTACCGAGTTCATCATCAGGCGAAGGATGATGGTTTGCGAATAACTGTTTTCTCCGCTCCTTGTGAAGCCCTGCTCACAAAGGGCAAGGTTCGGCTTCACCGTTTCGCGTGGATTTTCGCGGGTTAGGATAATCACACGCCGGACAGCGTGCCCGCTACGCTATCCGGCGTATCGTGCTTTGATGGCGTTATCAGCATAAAAGCACCAGTTTTTTCGCTGTTTTCACTTCCTTTGAAAATATCGCTGCATTTTTACCGTTCTCCCCGAGTGCCGTTCCTGCCCCTGCTTTTTCAGCGGCGTATTCCGGCATTGGCACGCTCTCCCGCGCTTTCAAGCACATGGGGTCATGGCGCTGCTTCCCCTGCCGGGGGTATCCCATTCGGACGGTCATGGAATTTTCAAGGTGCTGTTGTCTCTCGACAAGTACAGTTTAACGAAAAATCGGGCCTGCTCCCGTATATCCAAAAGGTTGGAAAACGGGTGTGAAAAGCGGATATTTCCACGCTTATAGAAATCTGTGCTATAATGGGAAGCAGAACGAGAGGGGGCGCGAATATGAACATCAAGCTGACGATCCCGGAACGGCTCAAAGATTTGCGGACAGAGCGCAGCCTGACGCTGGAACAGCTTTCCGAGGCGACGGGCATTTCCCGTGCCGCCCTCGGCAAATATGAGGCGGACGATTTCAAGGACATCAGCCCGTTCAGCATCGCGGCGCTTGCAAAGTTCTATGGGGTATCCGCCGATTACCTGATGGGGTTGACAGAAACAAAAAATCACCCAAACACAGAGCTGGAAGCCCTGCATTTGGGTGACGGTGCAATTGAAGTATTGAAAGACGGGCAGTTCAACCACCGGCTGCTGTCGGAGCTGATCTGCCATAAAGATTTTCAGCGGTTGATGCTGGACGCAGAAATCTATGTGGATCGTATCGCGGATATGCGCATCAACGACATGAACGCCGTGCTGGAAGCCGTGCGTCAGATGGTGCTGGCAAAACGAGAAGATAGCACGAACGACCTCTATCTCCGCACACTGGAATTGGCGCAGGTGCCGGAGGAAGCATATTTCGGTCATGTGGTTGCAGATGACCTGACAGGGATACTCCGCGGTATTCGGGAAGCCCACAAGACTGACAGCACAACAGCCGACGAGCCATCCGCCGCTGCACAAGCCCAGCAGCAGTTACAAGCGGCAATGAATTTTGAGGGCAGCAGCGATGAGAAGAAGGCGCGGGCCTTTCTGGTGACATTTGGCATTGACTACGATGCGATCACCAAAGAACAGTTCGTCAATCTGATTGAAGTGCTGCGTCTGTCCAAGCACATGAAAAGCCCAATAAGCC
>CAUEJN010000034.1 GCA_959018045.1 uncultured Butyricicoccus sp. | reverse complement strand
GGGAAGAGAGGACCTCGGCTATCTGAGCTACTTCTTTGAGAAGGCATGCGGTCTTTCCGGCTACCTGCTGGGCATCAATCCGTTCGATCAGCCGGGCGTTGAGGCATACAAGAAGAATATGTTCGCGCTGCTCGGTAAGCCCGGATTTGAGAAGGAAAAGGAAGCTCTGGAAGCTAGACTGTAAGGCACGAAAATCAGGCGGGAGCGCAAGAGGCGTTCCCGCCTTGCTGTTTTTTCGGGAAGGAGGCGTAAGAATATGAGTAACCATGAAATTCGGTGTAAAGCATGGCGGCTGTATCGTGAGAATGTGGTGGGACTGTTGATTCTCGCGCTGGGTTACACGACCCTGCAAAGCATCATCCAATTTATCTGGGAACAGGTTTTGGGATGGAATCAAGGACTGTTTGTCCTAGTAAGCTGGCTATTATTATCGCCGCTGACGCTGGGCGCGGCGCTGTGCATGACCCATCTGTGGAGAACCGAGAGCAAACCTAATTATGCGGATTTAACATCGTTTTACCGGTCAATAGATGGCTGGGGCGGTGCGATTGTGCTCTATCTCATTCAGTGCGCCACGATTGTTCTGCCTCTCTTCATTCCGCTTGCAATGTCCATGTCGATTACCATATTGCTTTTTCATACCGGCCTGATTGTGCTGGCTCTGATTGTCTGTGTGGTTGTCATCACTTGGCTGTTTCTGCGCCTGTACATGTGTGAGGTACTGTTTGTCAGCGAGGAGGCTATGAGCGCGACAGAGGCGATTAAAGATTCCTTCTCCCGCATGTCCGGACAGGTCGGCAATCTGCTGTGCATGCTGTTTGTTGTGAATCTTCCCAACCTGATTATCAGCTTTGTGGTCGCTATGCTGCAGCCGGTCGGTCTGGGCATCCACTTTGCCTTGCTGGTATTCAAGATGTTCTATGCGCCATTCCCGCTGATGTCCGGAATTGGCTGGATTGTCGAGCGGCTCAATGATGAGGAGCAGCCCGAAGAAGTATCCGGCCCGCCCTCGAATCCTCTGCTGCGCGATATCGCAAACGATCTGGGAAAGAGCGGTCATCAGCCCGGAACGCAGGATAAAAGCTAATCTTTTTTCTTGCAAACAGCACCCTTCGGCAGTATAATGAAAAAGGCATCCTGCCAGGGAGAGAGGAAGATTATGCTCATCGCGCTGGATATTGGAAATAACCATGTCACCATCGGTGGTTTTGACGGGGACGACATCCGTTTTGTCGCCTCGATCGCAACCGACCGCAAACAGACCGGAGAGGAGTACGCCTGTACGCTCAAAAATGTGCTGGCGCTCCATCACGCGGACAGCCTGCCTGTCACAGGTGCGGCCATCTGCTCGGTCGTACCCGGCATGGCGCACACCATGGCGCGTGCATTGCGCTTCCTGACCGACGAACCGGTATTGGTCGTCGGCACCGGCGTCAAAACCGGACTCAATCTCAAGATCGCGGAACCGCGCTCTCTGGGCACCGACCGCGTGGCAACCGCTGTGCATGCAAGCCATACATATCCCATGCCGTGCGTGGTGGTGGATCTGGGAACGGCGACGACATTCACCGCACTCGACCACACCGGGGCACTGGTGGGCTCGGCCATCGCGCCGGGCGTGCAGCTGTCATTGACCGCGCTCAATGAGCACACCGCGCAGCTGCCAACCGTGGGACTGGACGACGTACCGCACAACGTGCTCGGACGGAACACCGCCGAGGCACTGTGCATCGGTGCGGTGTACGGAACGGCGGCGATGATCGAGGGCATGACCGAGCGATACGCGGCAGCACTGGGCGGTACGCCGACCGTGGTGCTGACCGGCGGTATGGCTGAGGTGGTGCGTCCGTATCTGCGCATTCCCACCATTCATGCGCCCACGCTTGCACTCTTGGGATTGGCCGACATCTGGCGGCGAAATCACGGCAGGGAAGCCAAGTAAAAAATTTGCGCTGTACCCGAAAACGGGACGGCAGCAGGAGGTTTTATCATCATGCAAAAGAAAACGAACGTGCGTCTGCTGACGCAAATGGCGCTGCTGACCGCACTCATGCTGGTCATGGCATTCACGCCGCTGGGTTATATCCCGCTGCCCTTTATGAATGCGACAACCATGCACATTCCGGTCATCATCGGTGCGTGCCTGCTTGGCCCCAAGATGGGCGGCGTGCTGGGCGGCCTGTTCGGTATCACAAGTGTTGTGCGTGCGACGATTTCGCCCAATCTGACTTCTTTCGTTTTTACCCCGTTTTATAGCTTCAGCCCGGAATTCCATGGCAGTTGGATGAGCCTGATTGTCGCGATTGTACCGCGTATCCTGATTGGTGTATGCGCTGGCTTTGTCTTTCTGGGACTGAAAAAGCTCATTCATAACGAGACCATTTCGCTGGCAATATCCGGCTTTGTCGGATCGATGGTCAACACCATCGGCGTTATGGGTCTGATTTATCTGCTCTTTGGCGAGCAGTATGCCGCAGCCGGCGGCACCGATCCGAGCCTGCTGTTCGGCGTTATCATGGGTGTCGTTGGAGTCAACGGTGTGCCCGAGGCAATCATTGCAGCTGTTCTGACCGCAGCTGTCTGCAAGGCAATTCTGGCCATTGGCAGACAGACCAGCCGTGCATAAAAACGTGAAATAGAAAAAACTAGTCGGCAAGCGCCGGCCAGTTGCTTTATGATGGGCAAACAAGGAGGCTTGACAGATGGAAGAGATCGGCATTCTGGAAGTAGGCGGATTTCAGATTGGACAGGCGCAGGATATGGAGGCCGCGACCGGCATCACCGTACTGCTGTGCGACACCTGTGCACCGACCGGTGTGGATATTCGCGGCGGCGGCCCGGCTTCGCGTGAGACACCGCTGCTCGATCCGCGTGCGGCATCGACCGGCATTCATGCGCTGGTGCTCTCGGGCGGTTCGGCGTTCGCACTGGATGCAGCAGGCGGTGTCATGCGCTATTTGGAAGAGCGAGACATTGGTTTTGACGTGGGCGTGACCCGTGTTCCGCTGGTTTGCCAGTCGTGCGTGTTCGACTTGGCGATTGGACGCAAGGATGTGCGCCCGGACGCTGCGATGGCCTATCAGGCATGTCTAAATGCACGGCGTGACACGGCCGAGGAAGGCTGTGTGGGAGCTGGTACGGGCTGCACAGTGGGCAAGTGCCGCGGTGCGGATTTTGCCATGAAGAGCGGTCTGGGTACCTATGCGGTTCGCAATGGTGATTTGTGCGTGGGCGCGATTGTCGCGGTCAATGCGATGGGCGATATCTACGATATCGACACCGGAAAGCAGCTTGCAGGTCTGCGCGACGAAGATGGAACCGGCCTGCGCTCGAGCGAGGAGTTCATTTACGCGATGGAGGCGCAGAAGGCAGCCGGCTATGCAGCCAACACGACCATCGGCGCGATTGTGACCAATGCGGCGTTTGACAAGTCCAAGATGGGCAAGATTGCAGCCATGGCGCACAACGGTTTTGCGCGTACCATTCGCCCGGTACATACCTCGAACGATGGCGATTCGATCTATGCGCTGTCGCTCGGTACGGTGGAGGCGAACATTGATGTCGTGGGCACGCTGGCGTCTTACGTCATGGGTAAGGCGGTCGGACGCGCTGTGCGTACGGCGCATGGTATGTGCGGTTTCCCGGCGATGCGCGACTTGGGACTGTTATAAGAGAAAAAGCTCTCTCGGAGATGATCCGGGGGAGCTTTTGTTCATGCATCGGGGAAAAATACGCGCATGTCGTCCGGCAATGAGGCGGTGAAGTGCAGCGGCTGACCGGTCACCGGCTGACGCAGCCAAAGCGCACCGGCGTGCAGGGCGTGGCGCTGGATGTGCGAAAAATCCGGATGATAGAGAAAGTCACCGGGCAGAGGATGACCCAGATGGGCAAAGTGCACGCGAATTTGATGGGTTCGTCCAGTGTCCAGCCACACCCGCGCCAGCGAGTACCCGTCCCGGTAGGCGAGACGGACAAAGTGCGTGACCGCACGGTCGCCGTCCGGACGTATCTCGCGGCGAATAACCGAGCCGTCCGCGCGGCCGATGGGCGCATCGATGGTGCCCTCGTCGGGCAGCATACCGGTGCACACCGCCAGATAGTCATGGTGCATGACCTTTTGTGCGGCCTGAGTGGTCAAAAGACCGGCAGATAGCGCATTTTTGGCCAGAACGATCAGTCCGGAGGTGTTTTTGTCCAGTCTGCCGATGGCACGAAAGACAAAAGGCTCTTTTCGTGCGGCGTACAGCGCGGCCAGACCGTTTGCAACTGTGTTCTCCCGATTTTGTGGGGAGGGATGGACGGCCAGACCGGCCGGTTTGTTGACGACAAACAGGTCGTCGTCCTCGTAGACGATGTCGAGTGCAATATCCGCCTGTGGGATGGTGTCACTGCGGTCGGTCTCGGGCAGACACAGACGCAGTTTGCCCTCGGACGGCAGGCGGTCGATCGTGCGCACTGGTTTTCCGTCCAGTGTCAGGCCGTTCGGCGTGTTTTTGAGGTTGACCACAACCCGATGGGACACGCCCTGCCGGCGCAGAAATCGCTCGACCGTCGTGCCCGCGCAGCTTTGGCTGCACTTATAAAATATGATTCTCTCCATATTTATACATCTTACAAGATTTCTAATTGTATCGCAAGCACAAAACGACTATAATAAGGATAGAAATTTTATTACTAAAGGAGAATTTGCCTTGCACGAGATAGAACAGGCGATGATGCCTGAGGAATCGATGCGCACCTGGATTGAGCAGCTGACCGCCATTTCGATGGTCTGCGGCTTTGAGTGTGCGCAGTCCGAGCGCGTGCGCGAGCTGTTCGCACCGCTATGCGACGAGATCGAAGTCGACCGCTTTGGCAACGTCATCGGTCGTATTCGCTCGGGAAAACCGGACGCAAAGACCGTCCTGCTGGACGCGCACCTCGACCAGATTGGCTTTGTCGTCACCGAGACGCTCGACGATGGATTCTTGAGATTTCAGTCGGTCGGCGGTGTCGACCCGCGTATGCTGCTGGGCGCAGAGGTCACGATCGGCGCACCCGAGGGGGAGCTGTACGGTATTGTTGCCTGCAAGCCGCCGCACCTGCTGGCGGCCAATGAGTCGGACAAGGCCGTCCCCATTCACGAAATGGTCATTGATACCGGTCTGCTGGACGCAAAGTCTAAGATTCCGGTCGGTACGCCCATCTGGTTCCCGGCAGACAAGGCACATATGCCCAAGCTGTCCAAGGATTCCATCACCGGCCCCAGTCTGGACGACCGCGCAGGCGCAGCTGCCATCGCATACGCCCTGCAAAAGCTGCGAAAGGTCGACCTGTCGGTTGACGTTGCTGTGCTGCTGTCGGTGCAGGAGGAAGTCACCTCGTTGGGCGCGACGCTCGGCACCTTCCACATCCGACCGGATTACGCCATCGCGGTCGATGTCAGCCACGCCAAAACCCCGGACGCATCCGATCAGTTTGAGTACGGCGGCGGTGTGATGATCGGCATGGGACCCAACATGAACCGCGCCTTGACCCGTGCCCTTATCCGCACGGCCAAGGCCGAGGATATGGATTACCAGATTGAGGTCATGGAGGGCAATACGGGCACGAATGCCTGGGAGATGCAGATTATCGGCACGGGTACGGCGCAGGCTATCCTGTCCATCCCGCTGCGCTATATGCACACGCCCATCGAGACCATCAAGCTGTCCGATGCCGAGTCGGTCGGTGATTTGATGTACCACTTTTTACGCCAGTTTGACGGGGAGGTGCGCCTGTAATGGAGCAGGAATATGAAGAGCTTTTGACATTGACGCGCACCCTGTGTGCAAAATTCGGCCCGTCGGGCTGGGAAGACGAGGTGCGCGAGTATATTCTGCAAGCGGCGATGCCCTATGCTGACCGAATTGAGACCGACCCGATGGGCAATCTCATGGTGTTCCGCAAGGGACGCAATCTGACCGAGCAGCCGATCATGTTGTGCGCGCACATGGACGAGGTCGGTGTGATTGTCAAGTCGTTCACCGAGGACGGCATGGTCAAGTTTGGCTTTGTCGGCGGTGTTGACCCGCGTGTGGTCATCGGACGGAGAATCCAGTTCCGCACCGAGGACGGCGATACGGTCGAGGGCATCATCGGCATTAAGGCCGTGCATTTGACCACGGCCAGCGAGCGCCAGCACGCACCCAAAACCCGTGATCTGTATATCGATATTGGCTGCACGAGCAAGAAACAGGCGCAGGCTAAGCTGTCGCTGGGCGATTGCGGTACGTTTGCGCCTGAGATCGTGTCGTTTGGCGACGGCATGCTCAAGGCCAAGGCACTGGATGATCGTTTGGGCTGTGCAGTTCTGCTGCTGCTCATGCGGGAACAACCTGCGGTCGATACTTGGTTCTGCTTCCACGTGCAGGAGGAAGTCGGACTGCGTGGTGCAGCTACGACTGCATTTGCCATTCAGCCGGCGTTTTGCTTGGTCGTTGAGGGTACGACGGCTGCTGATCTAGCCGACGTACCGCCGCACAAGCAAGTCTGCGCACTGCGCAAGGGTGCGGTGCTGCCGTTTATGGATCGCGGCACGATCTACGACGCAGAGCTGTTTGAAATGATGCGCGATGTCTGCGAGGCACGCGGCATTGCATGGCAGACCAAGCACATGGTTGCAGGCGGCACAGATGCCGGACGCATCCATAAGAGCGTACAGGGTGTGCGCACCGTGGGCGTGGCGGCCCCGCTTCGCTATATTCATTCGCCCTCGTCGGTTGCAGCAGAGAGCGATATCATCGCGGTCTACCGCGCGGCAAAGGCATTTTTAGAGGAAATCGGAGGAGACCAGGATGTCTAAGGTTTTTGAATATTTTAAGCAGGTCGGCGGCGCGTTCGGCCCGTCCGGACGGGAAGACGAGGTGCGCGAGGTCATCGGCGCGATGGCGGGCGATTTGTGCGACGATATCCAGACCGACGTATTGGGTAATCTGATCTGCCGCAAGAAGGGTACCGCGGAAGACAAGAAGAAAATCATGTTTGCCGCGCACATGGACTCGATCGGTGTGGTTGCGACGTTCATCGACGAGAAGGGTTTTATCCGCTTTTCGCAGGTTGGCGGCCTGTCGTGGTCGGATCTGATTAACATTCAGATTCGCTTTGCAAATGGCACGCGCGGTGTGATCTCGTTCGAGGAAAAGACCCCGTGGAGAGAGATGACGCAGGGCAATCTGTTTATTGATATCGGTGCGAAGGATAAGGAAGACGCCGAGCGCATGGTGCGCGTGGGTGATTTTGCCGTCTTTGAGGCGCAGCCGTTCACTCAGAATGGCGTGCTGTGCGGCCCGTATCTGGATAACCGTATCGGCTGTGTGACCCTGCTTCTGGCAATGGAGCAGCTGCCCGAGACCGTTCCGAACGACGTGTATTTTGTCTTTACGGCACAGGAGGAAGTTGGTCTGCGCGGTGCAGGTCCGGCAGCTTATGCGATTCAGCCCGACCTTGCAATTGCGGTCGATGTGACCGACACCGGTGATCTGCCCGAGCAGAAATATCCGATGGCGTGCGAGATGGGCAAGGGCCCGGCGGTCAAGATTATGGATTCGTCGGTTATTTGCAGCCCGGAGGTTGTCAAGCTGCTGGATGACACCGCGAAGGCGTTGGATATTCCGACTCAGCATGAGATTTTGAAGTTTGGCGGTACCGATACTGCGATGCTGCAAAAGACTCGTATGGGTGCGCTGGCTGGTGCGGTGTCCATTCCGACCCGTTATATCCATTCGCCGAGTGAGATGTGCAGCGAAGCCGATGTGGAGAACGCAGCCAAGCTGCTTGCCGCAGTTGCAGCGAAATAAATTCTCGCCCGCAGGCGATAATCGGGGTCCAGGGGACGAGTTCCCTGGCGCGCTCCAGCCGCGCAGGCTGGTCGAGCCCGCAGGCTCGAAATTCTCCTTTTGATTTTCCCGATCTCCCGCGAGAGAAAATCAACCAAAACCAAAACAAAAGCGCCGTCCGCAGACGGCGCAAAATCTCAGGAAAGACCAACCGAATGGTTGGTCTTTCTTTTTGTTCTAATTTAGTTGAAACCCGGGACGGACACCGGGTTTCAAAGGGGGAGTTTCGCCATCTGCGGATGGCGACTTGAGGCGCTGCCTCAAGACTCCGCAAGCCTTTTGAAAAAGGCTTGACCGAAAACTTCATTTCGCCCACGGGCGGGAATCCGTTCACGTATTTTGCGCTGCAAGATACATATCCATCATCTGTTTAGCGTCTTCCGCCTGTGTTCCCGCCGATTCACAGATGAATCTAGGTGTCCAACCACGCTGTGCGATCAACTTTGCAAGCGGAGCAAAATCCGGACCGTACTGTTCATCTGCAAACGTCAGATGCCGCACTTCACCCTTTGGACCGTATTCAATATGCGAAAAGTGGCTATGAAATACGCGGGCACGCTCGGTTCCGATGGTGTTTTCCATCAAATCCAGCACCTGTGCAAATTCCTCTTCAGTCGAGCACTTGCCGCAGGTGCGGGCGTTGAGGTGCCCGAAATCGATACAGGGAAGCAGACGGTCGTCCAGTGCAACCAGTTCAAAAATATCCTCTGCCGAGCCGATGACGCTCTGTTTGCCCATGGTTTCCAGACAGATGGTGGTCGTATATCCGGCCTGTTCTACAGCGTTCAGAATATCCCGTACGTTTTCCTTGGTATTTTCAAATGCTTTGGTGCGGGACTGTTTGCCCACGCCGCCGGTATGCACAACAATACGGTCGGCACCCAGCCAGGTTGCAGCCTGACAGGAGGCCAGCACATAGCCGATATTTTTCTGCACACGTTCTTCGTCTCGGTTGGACAGATTGATATAGTATGGTGCGTGCAGCGACATGGCAATGTCATGCAGAGCGGCCTGCGCCGCAATTTTGCGTGCGGTTTCCTCACCGATATTCACACCGCGGCCGCACTGATACTCATAGGCATTGAGTCCCATTTCGTGCAGCCAGCGCGGTGCGTCCACGGTGGCTTTAAACCCTGCATCGGCGAACGACTGCGCGTTGCCGGCGGGGCCGAATTTAATTTCCATGTTCATTTCTCCTTTTGGCGCGGCGAATGAAGGCACTTTCGAGCAGGTGATAGCGTGCGCCAATCCAGAAATCACCGCGGTCGATGGTCTCGACGTAACAGGTCAGAGCGCCCAGACGGTTGCCGCCCAGCGTATCGGTGTAAATCTGGTCGCCAATGACCGCAATCTGCGAGAACGGCAGCCCTAAGCGTGCCGCACCCTGACGAAATCCACGTGCAAGGGGTTTGAGGGCACGTCCCTGCCACTCGACACCGATGGACTCGGCGAAAATGCGTACTCGGTTGCCGTTGTTGTTGGACAGCAGCATGGGACGGATACCGGCGGCGCGCAGGCTGTCCAGCCACTGAACGAGGTGGTCGTTTCCGGTGGGCTGATGACGGGACACCAGCGTACCGTCCAGATCGATCAGACAGCCGCGGATGCCGTGTTCCAGCAAAAACGCGGGCGTGATGTCGGTCGCCGCGTCAAATACATAACGAGGGGTCAACAAATGTCTCATGGGATTTCTCCTGTCGTAAAATTCAAAACGGATGCATACAAATAGAAGCGTCAAAACAGCGACACATCAAAAACGGGAAGGGAAGCGATAAGGG
Source organism: uncultured Butyricicoccus sp. (assembly GCA_959018045.1). Lineage (GTDB taxonomy): Bacteria > Bacillota > Clostridia > Oscillospirales > Butyricicoccaceae > Butyricicoccus. The sequence goes on along the minus strand of CAUEJN010000034.1, from coordinate 670 downwards.
TATGGAGCACGAGCTGGTTTTGGTATGTGCCGGAGCCGATGAGCGGCCGGCGAAAGCGAGCGGACTGCCGCTCTTGCACCTGTGTCTGGGACTGCGGCCAAACGGAGGATTGCAGCGCCTGACCCTGCCCGCACGGATGACGGGCTGTTATCTAGGCGTGTGTGACCGGGGAATGGAGCGATTTTCTCCGGCAGTCTGCGAGCAGCTCATCAGCGAAGCTGAGCGCATGGGCGCGGTCGGTCTGGTGGTTGACTGCGAGCGCGAGACCGAGCCGGTGCAGGCATTTTTATCTGCACTGGATGCACAGTGTGCAGACCGTCATCTGCCGCTTTACATTCCGCTTGTGCAGGCAGACTGCGTACGGACCGCTCATCTGATTGCAGATACGGCCATTTCGGGCGGCAGTTTGCTCGATCGGTTTCAGGAACTCGTGCAGCGCTATCCCGGACGTATCGCAGCCGACTTGCGGCCGGTGTCCTGCGATTTTACGCTGCCATCGCCAAACAGTGACGGCACGGTGCTGCATGCATCCGAGCGGGAAGCCCTGCGCATGCGCACGGGCGCGCAGACTTTTTTCTCGCGGGACCTATGCGCACGCTACTTTACCTACATGGACGAGGCCGAGAACGGGCCCTTTGTCGTGTTCGACGCCTCGGACACCATGCGGGAA
>CAUEJN010000033.1 GCA_959018045.1 uncultured Butyricicoccus sp. | reverse complement strand
GGAGAAGAGAATGCACATCACACGGTCAGGATGCCTTTCTTTAGAAAAGGGATTGTTTTATTCTTTTTATGCACTGAGGTCTACCGAACGCAGTGTATCCACGCCCTCAGCTTCCAGTACCAGCACGATACCGTTATCGTCCAACATCGCATAGTATCCGCCGTTGCCATCGGAAGCACCAATGGTAATGGTATAAGATGCGGTGCCATCTTCGGTCGTATAGCTGACCTTAAGGGTCTGCGGTGCATCCAGACCATAAGTCTGCTTACGTGCGGTATCGGTCACACCATAGTCGGCACACGACAGAACGTACAGATTACGCACAGCATTGAGGAACGTATCCATTGTGCTATCCTGTTCCATCGTGCGTGTACCCGATGCGTCGGTGATCTGCCACTTGGTGACTTCCTCTTCTTCGGTCTCGTCCTCGCTGTCAGACGCCTCGCTCGCCTCACTCTCGTCGGCAGAAGCAGTCTCCTCTTCGAGCACACGGGTCACCGTAGTATCTCCCCAAACGATTTCGGTCAAGGAATCCTCGGTTGCATACGGAATATTCTCGTATTCAATCCAACCATTCAAACCTTGATTAAGACCCTCAGGCAGGTAAGCCGTCGTTGCATAGACCGTATCGTTTGCCTTTAAATAAGTCACGCTATCCTGCACACTGGCAGTCACAGTCACGGTCTGTCTGCCGTCGGACAACTCCATCGTATAGTCCGGGGCATCCAGTCCGTAATCGGCATCGGCATCCGGATTATCCAGCTTGCGGTCAGCCGTGATCTCTTCGATCTCGTCGACAAACTCCTGCACCGCTGTGCTGTCGATCGGACAAGCCGCGTCATCAGCATAACTCCACGCATCGTCGGTCTTGGTCAGATGCCAAGTACCCTCTGTGTTGGTGTAAGTCAGATCGGTGACATCCAGATCGGTCAGTTCCTCGATTGCGACCGTCTCTTCTTTCTCGATTTGCTGTCCTGCCAGTGCAATATACGCGCCGCCCAGCACGATAAATGCCGCGGCTGCGATACAAAGATTTCTCGTCTGCTTTTTCATACCCGTCTCCTTCTGCGCAGCCAGTGTGCCAGTCCGACACCGAGCACACCGAGCGGGATGATGGCAATGAACAGCATACCCCACGCACCTGCACCGGTAATGAGGTTATACGAGGTCGAAAGCGACTTGGCCGGAATGGAAATGTTGCTGACATCGTCAAAGCTTGCGGTCACAGCGTTCATAAACAGATCCTGATTGCTCAGGTTGCTGAACTGACCGATGATGCTGTCGTCAATCAGACTGTCTGGCAGAACGCACATGGTCGCGGTCTGAGTCTCAGCCTCTTCTGTGGTTTCTTCGGTCGTCTCATCGGTCGAAGTCTCATCGGTAGTTTCCGTGGTTTCTCCACTCTCCGCTGTTACCTCCTGCTGTGCAATCGCACCCAGCAGATACTGTCCCTGGGTCTGACCTTCGTTGGTCACCAGATAACCATTCGTGCTGGTCTGCATCACCGTGCTGAGCGTCACATTCTCGACGGTCGGGTCGGTCTCAAGCATACCCACCGCGTTATACAGCAGAATCAGGGAATCGCTCGTCATATCGGCTGTGATCGACGTACCAGTATAGATCTCCGGGAAGATATCATAGCCGTTGCTGTAATGACGCTCAGCATCGACAATATAGCCGTTCTGGCGCTGCATACCGTAGGCTGCAAGCAGTGCATTGAGGTTGGGCTGGTCATTCTCGGTCTGTGCGAGCAGGATGATGACGTTTCCGCCCTTGGCCATATAGTCCTTGATGGCCTGGGTTTCGGTTGCATCCAAATCCTTCTGCGGTGCGTTGATCACCAGCAGGTCGCAGTCTTCCGGAATGCCGCCGTCTACGACCAGATTGACCGTATCGGTGCTCAGATTTGCCTTATCAATGGCATCCTGAACACTCGATCCCAGCGACTGTTCACCGTGTCCCTCGGTGGTGTAGATGACATGATCGGTCGGCGCGGATACGCTGACGATGGCTGCGGTCAGCTGACCCTCGCCGTCGAACGAATCCTCGACCGCTTCATAGCTGTACATGGAATACGTATGTGTGATGATCTCGCTGAACAGGATGTTGCGGCTCTCGCCGGTCGCCTCACACGAGACAACGACCGTGCCGTCCTCGGCACCCAGCTCCTGCGCCTCTGCCGGATGCAGTACCGGGTCGACCGTCTCAACCGAAATGTGGCTGGACAGCGATGCGTACTCGTCCACCAGACGCTGAATACGGGTATCCAGCGAGTCCGGCTGAGAGACGATGGTCAGGGTGACATCCTCGCTCAGCTCCTCCATCGCCGTTTTGGTCGTGTCACCGATCTCAAACAGGCTGTTGCTGGTCAAATCCAGCATGCGGGTACTGGTCGGCAGCAGTCCCACCAGCATATTGACAACAATCAGGATGGCCAGCACGATGGCGGTCATACCTGCACTGTACGAACCATGCCGGAAACCGGCTGCGTGCAGCGACTGCTTGATGGCAGCACCCGACGGACGCGGCAGAGACGGATGAATGCGTCTATCCTGCGGTTTGGTCTGCGGCTCGGTCTGGCCTGCCTCATTCTGTTTCTTTCTGCCGAACATGTTATGCCCACCTCCGCTTCTGTAACGACTGCACGGTCAGGAAAACGCCAAAGAACGCCAAGCTGAGATAGCGTACAACCGCGGTCAAATCAAGCAGGCGATAGTTTGCCAGCTCGACAAAGCCGGTATAGACGTCAAAGGTGCCCAGCGTCTTGGCCATCAGTCCTTCAAACGTCGTGCTGCTGACCAGATATGCGATGATGAGCGCCACGGTCAGGATGACAAACACACCGACCGCAACATAGGGATTGCGTGCAAGCGCGTAGTAGAGAGCGGCAAGCAGGGCGGCAATCACGATCATGCCGATGAGGTTGCCGCGCGCGCTGGTCGGGAAATACTCCGCCAGTGCATCCCACAGATAGAGCACGAGCAGTACGCCGAAGCTGGCAACCGCAGCGATGAGCTGGCTCTCGGTGATCGAGGACAGGAACATGCCAATGGCGATGTATGCACAGCCCAGCAGGAAGTACAGGCCAATTGCCGCCCAGTCACTTCCAAGGCTTGCCGTACCACCGGTCATGATAATCAGCGGGCATAAACAAAATAGCAGACACGGGATGGCGAACACTGCCACCATTGCAAAATACTTGCCCAAAACGATATCCCAGACCGTAACCGGTGCGGACAGCATGAGCTGTTCGGCATGGCTGTGACGATCTTCTGCAAAAGACTTCATGGTGAGAATGGGGACTGCAACCATGAGCATAAACAGCATATTTCCGATCGTGGCCGAAAAATATGGGTAGCCGTTGACCAGATTCAAAACCATGAAGTAAATGCCTGTCACCGCGGTCAGCACCGCGATAAACACCGGCCCGAGCATGGTTTGGAAGTACGAGCGTACTTCACGTGAAAAAATGGCTCTCATGCGCCCGCCTCCTCTCGCTCAAGAACCAGTTCTGCATCGGTATGGTCATCGGTCAGCTCGAGGAAGATTTCCTCAAGCGATGCCTTTTCCCGCTCGAGCTTGAGAATGGGCTTCTTCGCCTCAGCGCACGCATAGAAGAAATCCTCGGTGACGCGGTCATCCACCGCACCGAAGCGCAGTTCGGTTTGACCGGCACGTGCGCCTGCGCTGATCTCAACCGGAATGCCGGGCAGCATCGCGCTGCACAGCGTGCGCATCTCTTCCGGCGTTGCCCGCACGCTTGCGCACAGTGCACCGCCTGCGTGCAGCTGCGCCTCCAGCTTTTCCGGGGTATCGCTCGCGACCAGCTTTCCGTGAGAGAGAATAAAAATGTAGTCACAGACCGCGCTGACCTCGGACAGAATGTGCGAGCTCAAAATCACGACATGCTCTTCGCGCAGCGAGCGGATGAGGTCGCGAATCTCGAGAATCTGTCTGGGGTCAAGGCCGACGGTCGGCTCATCCAGGATGACAACATCCGGATTGCCGAGCAGGGTTGCGGCCAGTCCTACACGCTGCCGATAGCCCTTGGACAGTGTGCGGATCAGATGATCCTGCTCTTCCAGCAGGCCGGTCTTGTTCATCGCCTGCACCACTTGCTGTAGCTGTTCGAGTCTGGGGACTTTCTTGAGCTTTGCCGCAAAAGTCAGATATTCTCGCACAGTCATCTCCGGGTAGAGCGGCGGCAGCTCGGGCAGGTAGCCGATGCGCTGCTTGACCTTTTCCGGCTCCTGCTGCAAGTCCACGCCGTCCACGATGACCGTGCCGCTGGTCGGTGCCAGACAGCCTGTCATAATGTTCATCGTCGTACTTTTTCCTGCGCCATTCGGCCCGAGAAAGCCATAAATCTGCCCTTTCTCTGCCGAAAAGCTCAAGTGATCGACCGCCAGATAACCGCCGTACCGCTTGACCAAATCTTGTACTTCAATCATTTTGGGGTTCCTCCCTCCGTAGTCCTTATGGCTATCTTATCGTTCAATTGAGGAGATTGGATGACCGCTCTATGTACAATCCGGGTAGATTGTGTGTACATTATAAGGCATTTCGGCAACAAAAAAAGGAACCCCACAAAAGTGGAGTTCCGGTACTATGCATTTAGTTTTCAGTATCCCAACCGGGCACATGATCTTCATCGTGCCAGTAGTCGAGATCTTCCGGCTTCATGCCAATGTGACTTGCAAAGAATACAGGGTCCTTGCCTTCCTTGCGCTGACGGTCATAGTCGGCCAGCACCTTGAGCGCCTGATTGCCCAATACCAGAATGGCAAAAATGTTCACGATCGCCATGCAGCCCATCAGGATGTCTGCAAGGTTCCAAACCGTGTCAAAGCTTGCCTGGGCGCCAAGGAAAATAGCAGCAAGACAGGTCAAACGGAAGACAAACAGCAGACGCTTGTCGTCCTTGATAAAGCGCAGGTTAGACTCGGTGTAGTAGTAGTTGCCCACCAGGCTGGAGAATGCGAAGAAGAAAATCGCAATGGTGATGAACAGGATACCAATCGGGCCGAAGGTGCCGCTGACTGCGTCCTGAACATAGGTGATGTCCTGCGAAACCGGCACGCCGGAAACCATCAGGATCATCGCGGTGGTCGAGCAGATGACCAGCGTGTCAAGGAAGACCGACAGCGTCTGAATCAGGCCCTGCTTTGCCGGGTGAGAGACAGCTGCCGAAGCCGCCGCGTTGGGTGCAGAACCCATACCAGCCTCGTTGGAGAACAGACCCTTCTTGATACCGGTTACGACTGCACTGCCGGCAAAACCGCCGACGATTGCCTGTGCGTCAAATGCCTGGCTGAAGATCTCCTTGAATACGCCGGGAACAGCCGACAGATGGGTGAAAATCATAACCAGACCAATCAGAATATAACCGCCTGCCATGATGGGGACGATGACCGAGGTGATGAAACCGATACGGTGTACGCCGCCGAAGATAACCAGACCGGTCAGCGCTGCCATGACGATACCAATGATCATCGGCCACATGCTGTTGTCAAAGTCCGGGATATAGAACTTGATCGCGGTTGCAATGTTGTAAGTCTGAAGGCCGTTAAAGCCGTAAGCAAAGCAGGCAATCAGAAAGACCGAGAACAGGCATCCGAGCCAGCGCTTGCCGATACCGCGCTGGATATAGTACGCCGGACCGCCGCGGAAGGAATCACCGTCCTTGACCTTGTAGAGCTGGGCGAGTGTAGACTCGATAAATGCGGATGCGCCGCCGATGACTGCCATCAGCCACATCCAGAACACCGCACCCGGACCGCCGGTTGCAATTGCCGCCGCAATACCCGCGATGTTGCCCGTACCAACGCGCGAAGCGGTGGAAATCATAAGGGCCTGGAAGGATGATACCTGTTTGACACCGTCATTATCGCGCGACTTCTCCTTAAGGATGCGCATAACGTCGCCGATGCGCCGGATCTGGACAAAGCCCGTCCGGATGGTGAAGTATACACCTGATCCGATCAGTAAAAAGATCAGAATGTAGGTGTACATGAAGTTATTCAAGCTTCCTAAATACTCGTTCAGCATTCAGTTCCTCCTATCTTTTTTCCGTGCATAGTACATTTATCATACAGGAAAGCCGGAAAAATTACAAGGATGAATCAATTATCTTCTTTAGCTTGTCCGAAAAACTGGCAAAGTATCCGAACTCGGACAAAGTTTTCTAGCCAAAGCATACAAAAAGAGCCCTGCATATTGCAGGACTCTTTGTCACATTCATGCGGAGGTCAACCGCAGAATAATCACTGGAATTCCTCGATCGACTTGCTGATCGTGTGTGCAATCGGCTTCCACTCGATCTTGCGGAAGAGTGCGACAATCGCGATCGGGATGTAGGTGAAGATAAACAGCGGGAAGGTGAAGGTGTAAAGCACCTTGCGCGCTGCCGTGGTATTGATGTGCTTCCACTCGGTGATTACCGTAACCGCGCCGAAGAACAGCAGGGTCAGATAAAATCCGCCGAAGGACGACAGAATGGACGACAGCGTGACGCGAACCACGCCGACTGCAACCGGTGTGCTCAGCAGTGCGCTGACCAGCAGGAATGCGTTGACTGCAACCGAAGCCAGAGTCAGAAGCATGGCCGGTGCAACGGTCATCAGCATGTCGTAGCACGAGAAGCTGCGGCGCTTCACCACACCGCCAAACAGCTTGCGGCCGTAGCGTGCGAATACCTGATAGAAGCCCTTCGACCAGCGCAGGCGCTGATTCCAGGACTGCTCAAAGGTGACCGGCTGCTCGTCATAGAGCACAGCGGTCGAACAGTAGCCCACACGCTCGCCCTCGCAGGCGCAGTCGATGGAAAATTGGATATCCTCGGTCAGCAGATGGTACTTCCAGCCGCCGCGTGCACGCAGTACATCGCAGGCAACCAGGAAACCGGTGCCGGACACCGCACAGTTGGTGCCCAGAATCATGCGCGAATTGTTCAGGAACTTGGACTCACGCAGGAACCACAGTGCGCTGCCTGCCGAGATCCAATTCGAGTCGAAATTCTTGGAATTTCGGTAGCTGGTGATGACGCGATAGCCGCTGTCAAAGACCTTGTTCATCTCGGCCACGTAGTTGCGGTCGAGCAGATTGTCGGCATCAAAAATGAAGTAGCCTTCATAGCCTGCCGATGCGTATTCCTTCTCAATGCGCTGGAATGCGTAGTCGAGCGCATATCCCTTGCCGACCTCGGTGCGGTTGAAGCGCTTGAATACAATCGCGCCCGCGCGTTCGGCAGCCTCTGCGGTATCGTCGGTGCAGTTGTCCGCAACTACGAATACGTCTAAGAGTTCTGCTGGGTAATTTTGCATTTTTATGCTGCGCACCAGTTCGCTGATCACTGCCCGCTCGTTGCGTGCGGAGATGATGGCCGCAAACTTGTGCTGTTTCTTTGCCTCAGGCATGGGCGTACGCTTGCGATCGTGCCAGAGTGCCGCGACGACATAGAACAGCTGATAGGCATAGAACACGGTGAACAATGCAAAAATCAGCAGGTTGAACCCTTGTATGAACTGTAACACTTTAATTCCTCCAAATGGCCCCGCCATATCTGGCTCCGGCAGCGTTTGCCGTGCCTAATTGTAAAATCCTCAATCTTTTCCGCCTGATATTATACCATTTATTTGCGCGGTGGCAACAAGCATTTGTGCCAAAAGCGCGCCATAAAAACGACAAAGTATCAGCAAGTTGTGTATTGCATTTTTGAAATCCAGATGAACCGCACAGATAACGGTCTGTTTTTCGCTGATTTCCCGCGTCATTCTTATCCATTATGCACAAATCCCGGTTTTCATTTTGTCTCGTGTACAGACTGCGCAGACGGTCGATTTTTGCCGGTCACAGCCGAAAGGATGATACCCAAAATGACACCAACAATCGCCGGCAGCACCCATCCCAGGCTGTCGCCATAGAAGGGCAGCATGCGCAGCGCCTCCATACCGGGCAGCGCAACGCCCAGTCCGTCGAGCGACGCCATCACGCTGACAACACCGGTCAGCAAGATGGACACCGGGTAGATGAGCGTAAAGCGTCCGATGAACGGATGCGCAAACGCCAGCGCGATGAGCACAATGGCAACCGGGTAAATGGCACCCAGCACCGGAACCGATACCTTGAGAATCTGGTTTAAGCCAATGTTCGAAATGAGCATGCTGACCACGGCGAAAAAGACCGCCCAGACGCGATAGCCCCAGAACGGGAAGATCTTGGTGAAGTAGTCGCTGCAGCACGAAATCAGGCCGATGCAGGTGTTGAGGCAGGCGATGGCAAAGATGAGCGCCAGGATGATGAGTCCACCCTGCCCGAACAGCTCGAGTACGATCGAGCGCAGTACCTCGGTGCCGTTTGCTGCACCCGAAGAGATGGTGCCCGACTGTACACCGACATAGGTCAGTGCGCTGTAAACGGCCAGCAGAACGATGCCCGCCAGCACGCCCGCGCGGCAGGTTTCTCCGACCACCGACCGGTCATCTTCCACGCCTTTTGCCCGAATATTAAGGGCGATGATAAAACCAAAATTGAGCGCCGCAATGGTGTCCATAGTCTGGTAGCCTTCCAAAAAACCGGTGACAACAGGGTTCTTGACATACGCGCCCACAGTCTCGCCCGGTGCATCAAAGGTATGCAGCAGACAGCCGACAAAGACGACCAGAATGAGCGTCAGCAGTGCAGGGCCAAGCAGCTTGCCCAGACGATCGGTCAGCTTGTCCGGTCGGAGCGCCAGTGCCAGTGCAACCGCAAAAAATACGATCGAATAGATCAGCTGTGCCGTTCCATTGGAAATTCCTTCGGGCAAAAACGGTACGGCTGCAATCTCAAACGAGGTCGTTGCCGTACGCGGGATGGCCAGACAGGGACCGATAGACAGATAGATTAAAAAGGTAAAGACCGACGCGAAGATCGGATGGACACGTCCGGCCAGAACGGGCAGGCCGTCCGACTTTGCGACCGCAATAACACCCAGCATCGGCAGGCCGACCGCACTCACGCAAAAGCCGATGAGCGCGGGAATGGCCGACGTGCCGGCCTGTTCACCCAGAAACGGTGGAAAAATCAGATTGCCCGCTCCAAAAAACATGGAAAACAGCGTCAGGCCGACCAGCAGGCGCGATTGTACATTTAATTTCATTCGTTGGTTCTCCCTTGCGCGTCCGCGCAGTCCTGTAAATATTCGGTGCGGCTTTTGGATAGGCACACCTCGTCAAAAATTCTGCCGTCCCAGGTACGGGATGCCGCGCGCAGTCTGCCCTCGTATCGCATGCCGAGCTTTTCCAGTACGCGCTGGGAACGGGTATTGTCAGCATAGCAGTACGCCGAGATGAGCTGTACCCCCATCTCCTCAAAGGCCTCGGCACAGACGACCTTTGCAGCCTCGGCTGCATAGCCCAGTCCCCAATACGGTGTGCCCAGCCAGTAGCCCAGCATACGGGCATTGGGATTGTCTCGCTTGGGGTCGGTCATCAGGCCAATGGCGCCGATCAGGCGGCGGTCGAATGCCCGCACGATTGCCCAGGTATCCGTCCCCACAAAGACCGTGCGCAGCACGTCCTCGCTCTCCTGCACGCTCTCATGCGGTTTCCAGTCGGTCAGACGGCTGACCTCGGGATCGCAGCACAGCTCATAGAGCGCCGGTGCGTCATCCAGCGTAAACGGACGCAGACACAGACGATCGGTTGCCAGATAAGGCAGACCCGTAATCTGGCGCAGGGCATCACCCAGTGCATCGATGATGATGTCCGCCGAAGTTAAATCCTGATTGCCCGAGTCCGGGTTGCGCAGTGCAATGCAGGTCATGCCTGCCGCCTTGGCTGCGCGCACGCCGTTGGACGAGTCCTCGATGACGATGCAGTCTTCGGGCGGCACGCTCATGTGCGCCGCTGCCTGCAAAAAAATATCGGGCGCGGGCTTGGGATGCTCCACCGTCTCGCCCGAGATCAAAAATTCAAAGCAGCCGTCCAGACCAAGTGCCTGAACAACTTCGGTAATCTCGCACATGGGCGAGGACGAGGCCACAGCCATGCGATAGCCGCGGCGTGCCAGCGCACGCACAAGCTCGGGCGAACCGTCCACCGGCGTATGTCCGCATTCTTTCAAAAATTCGATCTTTTGCTGGGTGTACGCCTGATGCAGCGCATCGGTCTGACCGTTCAGTCCAAAGTCACGATCGAGCGTGCTCCAGAAAAAAGTCGTGGTCGAACCAATGAATTGGGTGTAATACCCCCAGTCCATCGTCCGCCCGACCGCGCGGTCAAGTACTCGGTTGAGCGCCTCATAATGCATGCGCTCGGTGGCGACCAGCACGCCGTCCATATCAAACAGGATGGTTTTCATAGTTTTTCCACTCCTTTCTCTCTTCTTCCGATTTGATTTCACCTTATCATACAACACTTC
>CAUEJN010000032.1 GCA_959018045.1 uncultured Butyricicoccus sp. | reverse complement strand
GCTATCCGGCCGAGATTCTCGGCCTATCTGACCGCATCGGCGCGCTCAAAGTGGGACTGGACGCCGATTTGGTGCTCTTTTCCGATCACCCGTTTGCATTCCGCTCGCACACGGTGCTGACCGTATGCGGCGGCAACATTGTCTTTGAGGCTGAGCGGTAACTATTTTCACAGGGAGGAATATCGAAATGAGAGAAGTGCATGTTTCTGAGGTGACGGCGCTGGTACGCCGCCTGTGCATGGAGGCAAATTACCATCTGCCGGAGGATATCCAGCAGTCGTTTGTCCGCAGCAAGGAGGCCGAGCAGTCGCCGCTTGGCAAGACCATCTTTGACGAGATGATCCGAAACTGCCGCCTGGCCTGCGATCAGGAAGTTCCGATCTGTCAGGACACCGGAACCGCGGTGATCTTCGCCTCGGTCGGTCAGGATGTGCACCTTGTGGGCGGTGCCTTTGAGGACGCGGTCAACGAAGGCGTGCGACAGGGCTATACCGACGGCTACCTGCGCAAGTCCATCGTGTCCGACCCGCTGCGCCGCGTCAATACCAACGATAACACCCCGGCTGTGCTGCATACCCGTCTGGTACCGGGCGAGGAAATCGAGATTATTGTCGCGCCCAAGGGCGGCGGAAGCGAGAACATGAGCGCACTCAAGATGTTCACCCCGGCTGCAACCCGTGACCAGATCGTCGCTTATATTGCGGATACCGTCATCGCAGCCGGCTCCAATCCCTGCCCGCCGGTCATTATCGGCGTTGGTCTGGGCGGCACGGCAGACAAGGCCAGCGAGCTGGCCAAGAAGGCACTGCTGCGCCCGGTCGATGTGCACAGCGCGGACGAATTTTACGCAGAGATGGAGCGTGACATTCTGGAGCGTGTTAACAAGTCGGGTGTCGGCCCGCAGGGACTGGGCGGAACGGTCACCGCACTTTCCTGCGCCATCGAGCCTTATCCGACCCATATCGCAAGCCTGCCCTGTGCCATTTCCATCGGCTGCCACATCACCCGACACGCGGCAGGACGTATCTGAAACAACGGTGTCCTTCTGAGGACGGAAATATGAATTTTATATAAACCTCCTAAAAACTCTTGTAATTCGATAGAGAGCGCAGTATAATATGTACAAGCAATTCCCCTTGAGATTGCACAAGAATTTGGGGCATCACAGCCCTGATAGGAGATGATGTTATGAAGTTCACCATCGTCGAAAGGAAAACGAAAATTTCCGATGATCTGCGCAATTATGCGATGAAAAAGGTCGAGAAGCTCGATCGTTATTTCAGCACGGATTCTTCTTCGGTATTGACTTTTTCCGAGCTGAAGGGTCGCCAGACCGTTGAGCTGACCGTAAAACAGGGTGCTCTGGTCGTCCGTGCTGAGGAGACCACAACCGACATGTTTGCGTCGGTGGACGGCGCGATCAATCGCATCGAGCGTCAGATCCGCAAAAATAAAACTCGTCTGGAAAAGAGACTGCGTCAGGGTGCATTTGAAAAGGCTGCGTCACATGCAGCTGAGATGGAGGAGCCGTTTGAGGTCGTCCGCCGCAAGCACTTTGATGTCGAGGCAATGAGCGTGGAAGAGGCAATCCTGCAGATGAACCTGCTCGATCACCAGTTCTTCTTCTTCAAGAATGCAGATGAGGGCGGCGGCTATGCCGTGCTGTATAAGCGCGCAAACGGCGGCTATGGCCTGATTGAAGGCGATTAAAGACGTTATTTGTCATCCCCTTGTTACTTGTAAGGTGATTTAAAGCGTGCTATAATAACGGGCGAACGGGAGTATTTTCCGTTCGCCCGATCTTTTTCTGGATTCACCGGTTTTATATATTATTATCGAATTGGAAATAAAAGGAGAGAAGTATTATGCTGGAAACCGCAGCTTTATTGCTGGCACTGAGCGTTGGCACCAATGCGGCACCTGCGCCTCCGGTCGATTCTCAGACCGCCATTGTTTCGCAGGCGCAGCAGTTTACCCAGGAGTTTGTCCCCTATGTACCGCCGGTTGTGGAGCCCGATCCCGAACCGCCCAAGGAAGAAAAGCCGACCGAGCCGCAGAAACCTACCGAGACCAAGCCGTGGGTCAATCCGTACGGCCAGACGCTGGGCACCTGCACCACCAAGTTTGCCCGCAGCAATACCAACCGAAACACCAATATCCAGCTGGCGACCAAGGCCTGCAACGGTTACGTCATCCAGCCGGGTGCCACCTTCTCGTTTAACACGGTTGTCGGACAGCGTACCAAGGCACGCGGTTACAAGGAAGCCGGTGTTTACGTCAACGGTCAGACCGATACCGGTGTTGGCGGCGGTATCTGTCAGGTATCGTCCACGCTGTTTAACGCGGCCCTCGAGTCCAACATGACCATTGTTGCCCGTCGCGCTCACAGCCTGCCGGTCAGCTATCTGCCGCGCGGACGCGATGCGACGGTCTCCTGGGGCGGTCCAGAGTTCAAGTTCAAAAATCCCTATGATTACCCGGTCATGATCGGTACATACTACGATAAGAGCGGTAAGCTGACCATGTCCATTCTGGGTCCGGCAGATGCCAAGATCGCAAAGCCGACTATCAAGGTCACCGAGAAGAACGGTGTCTATACCCTGACCCGTACGGTAAACGGTAAGGTCAACTACACCACGACCAGTACCTACGGTTCCCACTGAGTACATGAGAAAACGCGGCCTCACGGCCGCGTTTTTCGTCAGTTCTTACTTTCCATCAGGTACTCAACACATCTGCGCATATCCTGCTCGGTGTGAAAGACGACACCGGACTGCATGATGTTTTCCTGCACGTTTTTGGGCAAGCTGCGGAAGTACTGTCCTAGGTCACTGCCCAGTGCTCCGTATCCAATTTGCATAGAACTATCACCTCTGTCATCCAGTATTTCCGCCTTATGCCCAAAGCATACGCGCCGGTGCGCTAAAATTTGTGACAGAAGTCAGTACAAGCAACCGGAACCGTTGTGGCATAATAGAACAACAGAAAGGTAGATGAGATCAGAAGAAAGATAGGAGATATGCATGGGACTTTGTGATATACAGGAGATCAAAACGATTTTAGCCCGTCACGGCTTTCGCTTTTCCAAATCGCTCGGACAGAACTTCCTGACCGAGCAGTGGGTGCCCGAGCGCATCGCGGCTGAGTGCGGTGTGGATGAAAACAGCTGTGCGGTGGAAGTCGGCCCGGGTATGGGCTGCCTGACTGTCGAGCTGTCCAAACGCGCTGAGAAGGTCGCGGCGATTGAGATTGACCGCGCGCTGTTCCCGGTACTCGGGGAGACGCTCGCGGACTGTGATAACGTCGAGGTGGTACAGGGCGACGTGCTCAAGACCGACCTCAAGGCACTGTGCGAGGAGAAGTTCCCGGGAAAGACTGTCTATGCCTGCGCAAACCTGCCGTATTATATCACCAGTCCGGCCATCTCGGCACTGCTCGACAGCGGTGCGTTTGCCGGGATCACGGTCATGGTGCAGAAGGAAGTAGCCGAGCGCATCTGCGCACCGGCAGGAACCGGGGATTCCTCGGCGTTTTCCATCTACATTCAGTATCACGCGCGCGCCGAGTACCTCTTTGACGTGCCGCGCGATTGCTTTGTCCCGCAGCCCAAGGTCGACTCGGCAGTCATTCGCCTCACGCCGCTGGCTCAGCCTGCGGTACAGGTGGAAAACGAGAAGCTGTTTTTTGATCTGGTGCGTGCGGCCTTTGGTCAGCGCCGCAAGACGCTGGTCAACGCGATGGGTACGGTATTCGGCGGTAAGTTTGACAAGGAACAGCTGACCGAGATGGTGACCTATTGTGGACTGGACGCGCGTGTGCGCGGCGAGCGCCTGTCGCTAGAAGACTACGCCCGCCTGACCAGCGCGGCCTGTGCACTCATGCACGTCAAGGGCATGTGCTAAATACCGAGTAGGAGTAGGACACCAATGATGATGAGCAGGTCGGTGTCCAGTGCCTTGCCGTCTGATAACAGAAACCAGATGACCGCGATGGTGACTAGGGTGTCGGCATCCAGCTTGGCGCCGCCCAGCCGATCGGTCAGCAGCTGCATGAGCCCGCCGCCGGAAGACAGACCGGAGGCGGGTGTTGTTTGTTCCCGCATGGGTTCGGAGAACTCATCGGGCGCGGCCTGCTGCAAATATTCATTATACATGGCGCGTGTCCTCATCGGGCGAGCCTAAGACGGCGGTTGCCATGTAGGCCAGCGAGACCAGACGCATGCCGCGGTCGATCTGGGAGCGGATGGGCGCGCCGACGAAGGGTTTGACCGCGTTGAGCAGCGCGCGCTTCTGAGGCGTGACCGCGGTCTGACCGCGCTGGGCAATGCGTCCCAGAATGGGCATGGCACGGCGCATGAGATCGGCGGAAGGGTCGTAGGCGTCGTTTGCCGAGGCGGAAGCCGAGGGGGGAGCGGACGACATACCGGACGATTCCGGCCCCGGTGGCATCGCGTGAGAATCGGAATCTCCCAACAGGGCGCTCGCGGCCGATAAGGCCTGCTCGAGCGCGTGCGGATCGTTCAGCAGAGCGGATAGCATGTCACTTTCGGCCATTGCGAAACCTCCTTTTGGTTACTGCCCCAGCATGGAACGCAGACAATTGGCGAGAGCGGCACCCTCGGGTGAGCGCAGGACTTCCTGTATGGCCTGCCGTGCGGCGGCCTGATCGCCGCGTTCCGCCGCCTGTGCCGCCTGGGTGATGCGTCCGGCGGTCTGAGGGCTGACGCTCTGCGCGAGCGATTTGCCCTGTTCGGTCTGTAAAAACTGGGTCAAAACGGCCAAACGGGGGTCGTTTGCCTGTAAATTAAGCTGCTTTAAGATCTGTTCCAGATTGTTCATGTCCTGTGCCTCCCTGCGCAAATTCTTTGCTTCAGTCTATGCGCCTGTGAGGCAAAATGTGCACGGGGGACTTTACAGAGACAAAAAATTCGTGTATAGTGTAGCGTAGATTCCAAGGGGATTTTTTCCGACAGACAGGAGGCGGTGTGCAGTGAAAATAGTGGTGATTTCCGATTCCCACGGGCGAATGCTGGACGTGTACGATGCGGTCGAGCGTGAGTGCCCGGATGCGGTCATCCACTTGGGAGATTGTTACGAGGATGCCTGTGAACTGCGGCACAGCTATCCCGATTTGCCGGTCTATGCCGTACTCGGCAATAATGACTGGGGTGCAGATGTACCGCTGCAGTCGGTTGTTACCTTGGAAGGTGTGCGAATTTATCTGACCCATGGCCATCGCGATGGTGCCTGCTTTTCGTCTCCGGGCAATGTACCGGTGCACGCTGCCGAGCAGGATTGTCAGCTGGCCCTGTTTGGTCATACCCATATCGTTTACCATGCGAAGCACGGAACGGTTGAGGTGCTCAATCCTGGCTCGATCAGCCTGCCGCGCCGCGGGGGTGCCTCGTACGCGGTGCTGATGCTGAACGAGGGTCGTGTGGAGTGTATTACGCTGCACGACACCCAGGGTGGTCTTTGGGATCCGGAAAAAAAGAAGCAAAAAAAGTGGGGATGGTTCTAAAACATGCTGTTAGCCATTGACGTAGGCAATACCAATATGGTGTTCGGCCTATTTGAGGGAGAGGAACTGCGCGGTTCCTTCCGTATTTCGACCAATGCCTCGTCTACTTCAGACGAGATTGGTATGATGATTCTGCAATATTATCACTTTAAGGGTTATAAGCCCGAGGACACCACCGCGGTCATCATCGCGTCGGTTGTGCCGCCCGTGATGTACTCGCTGACCAATGCGATTCGCAAGTATTTTTCGCTCAAGCCCATGATCGTCGGCACCGACGTGCCCACGGGCATCGTAAACCATTACGCAAACCCGCGCGAAGTCGGTGTGGATCGACTGGTCAATGCCGTGTCTGCAATTGAGAAGTACGGCACGCCGCTGATTATCGTGGACATCGGTACGGCGATTACTTTTGACTGCATTGATAAGGACGGCGCATATCTGGGCGGTGCCATCTTCCCGGGTATTAAGATCGCAATGGAAGCGCTGTTTATGAAGGCGTCCAAACTGCCGCGCGTCGATATCGCACGCACCGAGAAGGCCATCGGCCGCACGACCGTGCAGTCCATGCAGTCGGGTGCGGTACGCGGCTATGTGGGTGCGCTGACCGGTATCATTCTGGATATGCAGAAGGAACTCGAGGGAGACGCACGCGTGGTTGCGACCGGTGGTATGGGTCGCATGATGGCTGAGCACTGCGGCCTGATCGACGACGTTGCCCCCAATCTGACCATGGACGGCCTGCGCCGCATCTATGAGAACAACCGCGAGGCATTCAAAAACCGTCGAATTGCGGAGAACGGTACGGTGGAAGCGACCGAAGAGGGTTGACTGCTTTTCGAGACCGGATACTTTTTCATACACAAAGCCCGGCGCATGCTGGAGTTTTGGTCCATGTATACAAGTTTCAGAAAATTATTTTGAGCAGATTGACCAAAGTGTAAGCGATGGAGCATCCAGTGGAAAATAGATGAATTTCCAACTATATTGTGATATTGATAGAAATTTGTTGTCAAATACGGGTTGCTTTTGTGATCTCTTACTTTGACTTTTTCAAATCCAAGTGCTAATATGTACGAGGTCCAAAAAAAGTCTTTGACAGATAGGAGAAATGAAAATGAGCCCCAATGAAATTATTTCCATTGTGATCTTCCTTTTGGTCATGGCCGCGATTGTTTCGGAGAAGGTTCATCGCGCGGCGGCATCGCTTGCGGGCGCAGTCATCCTGCTGGCCACCCATGTATTGACGGTTGACAGTGCGATTGAGCATGTTGATGTCAACACAGTTGGCGTGCTGGTCGGCATGATGCTCTTTGTGGCAGTCGTGAAGAACTCAGGATTATTTGAATACATTGCGATTAAATCAGCAAAGCTCACCCACGGAAAACCGTGGGCGATCATGGCGGTGTTCGCGATCATCACGGCTGTGCTGTCGGCCTTCCTGGATAACGTTACCACCGTTCTTCTGGTTGGCCCGATGACGCTGGCAATCACCTCGATTTTGAATGTCAATCCGATCCCATTCATGCTGACGCAGATTTTAGCCAGCAACATGGGCGGTACAGCCACCCTCATCGGTGACCCTCCGAATATCATGATCGGTTCGGAAGCAGGTCTGGGCTTTGCCGACTTCATTCTGAACACGGCTCCGGTCGTTGTCATTATCATGGCAGTTTCGCTGCTGTGCTTCTACCTGATGTTTGGCCGCAAGCTCAAGGTATCGGATGACGCCATGCAGGCGGTCATGGAGCTGGATGAAAACCGTGCGATCAAGGACAAATCGCTGCTCATCAAGAGCGTTGTCATGATCGGTCTGGTTGTCATCGGCTTTATGTTCCACTCTTCGCTGGGTATGGAATCGTGCACCATTGCACTGCTGGCCGCAGTCATCATGATGATCGTTGGCAAGCAGGACGCTGAAGATGTCATCATGGGTGTCGAGTGGTCGACCATCCTGTTTTTCATCGGTCTGTTTGTCGTCGTCGGCGGTATGGAAGAGACCGGCGTTATCGATCAGCTGGCAACGCTGCTGATTGGCATGACGGGCGGCAATATGGTGCTGACCATGCTCATTATCCTGTGGGTTTCCGCGATCGTATCGTCCTTCCTGGACAACATTCCGTTCGTTGCAACCCTTATTCCTATGATTTTAGCAATCCAGGCCGAGAGCGGCATGGATGTGACTCCGCTTTGGTGGGCTCTGTCGCTTGGCGCATGCCTCGGCGGCAACGGTACGCTCATCGGCGCCTCCGCAAACGTCGTTCTGTCTGGTATTTCCAACAAGAATGGATACCCCATCACCTTCATGAGCTATCTGAAGGTTGGCTTCCCGATGATGATTCTGTCGGTTGCCATTTCCATGGTGTATCTGCTGCTCCGTTTTGCATAAGTATGGCTGCGGCCATCTGAGAAGGAGGAAAATGTATGAATGAGAACACGGTGACTGGTGATATTATTGCGCTGAAGCTGCGTCAGCTCCAGACCAAGGATATCCGAATGATTCGCAGCAACATGTACTTTGTGGACTTTGAACTGGATGACGGTACCAAGGTGTCGTACGTGTTCAACATTACCAAGGGTGACAAGTTCTTCTTGCAGCGTATGCGTCCCTATGCGATCGTACACGGCAAGTTTGGCACCGCGGACGAAATTGTAGACTTCATCCGAAAGGACATCGCGATGTTCCGCAATGCGGTTAAGAGCTCGAACTTCCCGGCATTCGTCAAGACGTTCCAGGCGGGCAGCGAGGTATCCCGTCAGATCGAGCGCCTGTTCCTGACGCACAATACCGATCCGCAGAAGCTGGAAGAGATTTACGATGTTCTGCAGGTCATCATCGCCCGCATTTCAGACCTCAACGAGTCCTCTGAGCGCATCGAGATCAAGTAAAAAACCATCGAGAAAAGCACAGCCGCATGGCTGTGCTTTTTTTGACTGGTGGCAAACCGAGCGGGAATGTATGAAATCCAGCGAAAAACATGGTCGAATATACGCGGAGAAAGTCGTCTAATGTCAGTGTAGGGTGCACAATATATGGTGTATCGTTCCGCGGACACACCGATGCCTTGTGTATTCACAGAAGAAACGAGAAAATGGAATCGGGGAAATTCCCAAAAATAATGCAGCTGTATGGTTGGGAAACGTATAAAGTGACAAAAATAACCGAATAACATGAATCATAGTTGCATTTTCTGGGAAATATGCAATAATCATTATATGAGTTGAATTCGGTCGGCATGTCGCCGATTTCTACTATTCTTAGCTGTTTTGAGGAGGAAGTTGTATGGTGATGCAGGACGCAATGAACTTGGTCGGCAAATTCGATCCTGAAGTAGGTGCGATGATTCGAAAAGAGTACGACCGTCAGGTGCGTAATATTGAGCTCATCGCTTCGGAAAATATCGTCAGCGAAGCAGTTCTGGCTGCAATGGGTTCGGTTCTGACCAATAAGTACGCCGAGGGTTATCCGGGCAAGCGCTACTACGGTGGCTGTGAGTGCGTCGATGAGGTAGAAAACCTGGCAATCGCACGTGTATGCAAGCTGTTTGGGGCACAGTTTGCCAATGTACAGCCGCACTCGGGTGCACAGGCAAATATGGCAGTCTATCAGGCACTGTGCAAGCCGGGCGATGTCATTCTGGGCATGAGCCTGGACAACGGTGGTCACCTGACCCACGGTTCTCCGGTCAATCAGTCCGGTATTCTTTACAACATCATTCCTTACGGCGTTGATGATGACGGCCGCATCGATTACGAGGGCGTTCGCAAGCTGGCTGAGGAGCACAAGCCCCGCATGATTATCGCAGGTGCTTCTGCATATCCGCGTGCCATCGACTTCGAGAAGTTCGCAGAGATCGCACACAGCGTCGGCGCTTACCTCTTTGTCGATATGGCACACATCGCTGGTCTGGTTGCTGCTGGTCTGCACCAGAATCCGGTACCGTACGCCGATGTCGTCACCACTACGACGCACAAGACCCTGCGCGGTCCGCGCGGCGGCGTTATCCTCACCAACAACGAGGAGATCGCAAAGAAGATCAACAAGGCAATCTTCCCGGGCACCCAGGGCGGTCCACTCATGCACATCATCGCAGCAAAGGCTGTTTGCTTCGGTGAGGCACTCAAGCCCGAGTTCAAGGCATACCAGACCCGCGTCGTAAACAATGCGCGTGCTCTGGCTGAGGCACTGCAGAAGCAGGGCTTTGATCTGGTATCGGGCGGCACCGACAACCACCTGGCATTGATCGATCTGCGCAAGGCAGGCGTGACAGGTAAGGAGCTCCAGCGCCGTCTGGATGAAGTCTATATCACCGCCAACAAGAATGCCATCCCGAACGATCCTGAAGGCCCGTTTGTTACCTCGGGTATGCGTGTCGGTACGCCGGCTGTTACCACGCGCGGCTTTGGTGAGCCCGAAATGGTACGCATTGCGCAGTTTATCTGGCAGGCAGCAACCGATTTTGACGCAAAGGCTGACGAGATCCGTCGCAGCGTTTGTGAGATGGTTGCACAGTTCCCGATCTACGGTGCATAAGTTTTGCTGAAATACAAAGAGTCCCTGTCCAAAGTGCGGATGGGGACTCTTTTTTGCGTGAAAATGTAACCATGCGGTTTGAAGCGGAAACGAGAAACACCATGGTACAGCGAGGGATGCCCTGGGATATGGTGGAAAATTTGTTGTTTTTGGCACAATCGTGTAAAAAATGGGGAAGTATTGGTGTTTTAGACAAAAGGTATTGCGCAGGTTCGGATATGGTAGTAAACTATGACTAAAGGCAGTCCCAGGACTGCCATGGTATGAGAAAGTATAAATATTGAGGTGTTTGAAATGTCTATGGAATTGAAACTGACTGGTATTGACGCATTCGTTCGTCCGTGGGAAGTCGAGTGCCTGGCACCGCTGATGGATACCTGCACGGAAATGCTCGAGAGCAAGACCGCAGCCGGTAATGATTTCCTCGGATGGGTCGATCTGCCCAACGATTACGACAAGGAAGAGTTTGCCCGCATCCAGAAGGCTGCACAGAAGATTCAGCAGTCGAGCGAGGTTCTGATTGTCATCGGTATCGGCGGTTCCTACCTCGGCGCTCGCGCTGCCATTGAGTTCATCAACGGCCAGCAGTACAACGGCGTTCGTCCGGAAGGCATCCCCGAAATCTACTTCGTGGGCAACAACATTTCGTCGAGCTATCTGTCCAATATCATTAAGATCATCGGCGACCGTGACTTCTCGGTCAATGTAATTTCCAAGTCCGGTAAGACGACCGAGCCTGCAATCGCATTCCGCATCTTCAAGAAGCTGGTAGAAGACAAGTACGGCAAGGAAGGCGCAAAGGATCGCATCTACGCAACCACCGATAAGGCAAAGGGTGCACTCAAGGGTCTGGCAGACGCTGAGGGCTATGAGTCCTTCGTTGTACCGGACGATGTCGGCGGGCGTTTCTCTGTCCTGACCGCTGTTGGCCTGCTGCCGATGGCTGTTGCTGGTCTGGATCTGGAAGCTGTTATGAAGGGCGCCCAGGACGCACTGGCTGACTTCAAGAAGAAGGACAATATCTGTGCACAGTACGCAGCACTGCGCAACATTCTGTACCGCAAGGGCAAGCAGACCGAGATTCTGGTCAACTACGAGCCCTCTCTGGTTATGCTGGGCGAGTGGTTCAAGCAGCTGTTTGCAGAGTCCGAGGGCAAGGATCACAAGGGTATTTTCCCGGTATCGGCAAACTTCTCCACCGACCTGCACTCGATCGGTCAGTTCATTCAGGACGGTACCCGCAACCTGTTCGAGACCGTTGTATGGGTACGTGAGCAGAAGGAAGATCTGTTCATCGAGGCTGATCCGGACGATCTGGACGGTCTGAACTATCTGGCTGGCAAGAGCATGCAGTTCCTCC
>CAUEJN010000031.1 GCA_959018045.1 uncultured Butyricicoccus sp. | reverse complement strand
AAATTTATCCTAACACAATACTTTAAGAAAGTAAACAGTTCCAGTGGAAAATTCGCAAATCGTTCATAACTTTTCCACAGGCATGCCACAAAAAAGCGGTGCGCTTTTAGGCACACCGCCGATTGTCAGACAAAGGCTGCGTTGTTTTTCGGTTACGTATGGACTTCGATCGGGTTTTCCAGCTTCTGACCGGGTGCAAAATCGACAAACAAGGTCAGCGGATATCGCACATCCTGCGGCATGGGATAGCTGTTGGTGAACGTATTCTCTGCTTCGCTTGTCACAAACGTCGAGATGCTGTCAAACGAATCGGTCTGTCCGTCCGCGTCTACGTATCCATCAAAGGAAGACGTGTTTGTATGATAGGTTCCCTTGTCCGTCTGGATGCAGACGGTATTTGCCTCCCAGTACGGGCCGGATGTCATCTGGTGGATGTAGTCTGGCAAGCCGACGAGCCTTCCGTCCTCCTGCAGCAGAACCGTGTCCTGATCCTTGGGTACAATCGCTGCATCATCAAGATGCAACGTCAGATGCTCTGCGGTCTCATACCACGCACTGTCCAGCCAAATGGCACCGCCGCCATATCCTCGGTCTCTTCCGGTACCGCTGACACCGTTTCGAATACCGTCTACCCTGTTTCCGTGCTCGTCGGTCAGGTAGAACGGCAGATAGGTCAGCCACGCATCATTTTCCGGATCGGTATGCCAGGTAATGCGCGTGTTGGACGGATAGATCGCGATCTCGTCAATGGTCAGCTTCTGGCCAAGGACGTCCACCGTCTGATTCACCGGGAATACCCTTCCGCTTTCGAGGAACTGCGGTTCAATCGTTAAGGGAATGTCCAGCGTAAACATTGCTTCCGGCGCACGGGATTCTTGAGCCTCCGGTTCATCGAACGCATTCCATTCGGCGTCCTTCCAGTGCTCCAGATTACGTACTTCTACTTTGAGCTGCATTTGTGTTTGGATCACGCCTTCTTTCGAGGCGTGGAGTCTCCAAGTATACAGGGTTTTCTGCACTTTGTCAAGACCCAAATAGCCCCGTATTGTGTCAAAAAGTCCCTTTTCGCTCTCATTTTCCTCAATTCTTTCCTCGCCAAAGGTTGCACTGACCGGCAGGGAATTCCCGTTTGCATCGAACAAATCTGGAACCAATTCCAGTTCTCTTCCCTGTTCATCAGACAGGCTGTAAAAGACCGAAACATTCATCGGATCGGCGATCAAGTACTCGATTGTGACGGTCACACCGTCCTGCGTGTAGGTATCGCCCACCAGCTGCACATAATCATGTGCAACCGCCGCCTTGAGACTGGGGTCAAACGCGACTGCCTCGACCAGCTCGCGCACGATCGGCACCCGGCTGGCCGCCAGCGCAAACGTAACCGAACTGTTGACCAGCAGTATAAACGCTGCCGCCGTTCCAGTTACGCCGATTAAGGGTTTGAGCCATCTGCGTCGTTTTTCCCGCCGTTCTGCCCGTGCAATGGTTCGGTTCAGACGGGTTTTCAGTTCGTCCGGGATCTGCTCCGCCTGCGTCAGCAGGTCTTCCCATGCTTCGTTTCGCTTCATCACACATCCTCCTCCAGTTCAACACGGAGCAGAGCCAGTGCGCGGCGCTGGCGCGTCACGACCGTCCCCTGCGGAATTTCCAACGCCTGTGCGGTCTCGGCCTGGGTCAGTCCGGTAAAGTACCGCAGCACGATTACCTGGCGCAGTTCTTCCGGCAGGCGCTCGATGGCTTCACGGAGCGGCAGACCGTCGTAATCTTCTGCGCCCTGTTCCTCCACCGGCACTTCCTGCTGTCTGGTACGACGCTTGAGCTCCCGATAGCATACATGAATCAGGATGCGCGTCATCCAGGTCGTGAAGAATTCGGGCTGTCTAATCTTCTTGCGTGCCCGAAAGCCCTGATAAACCGCCTCATCGACGGCTTCCAGACTGTCATGCGCATTGCCCAGATAACCGTAGGCCGTGCGGTACAGCTGTTCCCGAATATCCTGTACCCGTGCGGCAAATTCCTCCCGCTCCATAAGCATCCCCCTCTCTGTATTTTGTCTCTTTGCCTATTAGAGCGTTGGAAGATGTGTTTTGATTTTGCAAAGAAAATTTTTTTTACAGCAGCGCTTCGATCTGCGGCGCGATTGCCTGCGCAAATGCCGCATGGTCTGCCGGAGACAGGTGCACGCCATCGATCGATGTCACATGGGGCACGGCCTCGGATGCGTCCCAGAACGCCACGCCGTAGCACTCGCAGACCGTGCGGTAGGACTGCGCCAGACGCGCCGAACGGGCGGCTGAGGCCGCGTCAAACATGCTCTCCATATCGTTACCCGGAACGTGTGCGGCATCCATCGGGATGGGCGCCACCACCAGAATTTTGGGTACCAACTTTCCTCCCCAGATGAGCGGCGACTGGGTCAAACGGATGAGCATTTCCAGCCCCTTGGCAATCTCATCCGCTCCCGCACCCAGACGACGCTTGCAGTCATTGGTCCCCAGCATGATGATGAGCAAATCCAGCGGCTCGTGCATGTTCAGCTCGACCGGCAGAATGTCATAGCCCACCCGTCCGGGCTCTAAATCATCGTGAAACACGGTCGTGCGTCCCTTATGTCCGCATTCCAAAATGCGGCAATCGGGCAGCATGTGCTGCAATCGTCCCGTCCAGCGCACGTCATACGGGTATCGTCCGCCGTTCATCGGGTCATAGCCCCAGGTGTTGGAATCTCCGAAACACAGAATCTGTTTCATGTCGTTTTCCTCCCGCAAGATACAAGAAAACGGCGCAGATGCGCCGTTTTCTGTGATTTACTTTTCCATTCTGCGTGCGAACACAACGCCGCCTTCCTTGAAGTGCTTGGCCTCACGACCGGTCACAACCAGTGCGCAGCGGCCGCCCATTGCGCTGTCCTTGGAGACGCTCTCGACAGGCTCCATGGTCTGCTTTTCCTCGTTGGGTGCCTGTACGCTGCTGATATAGCAAGCGAAGGACTCAACCGGTACATGCTTGGGACCGATCTCGCCGTAAGAGACGATTGCGCCCGGCACGATCTCGCCGCGGAATACCTGACCTGCGAGAATGGTATGCTCACCGTACGGGTGTACCGAGTCTACGCCAAATACGAACTCCATGTCCGCCGGAATGCTCAGCTCAAACACCGGGAGCTTGCCCAGGTCGAGTTCCATATCGTTTCGATTATCCGCCATCGTAGAAAACTCCTTTCGTTCGCTTAGAGCTTGGACAGCTCCTGTGCGAGCAGCTTGTTGATGATCTGCGGGTTGCCCTGGCCGCGCGACGCCTTCATGCACTGGCCAACCAGGAAGCCGGTGACGTTCTTACCAGCCTTGTAGTCGGCGATTGCCTTCTCGTTCTTCGCCAGTACGTCCTGTACGATCGCAAGGATTGCACCCTCGTCAGATACCTGCTTGAGACCCATGCGGTCAACGATCTGCTCTGCGGTCTCGTCGGTCTCGAACAGTGCTTTGAGCACCTTCTTGCCCGCTGCACCCGAAATGGTGCCGCCCTCGATGAGCACGATCAGATCGACCAGCTTGTCCGCGGTCAGCTTGGTATCGCCCAGCTCAACGCCCTTGTCGTTGAGGTACTTGGAAATATCGGACAGAATCCAGTTTGCAGCAGCCTTGGGCTTAATCTTACCCGATGCAGCTGCCTGGTCGAGCATGCTCGCCTTGGCAAAGGAATCCATCAGCTGACGTGCTTCCATTGCGGTCATGCCGTACTCGTTGAGGTAACGCTCGTAACGGGTGATCGGCAGCTCGGGGATCTCACTCTCGATCTGGTGCATCCACGCATCGTCGATCTCGACCGCGATCAGGTCCGGATCGGGGAAATAACGGTAGTCCTGCGCATCTTCCTTGGTACGCATGACGGTATTCTTGAGCTTGACATCATCCCAGCGGCGGGTCTCCTGCTGAATGGTGCCGCCGTGCTCAACCACGTCGATCTGACGTGCAATCTCGTAGTCGATTGCGCGAACCGCACCCGAGAAGGTGTTGACGTTCTTCATCTCGACACGGGTACCCAGCTCGGTCGAGCCTTCCGGACGGATGGAGACGTTGATATCGCAGCGGATGGAGCCTTCCTCCATCTTACAGTCACAGATATCGAGGTAAGACAGCGTGGTCTTAATCATCTCGAGGAATTCCTTAGCCTCGGCAGAGGAATGCAGATCGGGCTTGGTAACCATCTCGATCAGCGGTACGCCGCAGCGGTTGAAGTCAACGACCGTGCCGTCGATCTCGTCGTGCAGCAGCTTGCCTGCGTCCTCCTCAAAGTGGATACGCTCCAGACGGCAGGACTTTTTCTCGCCGTCAACGTAGAAGAATACCTCACCGTTCTCGCAGATCGGAACATCGAACTGGGAAATCTGGTATGCCTTGGGCAGGTCGGGGTAGAAATAATTCTTACGGTCGGACTTGCACAGGCGGTTGACCGTACAGCCGGTCGCCAGACCCATTTTTGCCGCGTAATGTACAACCTGCTTGTTGAGCACGGGCAGTGCACCCGGCATACCGGTGCAGACTGGGCAGGTGTGGCTATTGATGGGTGCGCCAAACTCGGTTGAGCATGCGCAGAAAATCTTGCTCTTGGTGGACAGTTCCGCGTGCACCTCGAGACCGATGACAGCTTCGTATTTCATGTTGATGTCTCTCCTCCTTACAGTGCCGCGATGATGTTCTTGAGGCCGGATGCCTGCTCAAACGCCAGACCAGCGTTCAGCAGTTCCTGCTCACCGAACGGACGGCCGATCAGCTGCATGCCGATGGGCATCTTGCTGCTGTCAAAACCGCAGGGCTGAACCAGACCGGGCAGGCCTGCGATGTTGACGCTGACCGTACAGATATCGCCCGCGTACATCTCCAGCGGGTCCTGGGTCTTGGAACCGATCTCGTAAGCGGTGGTCGGTGCAACCGGGGTCAGAATCATGTCGCACTTGTCAAATGCAGACGCGAACTCTTCCTTGATCTTGCGCTGTGCTGCGCGTGCCTTCTTGTAGTATGCGTCGTAGTAGCCGGAAGACAGCACGTAGGTACCCAGCATGATGCGGCGCTGTACCTCCTCGCCGAAGCCCTCGGAACGGGACTTGACGTACAGATCGATGAGGTCATCACCTGCATTCGGGGTGCGGTAGCCATACTTGACACCGTCGAAACGTGCCAGGTTGGAAGATGCCTCAGCCGAAGACAGGATGTAGTAGATGGGCAGTGCGTAATCGACCAGCGGCAGCGAGATCTCGAAGACCTCTGCGCCCATTGCCTTGTACTAATCAGCAGCAGCCAGAACAGCCTTGCGTACCTCCTCCGAGATACCTTCGCCAAAGTACTCCTTGGGCAGACCGATCTTCTTGCCCTTCATGTCGGGGTTCAGGTTTGCACGTACCGAGCCCTCGAACGGGGTCTTGACCGAGGTCGAGTCGTGGGTCGGGTCATAGCCGGTGATGGCATCGAGCAGCATTGCTGCATCCTCGACGGAACGGCCGAAGGGGCCGATCTGGTCGAGCGAGGATGCGAACGCGATCAGACCGTAACGGGAAACCGCACCGTAGGTGGGCTTGAGGCCGACAACACCGCAGAAGGATGCGGGCTGACGGATCGATCCGCCGGTATCCGAACCCAGTGCCAGCGGTACTTCGCCTGCTGCGACAACTGCCGCAGAACCGCCGGACGAGCCGCCCGGTACACGGCTGAGGTCATGCGGGTTGTGGGTCAGCTTGACCGCCGAGTTTTCGCAGGAAGAACCCATTGCGAACTCGTCCATGTTGACCTTACCGGTGACAACCATGTCGTGTGCAGCCAGCTTGTCCACTGCGGTTGCGTTGTACGGGGGCTTAAAGTTGTACAGCATCTTGGACGCGCAGGTGGTCAGCGTGCCCTTGGTGCAGATGTTATCCTTGACAGCAACCGGGACACCTGCCAGTGCGGACAGGGTCTCGCCAGCCGCGCGCTTTGCGTCGACTGCCGCAGCCTGTGCCAGCGCCGACTCCTCAGCGACCGTGATGTAAGCGCCGACCTTATCGTCGACCGCCTTGGTTCTTTCCAGAACGTCCTTTGCCAGCTCTACCGCACTGATCTCCTTCTTTGCGAGCAGTTCGGACAGCTCGGACGCTGTTTTCTTAAATAATTCCATGCTCTTCACCTCTTATTCCACAACTCTCGGTACGGCTACGCCGCCTCCCTGGAAATCGCGCGCATTGGGCTCGATGAGTTCCTCAGGCGGCTAATCCTGCTCGACGACGTCCTCGCGCAGCGCATCCTTGGGCTCGGCGTTGATGACGTCGGTGAGTTCTCCGAGATCGAGCTGCTGGAGCTTATCGACCATGCCGACGATATTCTGCATATCGCCTGCCAGATGGTCAAAGCGCTCGCCGCTCATCTCCAGACGTGCCAGCACGGCGATGTGTTCAATTTCCTGTCTGGTGATTGCCATGACTTGATGTCCTCCTGTATGTGAAATCTGTTTAGATTGCGATGATTTATTCGGTGTCCAGACCGATCATGCGTGCAAATTCGTCCTCACCCACGACCGGGATGCCGAGTTCTGCCGCCTTTTGCAGCTTGGAACCCGCGTTTTCACCCGCGACGACCAGGCTGGTCTTCTTGGAGACCGAGCCGGACGCCTTGCCGCCCATGGACTCGATGAGGTCGTTGATCTGCTTGCGCGTAAAGCGTGTGAGCGAACCGGTCGCCACGATGGTCTGTCCGGCCAGTTTGTCGCTCTTGACCGTCTTTTCACCCGTGAAGTTCACGCCGCAGGCACGCAGCGCTTCGATCAGATGGTGAGACTGTTCCTGCGACCGCCATGCTGCAATGCTCTCGGCGGTGGTCTGTCCAATGTCGCGAATGTCGGTCATTTCCTCGACCGGTGCGGCAAGCAGTGCGTCGAGCGATCCGAAGTGATCGGACAGCACCTTGCCGGCCTTCTGGCCGACATGCCGGATGCCGAAGGCAAACAGCAGACGCGAAAGATCGCGGGTCTTGCTCGCCTCGATACCGGCAACCAGATTTTCTGCCGACTTGCGCCCCATGCGGTCGAGCGGCTCAATCTGCTCCACGGTCAGACCGTACAGATCGGCTGCCGACTTAACCAGTCCGGCACCAATCAGCGTATTGAGTACGCCCTCGCCCAGTCCATCAATGTCCATCGCGTCACGTGATGCAAAGTGCATCAGATTGCGCAAAAGCTGTGCCGGGCACTCGGCGCCCGTACAGCGGATAGCGGCTTCATCCGGGTCCTCATAGACCGGTGCACCGCACACCGGGCAGAACTGCGGCATCTCAAAGGGTACCGTGTCTGCCGGACGCTTGTCCATCACGACACCGATGATCTCCGGAATGATCTCGCCCGCCTTGCGCACCTGTACGGTGTCGCCCACGCGCACGTCCAGTCCGCGGATAAAATCGCGGTTGTGCAGCGTTGCACGGGATACCGTCGTACCTGCCAGACGCACCGGTTTGAGCACCGCATTGGGCGTGAGCACGCCGGTACGGCCAACCGTGATGGTGATGTCCTCGAGCAGCGTTTCCTTGACCTCGGGCGGGTACTTATACGCCGCCGCCCAACGCGGGAACTTGGCAGTCGAACCCAATGCTTCACGCTGTGCAAAGCTGTCAACCTTGACGACCGCACCATCGATGTCAAAATCCAGTGTGCCGCGGCTTTCGCCCATGTTCTCGATCTCGGCCTGTACGTCAGCCGGGTCGGTGTAGACCGGATAGCGCGGGCTGACCGGGAAACCGAGCTGTTTGAGATAATCGAGCGCCTGCGTGTGGCTGGTCAGCGGCAGTTCGTCGCTGTTCTGGATGTTGAAACAGAAGATGGACAGCTGACGGGATGCCGTGATCTTGCTGTCGAGCTGGCGCAGCGAACCGGCTGCCGCGTTGCGCGGATTGGCAAGCAGCGGCTGTTCGTTGAGCTCACGCTCGGCATTGAGCGCATCGAAAACCGAGCGTTTCATATAGACTTCACCGCGCACGATCAGGCGATGGGGTGCGTCCTTGAGGGTCTTGGGAATGTCTTTGATGGTGCGCAGGTTTTCGGTGACGTCCTCACCCACCTGGCCATCGCCGCGGGTCGCGCCGCGCACAAATACGCCATCGATATACTCGAGCGCAACCGAAAGGCCGTCGATCTTATACTCGACGACATACGCCGCCTGCTGTCCGGCACCGGCAACCCGGTCATAAAACTCGGAGAGCTCGTCGAACGAGAACACATCCTGCAAGCTCTCGAGCGGATAGGCGTGCGTGACCTTGGAAAACTTCTCGTCGGCCTCACCGCCTACGCGGTGGGTCGGAGAATCAGGATCGTCAAACTCGGGATATTCGGTCTCGAGCGCACGCAATTTGCGCTGCATCATATCATAATCGTAGTCCGAAATCTCGGGCGCGTCCTGGTCGTAGTATTTTTGATTGTGATACCTGAGCTGCTCGCGCAGTGACAGGATTTCCTGCTGAACGTCCATAGCGGCTCCTTTCTGCTGGCCAGGAGCGCAATGCGCATAGACCGACCAGCATACTTTAGTATTATATCAAACTTTCTCCAATTTAGAAAGACTGAATTTCTCATTTCTCGCGTTTACGAGGTATAATCGTTGATTTTTCCCAGCAGACTCTGTTCGGTGTCGTCGATATAGGTGTACTGTTCGGGAACATGGCCGACGATGACCGTATCAGACACGACGAGCTGATTGGTCACCTCTGTGTCCACACCGCCCAGACCGGTCAGGATGCGCATTTCGGCTGTGACCTCCAAAATAATCTGATGGCGGGTCTGATTGATTCCCGCGTCGGTGAACGCGCTGATGAAATCGGCCTGCACATAGCCCAGACTGGAGATGCCGACCTGAAAATCCGGACCGAAACCACCGAACAGGTCAGGTCCGAGCAGCGAACCGAGCGAAATCTGCACCCTGCTGTGTTCGAGTTCGTCGAGCGCTTCATAGACCGCCTGCGACACCTGCACTTTGAGGTGATTGGCCAGAATGCCGTCGGTTTTGAGTGCGGTCACGTTCTGTTCGCTGTCGCGTTCGAACTGCACCAGATTGGCATATTCTGCCCGATTTTCATAGACTGTATCCGTCAGCACGTCATAGAGTGCGAAAGATGCCTCGTGTACGACATAATTTTCCGCATGATCGAACAAAACCGGCCGGATGGCGTGCAGGAAAAGTGTATATGCCACCGCTATAAGGAGCGGAACGAGCGCAAGCAGATAGGCTCTTCCCGTCCTGTGCCAATTTCGTCTCGGTCTCATCCGCGCATCCCTCCCCGTGGGTACTCTATGCCGCGTTTTGCGCCGGTAGTCCTCACAGGGCAAAAAAAGAGCACCCGAAATGGGGTGCTCTCTTGTGAAGCGATATTACAGGATTACTCCTCGTCAGCGCCGTCCAGCAGTGCACGGATGGACAGCGAAACCTTCTTCTTCTCATCGTTGATGTCGATGATCTTAGCCTCAACCTCCTGGCCGATGGTCAGAGCTTCCTCAGCCTTTGCGATGCGATGATCAGCAATCTGAGAAATATGAATCAGGCCGTCAACGCCCGGAACGATCTCTGCGAATGCGCCGAAGGGCATGAACTTCAGGATCTTAACGGTAGCGGTGTCGCCAACCTGGAAGTTGGTGGTGAAGATGGTCCACGGATTGTCCTCCGGACGCTTGTAGCCCAGGGAAATCTTCTTGTTCTCGCGGTCGAGTGCGATTACGTATACATTGACATGGTCGCCGATGCTAACAACCTCAGACGGATGCTTGATACGGCCCCAAGACAGCTCGGAGATGTGGATCATGCCGTCTACGCCGCCGATGTCAACGAATGCGCCGTAAGAAGTCAGGCTCTTAACGGTGCCCTCGTACTCTGCGCCAACCTCGATGGTCTCCCAAACCTTCTCAGCAGCTGCCTTGCGAGCCTCCTGCTGGATCTGGCGGATAGAACCAACAACGCGCTTGCGCTGACGGTTGATCTCAGTGATGTAGAAAGTCTGCTTGGTCTTAACCAGCTGTGCCATGGACTCGTCCTTCGGAACACCGGTCTGGGAAGCGGGGATGAAGACACGAACGCCGTGAGCAGTTGCAACGATACCGCCGCGGTTCTCCTCGATGATGGTGCCCTCAACCGGGGTGTGCTCTTCCTTAGCAGTCTCAATGGTCTCCCAGCCCTTGAGCTGGTCAACGCGCTTCTTGGACAGAGCAACGGTGCCCTCGAGATCGTTGACGCGAACGACAACAGCCTCGATCTCGTCGCCCGGCTTTACATGCTCCTCAACCTTGTAGGACGGATCGTCGGACAGCTCGGATACCGGGATGTAAGCGGTGTGCTTTACGCCCAGATCAACCTGTACCTCAGTCGGGGAAACGGCAATGACGGTGCCGGTGACTTTATCTCCATTATTTAAAGTTTTGAAGGACTCCTCCAGCATTGCTGCGAAATCCTCATTGGTTTCAATTCTCGTTTCTGCGCTCATCATGTTACTGACCTCCTTAATTATCCATGCCGGAGTAGACGCGCCTGCGGTGATGCCCACTGTTAGGCCACGAAGTGCCTCGATATCCGACGTCCCGAGTTCTGTCGCGTCCTCGATGTGGAGGACGTGTGGGCAAAGAGACGCACTGATCTCATACAGGCGCTTGGTGTTCGAGCTTTTTTTGTCCCCGATCACAACCATGCAGTCCGATCTTCCGGCAAGCGAACGAGCTTCTGTCTGGCGCTCATCCGTAGCATTACATATTGTATCAAATATTTTGCAGTTTGTATACCTTTTTTTTAGAATCTTCACAGAAATATTCCAACTTGCCCGATTGAGTGTGGTTTGACCCACAACGCTGACCGGGGTTTCGGGCGGAAGGCCGAGTTCGTCCAAAGCCTGCAAAAGTTGCTCTGAACTCTCATAAATCGCCGCATTTTGACACCAACCGGCAATTCCAAGTACTTCCGGGTGGTTTTTGCTGCCCAAAATGATGATTCTCCGGCCAGCCTTGGACTCTGCCTCGACAATCCGGTGAATCTTGGCAACGAACGGGCAGGTCGCGTCGTAGACCGTGCATCCCTTGGCTTGGAGCTCCTCACAGACCGCCCGCGTCACACCGTGAGCTCGGATGAGGACGGCTGCGCCGTCCGGGATGGCGGCTGTGCATTCAGCAGTGCGTACGCCCAGCTTTTCCAGTCTCCGCGTTTCATGGGTGTTGTGAATAATCTCGCCGTACGAGTACAGCGTCTGATGTTTGGCCGCTTCCCGCTCGGCCAAATCTACCGCGCGCCGCACGCCAAAGCAAAAGCCCGCCGACTGGGCAACCGTGACCCGACTCATCGCTCTTCCTCCGGCTTCAGCTCATAAATGCGCCGCATGATCTCCTGGGACAACGCTGCATAATCTTTGCTCTTCGGGTCAGGCAGGAAGGGTTTGCCGATGATGACGTTTACCCGTCCATGCTTTTCCTT
>CAUEJN010000030.1 GCA_959018045.1 uncultured Butyricicoccus sp. | reverse complement strand
CACGTTCCGGCTGCCCGCCATCTGGTGGAGGCCGTCAATGTTCTGGGTGATGACCGCACGCAGCTTGCCCTGCTGTTCCCACTCGGCGAGTTTCCGGTGGGCGGCGTTAGGCTGCGCGTCCAGACACAGCATTTTATCGCGATAGAAGCGGTAAAACTCCTCGGTCTGCGCCATGAAAAATGTATGCGACAGGATGGTCTCGGGCGGATAGTCGTATTTCTGGTTGTACAGACCGTCTACCGAGCGGAAATCCGGGATGCCCGACTCGGTGCTCACACCTGCACCGCCAAAGAAAACGATATTGTCCGACTGGTCAACCCAGCTCTTGAGTGTTGCAATCTGCTCGTTCATCGGGCGCAGCCCTCCTTTTGTGCGATGATGCAATTATTCGGTAATGGTGATGAGGTTTTCCTTACGCGGTGCCGGAGCGGTCTCCTTGGCAGCGTAGCCCAGTGCGATCGAACCGATAACGATGTAGTCCTCAGGTAGGCGTGAACGGGTCAGGTGCGGCGGGATGGTCGGGTCGTGGGTCAGCGGGCGCAGATGGTCAAGCCATCAAGTTACCAGTCCGAGCGATTGGGTTGCGACCAGCATGGTCTGAATGGCCGCCGAGCCGTCCGGGAATGCGTGAATCTCGTCGCGCTTGTAGGACACGATAATATGACAGGGTGCACCGTAGAAATTATACGCCGGGCCGCGGTTATCAGCCTCTGCGACTGCACGCGCCAGTTCCAGGCACTTGTCCGCGTTGCGGATGGCCGAAAAATGCCAAAGCTGCTTGCCCATACCGGTCGGTGCCCACAGGCCGGCTTCCAGAATGGTCTCGAGGTCTTCACGGCTGACCTGCTGGGAAGTAAACGCACGGGTGGAACGGCGTGCGTGGATGGCGGAAAGAACTTCGTTCATCGATAAACCTCCTAAATTCATGTGGTAATAAATACAGTATAGCCCGCCGGGTATCGGATTTCAAGCCAAGGTGCACAAAATTACGGAAAGGGGCAAAATCTCTGGTGCTGCGCACGAAAACATGATATAATATACCTTGATTCGTAATAATGTGATTTGGAGGAACTATGATTACCGTATCCAATGTCAGCTTGAACTTCAGCGGCGAACCGCTGTTCAAAGAAGTCAACGTCAAATTCACCGAGGGCAACTGCTACGGCGTCATCGGCGCAAACGGCGCAGGCAAGTCCACCTTCCTGAAAATCCTGTCGGGCGAGCTGGACTCGACGACGGGCGATGTTTCCATCAAACCCGGTACACGTATGTCCGTGCTCAAGCAGGATCACTTCGCGTACGACGATTTCACCGTTCTGGACACCATCATCCAGGGCAATCCGCGCCTGTATCAGATCATGCAGGAAAAGGACGAGATTTACTCCCACGATCCCTTCACCGAGGAGGACGGCAACCGTGCCGCTGAGCTCGAGGCCGAGTTTGCCGAGATGGACGGCTGGAACGCTGACACCGAGGCAAGCCAGCTGCTCGAGGGTCTGGGTCTGAACTCCGCAGAAGTGCTTTATCGTCCCCTGCGCACCCTGCAGGACTCGGAAAAGGTCAAGGTTCTGCTTGCACAGGCGCTGTTCGGTCATCCCGACATTCTGCTGCTCGACGAGCCCACCAACCATCTGGACGTCGATGCAATTCACTGGCTGGAAGACTTCCTGCTCGACTTTGAGGGCACGGTCATTGTCGTTTCGCATGACCGTCACTTCCTGAACAACGTTTGTACCCACATCGTTGATATCGACTACGGCAAGGTACAGATCTATGTCGGTAACTACGAGTTCTGGTACGAGTCCTCTCAGATGGTTCAGCGCATGATCCGCGATCAGAACCGCAAGAACGAGGAAAAGATTAAGGAACTGCAAAACTTCATCCAACGCTTCTCGGCCAACAAGTCCAAGTCCCGTCAGGCGACCAGCCGTAAGAAGCTGATCGAAAAGCTGACCGTTGAGGAGCTGCCCGCTTCCTCCCGCCGCTATCCCTGGGTTGGTTTCACCATGGATCGCGAGGCCGGCAAGGACATTCTGGAGGTCAAGGGTATTTCCAAGACCATCGACGGCGTAAAGGTACTGAACGACGTATCTTTCATCGTGCGCAAGGGCGATAAGATCGGCTTTATCTCGGAAAACGAGCTTGCCATGACCACCCTTTTCCAGATCCTCATGGGCGAAATGGAGCCCGACGAGGGTACGTTCAAGTGGGGCGTTTCCACCTCCCAGTCCTACTTCCCCAAGGACAACTCGGAGTTCTTCAACGGCCACACCGAGAACATGCTCGACTGGCTGGCTCCCTACTCCAAGGACACCCTGGAGTCCACCCTGCGCGGCTTCCTCGGTCGTATGCTGTTCTCGGGCAACGATGTGTACAAGCCCGTCAACGTTCTGTCCGGTGGTGAGAAGGTGCGCATGATGCTCTCGCGCATGATGCTCTTCGGCTCCAACGTTCTGGTCATCGACCAGCCCACCAACCACCTGGATCTGGAATCCATCACCGCGGTCAACAACGGTGTCGCAGACTTCAAGGGCAACGTCCTGCTCGCCACCCACGACCATGAGTTTATGAACACCATCGCCAACCGCATCATTGAACTGCGCGAGGACGGCGTACTGGACAAGGAATGCACCTACGACGAGTTCCTGGAGTTCCGTTCCCAGTACCAGAAGCGTGCATAAAAGGAGGCATCCTTATGGCAAAAGCGGTCATTGAATGTCCGCACTGCAAGCAGGAGTGCACACGCACTCCGCTGACCCGCATCAGCCCCGACCGTGACCCGTCGGTGCGCAAAAAAGTACAGGACTTATCTCTCTTCCGCTGGAAGTGCCCCAACTGCGGCACCACCATGCTGGTCGAAGACCCCTGTCTGTATCACGATATTTCCGGTCAGTTCATGGTCTGGCTCGCGCCCGACGGCAAAAAGCCCGAGACCGGCAAGTTCGACCCGCTCGCAGGCTATACCCTTCGCTATGTGGACGATCTCAACACCTTCCGCGAAAAGATCAACATTCTGGAGCGCGGTCTGGACGATCGCGCGGTCGAACTGATGAAATTCATCCTGTTCTTACAGCTCCAGCACGATCTGGACGTCGTCGAGCTGGTCTTCCACGACCTCGACGAGCGCACGGCAGAGTTTCGCTTTGCAGCGGTACTGTCCGACGGCGCAGAGCAGTACATCGCCATGCCCGGACTGACCTACCAGCGCATTTTGCAGGACGTGACCGAGCGCCTGTACACCCCGCGCGACTTTGTCAAGATTGACACCGAATGGGCGGCAGAGGCACTCGAGCTGCTGCACGCCGAATAAAGGCAAAAAAACAGGGACGGCGTAAGCCGTCCCACCCTTGCTTCACGATCCTGCGCGGTATGTTTTTTATAACGGGAAGATGAAATGTCCGACGAGTCCCCCTGCGATGGCAAATACCAGCGTGGCAAAGATGATCTTGCGCGCGTGTCTGCGTCCATTCTCGTTGCCGAACAGAATCATATAGCCAAATCCTGCACCGGTCGACAGACCGGCAATCAGGCTGCCCATGCCGAGGACACCGGTCGTGTACAGCTGGGTCAGTACAACCGACACCGCACAGCTCGGAATCAGGCCGATGATCGCGCAGATGATGGGCTGGAATACACTGTCCTTGAGCATCAGCGTTGCCAGGCGGTCGGTTCCAATGCCATGAATGGCAAACTCAAGAACAAAGGTAATCACCAAAAGCAGAATGGTCGTCTCAAGCGCGCGTCCGAGGATGCCGCGAATCGGGCCATGGTCGCAGCCACAGCCGCAGCCGTCTCCCATATCGAGCTCGATCTCGTAATTCTGGTTCTTCTGCCGTCCCCACACAAAGCGCAGCACATAGCCGCCAACGACGGCAAGTACGAATTTAGAGCCAAACAGAATGGCAATCTCGGTACCCGATGCACCCTCAGAGAGCAGGATGGGCAGCGCCTCATCCGATGTCGCCAGAAAGACCGCGACTAGGGTTGCCGGAGCCAGATAACCGTCGGAAAACAGCGCGGCAGCCGCTGCAGAAAAACCGCACTGCGGGACAAGTCCGGCCAGCGCGCCGACCACCGGACCGAACTCGGCTGATTTCTCGAGCAGCGCCGGTGTCGAGCGCAGACGGTTTTCGATCCAGTAAAGCAGCGCGTAGACCACAATCAGGATGGGAATGGCCTGTACAACATCGGTCAGCGTATGCTCAAAGGCATGTTCTAGTGCATGTAGCATGTGTTTTCATTCCACCTCACAATCTAAGTTCCATCACTTTGGATTCTTTCCATATATTTTTTTATTATATCACAGCTGACCTGCGTTTTACAAGTTAGCCAAGGGCAATTTGCTGTGAATATCCATAATTTTGTTAAAAACTGCCGGAAATCCGGCATTTATGATAGGAGTATCCATGAGATTTCAAGATTTAAAGATCGATGAAGCGATCTTGAAGGCCATCCGTGAGATCGGTTACGACCAGCCGACCCCGATCCAGGAAAAGGCCATCCCGATCGTTCTGGAAGGGCACGACCTTTTGGGCTGTGCGCAGACCGGAACGGGCAAGACCGCTGCGTTTTCCATCCCCATGTTGCAGCGCATGGGTCGCCCACAGGAGGGCGAAGCGCGTCCGGTGCGCGGTCTGATCCTGACCCCGACCCGCGAGCTTGCGTTACAGATTTACGAGAATCTGTGCCAGTATGGCCGCTATCTCGGCCGTATTTCGGCGGTCATCTTTGGCGGTGTGTCCCAGAATCCGCAGGTCGAAGCCATTCAGAACGGCGCCGACATTCTGGTCGCAACCCCTGGCCGTCTGTGGGACCTGATGGGTCAGAAGCTGGTCGACATCAGCGCGGTCGAGTGCTTTGTCCTGGACGAGGCCGACCGCATGCTGGACATGGGCTTTATCAACGATGTCAAGCGTATTTTGAAGTTCCTGCCCAAGAAGCGTCAGACCCTGCTGTTCTCGGCTACCATGCCCGAGGAGATCGCCGAGCTGGCGAACAACATGCTGCACAAGCCGCGCCATGTATCCATCGTTCCGGCTGCAACCCCGGTCGAGCTGATCGAGCAGGGCGTATACTTCGCCGACAAAAAGGCCAAGCGTGACCTGCTGCGCGCCGTGCTCGAAGAGCGCTCGCTGCCCCAGACGCTGGTCTTTACCCGCACCAAGCACGGTGCCGACCGCGTCGCGCGTGACCTGTCCCGCGCGGGTATCGCAGCCAAGTCCATCCATGGCGACAAGTCGCAGAACGCCCGTCAGAACGCGCTCAAGCAGTTCAAGGACTACAAGATCCCGGTTCTGGTTGCAACCGACATCGCCGCACGCGGCATTGACATTAACGATCTGCCGCTGGTCATCAACTTCGACCTGCCCAACGTGCCCGAGACCTACGTGCACCGCATTGGCCGTACCGGCCGTGCCGGTCAGGAGGGCACCGCGCTGTCGTTCTGTGACCCGTCCGAGCTGCCCTACCTCAAGGACATCGAGGAACTGACCCGCGTCGCTATTCCCGCACTCGAGCCGCCCGCAGACATCGAGATTGCCGAGGCACAGACGGCTGCACGCTATGTGCGTCACGACCCCACGCTGCCGCCCGAGAAGCCTGCAAAGCAGGACAAAAAGGCAAAGTCCAACAACCGCCGCGGCAAGAAGAAATCTGCCGAGCCGGCACCGGTCAAGGCAGAACCGCGCCAGCAGGGACGCAAGAATGAGAGCGCAAAGCCGGCTCAGAAGGCAGCGCCTCAGCCTGCACCAAAAAAGCAGCCGGCAAACACACGCGGCAAGAAGCGTACCACCACCCTGTCTGCCGCCAATACACGCAAGAAAACCGCTCCGGCTGAACTGCCCGCACGCGAGCCCACAAGCACCCGTGCTGTGGTCAGGACCGCTCCCCCGCGCCGCAAGAGCGCTGGACGCGGCGGCCGTCCGATCATCGAGCCCGCTTACGAGAACATCACCACCATGCACCAGTCGTCGCGCAAGGGCGGCAATCGCCGCGGCCGACGCGAGGACGTCGAGACCCGCGTGGACGTGATGACCCCGCCTTCTGGCCGTCCGCTGGCGCCGAGCACGGCGGCTCGTATCCGCGCCAAGGTCGAGGCCAAGCTGGCCGAGCGCCGCGCCTTCCAGTCTTCGGGCACTTCGGCACAGTCCCGCGCTAAAAAGCAGGGCAAAGTGCAGCGCAAGCCGCAGACCCGTTCCGGTCGCGGCCGCGCACGCGGTTAATTCCCATCCCTGCTAGAGAGAGAGGAGTAAGCACATGAGCGTGTCACGGCGGATCAAGCTGTTTTTCACCATTATCATCCTGTTGGGGCTGACGGTGTTCTACCCGTTTGTCGTTTACACCAGCAATCCCTTTGTCAGCGAACTGCGCACCCTTTGGATCTCCACCGCGATGGAGACCATGACCCATCAGTGGTTGGCAACCGCGTTCTTCCCCGCTGATATGGTCAGCGAGGTCGTGGGCGCCCGTCAGGCACTCTTTGAGAGCCAGAAGGATATCCAGTCCATCTGGGGGCAGGACGGTCAGACCGCCACCGACAAGGTCGACACCAACCTCAGCCCGGAAGATCAGTTCTACGCCCTGTTCGAGGAAATCGATCGCGCAAGCTGTGAGGCATTCTTCGCGGAAAATCCGCGTTACATAGAGGACGGTTACGACAAGATCAACATGGACTGGTGTGAAAAGGGTGAAGACACCGGCATTGTCACCAAGCAGGGTGACAAGGTTGTTGCCATCAACACGGAAAAGAGCCTGATGATCGTGCGTCTGGAACGCGAGGGTCTGCTGGGTACCGAGTACAATGGTTATCTGGCGGTTGTCAAAGACCCGTCCCGCGTGGAACTCGGCCTGTGCCGCGGCATGGGAAAGCGCGAAGGTCAGCGCATTGCCGATCTGGCCGACTACAACGAGGCCATTCTGGGCATCAACGCCTCGGGCTTCATCGACAACGGTGAGGTTGCCGAAGGCGGTACGCCCTACGGTTACGTCAAGCACGACGGTGAGCTCATCCAAGGCGCATTCGGTCACGGTTACAAGATCATCGGTTTCGACGACCAGCACCGCTTCCTGATCGGTGACACCACCACCGCAGAGCAGATGGTCGATGCGGTCGAGTTTGGCCCGGCACTGATCGTCAACGGACAGAAGATCGAAGAGCTTGGCTCGGTCGAGAGCTTGCAGCCCCGTACCGCCATCGGTCAAACCGAAGATCTCACCGTGCTGATGCTGGTCATCAACGGACGCGGTCAGGGCAGCTCGATGGGCTGCCGTGGTGTCGATCTGCGCGACGTTCTGTGGGATTACGGCGCAGTGCAGGCCTGCAACCTGGACGGCGGCTCGTCGTCGGTTATGTACTATCAGGGACGCGTCATCAGCTCGCCCACCACGTCGACCAACAACCCCGAAGGCCGTCGACTGCCCAATGCCTTTATCGTCAAGTAAAGCGGTGTCAAAAAAGAGGACTGTTCCCAGTCCTCTTTTTGTTTGCTCTATTTTGCCGTTACAATACAAACCAGAACACCATCAGATAATGTGCGACGCTTCCGGCCAGCACAAACAGATGGAACAGCTCATGGAATCCCAAAACCTCCGACAGATTGGGCTTTTTCAGAATATAGATCACGCCGCCGATTGTGTACGACAGACCGCCAATCGCCAAAAGCGTGATGGCAGGCGCAGGCATGGACAGTACCACATCAAACCGGAAGATCACCGCCCATCCCATAAGCAGATACAGGATGGTTCCCAAAAAGCGTGGTGCATCAATCCAGACGAGCTTTACCGAGATGCCAAACAGGGCGATTCCCCAGATTACCATGAGAAAGAGGTACGCCCCCGGTGCCTGCATATACTTGAGCACGATCGGCGTGTAGCTGCCCGCGATGAGCACATAGATCATGCTGTGATCGAGCTTTTTGAGCACGCGCAGTACCTGTTCTCCTGCCCTGGCGTAGTGATAGACCGCGCTGGCGCTGTACAGCGCGATGAGCGACAGACCGAACAGCAGCACAGACAAACCAGTCAGTGCGTCCACGCCTTCGATTA
Source organism: uncultured Butyricicoccus sp. (assembly GCA_959018045.1). Taxonomy (GTDB): domain Bacteria; phylum Bacillota; class Clostridia; order Oscillospirales; family Butyricicoccaceae; genus Butyricicoccus. Next base: position 3,716 of record CAUEJN010000030.1, on the reverse strand, counting down.
CAGCGCGTATGAGCATGATTGCCAGACCACACGCGGCTGCAACCGCGCCGACAAAGTGTGAATAGCTGGAAAACGGCTCGCGCGCCTTGATAAACATTCTTGGCATACAGGTCCCTCCCGGAATCTTAGTTATATAGTTTCAAAAACTATATTCTATCTTTTATATTACCACATTTCATTAAGATTGCAACTACCCTCTTGCAGTTTTTTTCACCTTGCGCTACAATGATAGTGAGCTACGAGAGGGGGATCTCTATGAAACAGCTATCCGAACTGCTCGAAACCGTCCTGCACGACCGGGATATTACGCCCGATGCCGTGCCTGCACTGGACTTATATATGGATCAGGTTCTGACCCTGTTCAACGAGGGTCTGCAGGAGAACAAACGCCACCCGGAGGACAAACTCCTGACCAAGACCATGATCAACAACTATTCCAAGGAAAAGATTTTGCTGCCGGTCAAAGGCAAAAAATACACCCGCCAGCACATTATCCAGATGCTGTGCATTTATCAGCTCAAGCAGATGTTGTCTCTGGCCGACGTCAAGGCGCTGCTCGGACGCAATGACGTCGACTTTGAAGCCTGCTTCAACCGTTTTTTGGCGCGCAAAGATCATTTGCGCGACTCCATTCCCGAGCGTCTGACCGCTGATCTGGACATTGACCTGTCCGACCCCAACGAAGTCCTGACCTTCTGCCTGACCCTGTCTGCAACCGCAACCTACATGCAGCGGCTGTGCCAGCAGATCATCGACGCACGCGCCGAGGCGCAGGAATAGTACATCAAAACAGGAGCGGCATTCCGTTCCTGTTTTTTCATGCAATAACATTTAGATAATCATCAAAATAACTGTTGACAAAGTGCAGGTCATGCACTATCATTTAGACAAAGATCGAAATATTAGAGGAGGCGATTCTATGGGCTTTCAACAGACCTTTAAAGCGCTGTCCGATCCCACCCGCCGCGATATCCTGCACCTGCTGCGCGACGGCCCGCTCCCGGCCGGAGAAATCACGGCGCATTTCAACATTTCCGCCGCCACAATCTCACACCATCTGGCCATCCTGCGCGATGCCGGGCTGGTGCTGGACGACAAGCGCGGCAAGTTCATTTACTACGAACTCAATCTCTCAGTCGTCGACGAGATCCTCGGCTGGCTGTCCGCTCTGAAAGGAGACGATTCCGAATGAAACGCATACCAAAAACGCAGATTTTGGTATGGGTACTGGCCATCGTGCCCGTCATCCTGACCGCTCTATTTTACCCCCGTCTGCCCGCATCCATTCCCATGCAGTGGGATTTCGGCGGTCAAGTCGGCTATGAACCCAAGTGGCATTTATTCATCATCGCGGCACTGGCACCGCTATTCGCCGTTCTTTTCCCCCTGATACCCAAAATCGATCCCCGACGCAAAAGCTATGACAAATTCGCGCCCTCCTATCTGCTGTTCCAGGTGATGATGATGCTGTTTATCCTCCTCATGGTCGGTATCGTGCTAATCGAGAGCCTGCATCCGGGCAGCGTCCGCGTCGGACGTACCATCTGTCTGTTCCTCGGCGTACTTTTTGCCATCCTCGGTAATATGATGCCCAAATTCCGTCAAAATTACTTTTGCGGCATCAAAACACCCTGGACGTATGCCGACGAAGTCGTATGGACGCGCACGCACCGTCTGGCTGGACGGCTCATGTTCGCCGCCGGTCTGCTCGGCATCGTCTCCACCTTTCTGCCCGGTGATGTGCTCATGGCGGTCGTATTCTTTGTCCCGCTCATCATCTCTGTCGTGGTTCCCGTTCTGATGAGCTATATTTGGTATCGCCAGCGCCATCCGCAAAATTAACGCATAATGTGGCGTAAATCATCCGGTCTTTATCCTGCGCTCGTCAGGATAACAAGTGCCAATTTTTCAGGATTTCCTGCATTTTTCGCTTGACCGGCCGATAAAAAATGAATTTTCTCCTGCATAAGAAAAGTTTTTTAGGCAATTTGCATGATTATCCAGCACTCTCCCCGGTCGATTTTATCATTTCTTTCACTGTTTATCACGCAAAAGAAATTGATTCTAACTGGTTTGCGTGATAAAATAAAGGCATTCAAGAGAACCTGTTCGGATGCAGGGTGCATCCCAAAGCCAATCTATGGAGGTCGAAAATTATGTTCAAGAGCGAGTATCTCAATCGCGTTTACGAAGGTCTGGCTGCACGCAATGCACATGAGCCGGAGTTCCTGCAGGCTGTACGTGAGGTCTTCGAGTCCCTCGAGCCGGTCGTTGCTGCACGTCCCGAAATCGAGAAGAACGGCATCATCGAGCGCATCGTTGAGCCCGAGCGCATCGTAAACTTCCGTGTTTCGTGGGTAGACGACGCTGGTAAGGTACAGGTAAACCGCGGCTGGCGTATCCAGTTTAACTCCGCAATCGGTCCCTATAAGGGCGGTCTGCGTCTGCATCCCTCTGTTAACCAGTCCATCATCAAGTTCCTGGGCTTTGAGCAGATCTTCAAGAACAGCCTGACCGGCCTGCCCATGGGCGGCGGCAAGGGCGGTTCCGACTTCGACCCCAAGGGCAAGAGCGACAACGAGATCATGCGCTTCTGCCAGTCCTTTATGACCGAGCTCCAGCGCCACATCGGTCCTGACACCGACGTCCCGGCTGGCGATATCGGTACCGGCGCACGTGAGATCGGCTACATGTTCGGTCAGTACAAGCGCCTGCGCAACGAGTTCACCGGCGTTCTGACCGGTAAGGGCCTGTCCTACGGCGGCTCCCTGGCTCGTACCGAGGCTACCGGCTACGGCGTTTGCTACTACATGAAGGAAATGCTGGCCGATATGGGCGAGTCCTTCGAGGGCAAGAAGGTCGTCATCTCCGGTTCGGGTAACGTTGCAACCTACGCTTGCCAGAAGGCTACCCAGCTGGGCGGCAAGGTTATCGCAATGAGCGACTCCAACGGCTATATCGTTGACGAGAACGGCATCGACTACAAGGTCATCAAGGAGATCAAGGAGGTCAAGCGTGCTCGCATCAAGACCTACCTCGACTACGTTCCGACCGCAAAGTATGTAGAAGGCTGCCGCGGCATCTGGTCTGTTGCCTGCGATATCGCTCTCCCCTGCGCTACCCAGAACGAGCTCAACGGCGACGAGGCTAAGACCCTGATCGCAAACGGCGTTAAGGCTGTCGCTGAGGGTGCTAACATGCCCTCTACGCCTGAGGCTGTTGAGGCATTCCAGGCTGCCGGCGTAAAGTTCGGCCCGGCAAAGGCTGCAAACGCAGGCGGTGTTGCTACCTCCGGTCTGGAGATGAGCCAGAACAGCCAGCGTCTGTCCTGGACCTTCGACGAGGTCGATGCAAAGCTGCATGACATCATGGTCAACATCTACAAGTCCTGTAAGGATGCTGCTGCTCGTTACGGCATGGAAGGCAATCTGGTTGCTGGCGCAAACATCGCTGGCTTCGAGAAGGTTTGCGACGCTATGCTGTGGCAGGGTATCGCATACTAATCCAAAGTGAGCCTGAACCCAAGTATCAAAAATGCCTTTTTTCTCGGAACCGAGAATATTTTCCCGCATAACTAAAGTGAAAAATGCTTGATTTTCTCGCTTTTTTACCGCACGTTTTTTGAAGAACTAAAAAACGAAAATCGCTGATTTTCTCGCTTTTGTGTTTGTTGTTCTCTTTCCACTATGCATATACTTGCATAAAATTTAATAGCC
>CAUEJN010000029.1 GCA_959018045.1 uncultured Butyricicoccus sp. | reverse complement strand
GGGGGGAATCGCGCTGACTATTAGTCTTGCAGCTATAATCCCAATAATCTTCGGATTCCAAAGTTAGGCTATTACAATTTTCTTTTAGTGCGAATATACTCATATTCTTGCCTCACTTTATAGTGGTTTCATTGTCATCGGGGTTATCAACAAAAAGAAGATATGGAGCAATTTCGAGAGCATCTGCAATTTTCTCAATGTTATCAAGTGCAATACTACGTTTTCCACATTCAAGAGCGCTAATATATGTCCGATGAAGCCCCGCTTTGTTTGCAAATGCTTCTTGTGAAAGCCCTGAAGCATTTCTATATTTTCGTAAGTTATTTGAAAAAACTTGAAGCAAACGCATAGATAAACCACCTCAAATTAAATATACCCAATTTCAGACAATAAGTCAACATACAATAAGTATCAGAAGCGTATTTGTGTACTCCTCTTACGCTATGCTTAAAATCTGTGCTGCAATTGGCTAAGACAAGGCATTCAAATAAAAGATTATCAATGGTTTTGAGTCCAAGATGGGAAGCCCGAACTTTAAGCCTTATAGTTCCGAACCATCCGCACTATCAACGGCGTTAAAATAAGGACACTTCACACCATGCGAAATGTCCTTATCAGGTCTTGTATTCAGTTGTGTTTTCACTTAAAATTGAATGTGAAGTAGTGCGGTTCATGTGAACGCAGAGCGTTCCCCGGCTGCTAATGCTAATAACTGTGCTAAGAGCGCAGGTTTTTTGAGGTAATACGGGGTGTCCTTACGAGAAATTCCAGGATACTCGGATTGTTCAATTCCCTTGATTTTACGGTACTTTTTAGCATGACATGACATTGTGATGCACCCTGGGATATTGAATTTTCCAAACTCCTAAGCGGTAGGCCGGAGGTTCGAATCCTCTCAGGGACGCCAAACGAAAAAAGCTGAAAGTGCTCTACTATAGTGCTTTCAAAAAATCAGAGAGCGGTGTGATTTCATAGTCACGCCGTTCTCTTTCTTTTCGCCGTTTATTTTCCTTTTTATACTTCTACACCTATCTTCGTAAATATATTTGTATCTCCAGCAAAAGGAAAGTCGTCATCCACAGTACATCTTCAGTGCTGCAAATGACGACTATCTTGAAATCCATAAAGTTATAGATATGTCATGATTGAATTATCCATGATTTTCCTGTACATCGGGCAACAATTTGACCGCAGCCAGTCGATGGAAGATGGCTGAGAATACCAGCGCAAAGGTCACACCCAAAACGGTATCCACAATACGCAGGAGGACCGCTCCATGCAGTCCATAAATTCCAGTACCGAGCATGAGCGCACCGAAGCAGTTCATCGCTGTTTTATAGCGATAATCCACGCAGAATCCCAGACACAGACCGCCCAGCGGTCCCATCAGCATGTGCATAGATTCCGGCAAGATCTGATACAGAACAAAAAATGCACACGATCCGGCAATTACACCCACAATACGCTGCCAAAAACGGGGCGCTGTACTGCCGCAGTACGGATATTCCGACAGCAGCGAGGCGCAAGCAAAGCCCATCCACATGAAGCGCTCCACGTCAAACATCTGTCCGGCAGTCAAAATCAGGCTCACGCCGAGTGCCATACGCAGCTGCCACAGATGCGCCTGCGAGGTCAGGTCAAACTTTCGGATTACATGATGAAAACGGACGGTTTTATGCTGATGACGATGCTTGAAAAACAGAATGGCACCGCAGATGACGTATCCCACGATGGCCAAAAGCACGCGCCGAACGAGATCTTCCCCGAATACCGGGTTTCCGGTCAAATAAATGTAAGCAAAGTTGTACAGGCCGCCGTTTCCCATTTCCGGCCGCTGTGTGGTCATGTAGAGCAGCGCGAAAAAGGCTGCAAAGTGCAGCGGAATCAGCAGCACCGACGGCAGCACCGCAGCCAGGCTGGGCACAAATACCAAGATGGCGAGCACCGCAGCCAGCGTAATCAAAGAATCGCCGACGCAGTATTCAAAATTGACGAAACGAATGCCCAGCATCATACAGAACAATGCAACGGCCAAAGGGGTATTATTCGCACCGAAAATGTCAGACAGCAGGCTGATAAACACGATGGCAAAGGCCACAAGCAGTGCCGAGCGCACCGCCATTGCCACCCAGTAATATGTTTTCTCCTTCCTTGTCTCACCCGCGGCAATTTTCTGCTTGAGTACAGAAGGGTTCATCTGCAATGCATCATAGAACTTCATGGTCAAGTGTCTTTTCCTGTCCTTTCTCAATCTGTGCAGCCAATCTGTCTGCGTAATACATAAATGCCTCAAAATCCTCGCGCGAGCTGCGCCATAGGTCATAAAAAGGCTGCAAAATGCTCTCATATCCTTTTTTGAGCTCGGCAAGTCCGGTTTCGGTGATAAACAGCTGATAGCTGCGCTCGTCCGTTGCCTGCCGCTCTTTGTGGATGCATTCCTTCTCATAGAGCGACTTGAGGCACCGGCTCACCGCCTCTTTCTTCATGCCGCTGTTCTGGCTGAGCAAAACGGGTGTATTCTGTTCCGGCTTGAGATACAGATGTGCCAACAGCTCACATTCACTGGCTGTCAGCAAGAATTTACGCACGGGCAGCAGCGAACGCATGATTTTTTGCATCTGCTGCTGATAGTGCATCATATCGCTCCATTCCATGTTGTCTTTCAGTCCTCCGACATTTAGTTAACCTTGTTAATTATAATTCCTCCTTCCCGTCCTGTCAAGAGATGGGATGTATCCCAGTTTTGTCATCTCTTCGATGGCATAAAAATACCCGTCTAGTTCCGGCTTGAAACCAGACAGGTATCTTATTTTCGCGCCGCAGTGTTATGATTCGGTGCCCCACGGGATCATATTGACCACCAAAGCGGTGATAATGCCGATCGTGGTATCCAAAATACGATTCAGGGCAAAGCTCACCGGACTGGCATCGGCCTGCTGGGTGACCGTGACGCACAGAAAGACCACGCACATCAAAAATGTGCCCTTTTCCTGTCCGATCCAGACCGAAAATTTGGTAATCGGGATGAGCAGGAGCGACAGCACGGCATAACGCAGTACCTCGACCGGAATATAAAAGACGTACCGCTCAAAGAGCAAAAACAGCATGCCCCAGATGCCGCCGATGATGGTCGCAATCTCACGGTTTTTGGCCTGCCAGATGCTGTCCTGCTGGCTGCGCTGCATGCACAAAATGGCTGCAATGGCCGCGTAAAACGGCACGCTGGTCCTTCGGATGGCATAGAGGACGAAACACGCAAAGACCGCAATGACGGTTTTCCAGATGCGTCCTCCGACCCGAACCGGAAAGCCCATCATATTTTCTGATAGCTGCTCTTGAGGGTATAGCTGTCCAAAATGTGACCGTCCATCGCCCGGTGCAGCTCATTGAGCAGGAAACCGGGTGCAAGGTCGAGCGTACAGTCAAGAGCGTAGACGTGCAGCTCGTAGATGTGGTCGCGGTCGGGCGGCATCATGCCGCCGTAAAACGACGACTGCGCACGGTTCTGGCTGCCGCCCTGCATGCTCGTCCAGCTGTTGCTTCCCTGCACAAAGTCGGTCGCGGTCTGGCTCTCATTCTCGTGCAGCTCGGTCCGCGTGATATTGGCAGCCAGCCAGTAAATCCATGCAAAACCACCGGTTACAGGATAAGCGTCCTTATCCTCCAGAACCAGGGCAAACGATACCGTACCCTCGGGCGCTTTCTCGATCTTGAAGGGCACGAGTACGTGGGCATACCGTGATCGTTAAACTGGGTGTCGTGTCCGCCAAAGCGGTCATCAATCACACCGTTGATGATACCTTTGCTTGTCACAAACATAATAAAATACCTCCATGCAGTTTTTGCTTGTCAACATCATAACCGCTTGGAGGCTTTCTGTAAATTACCCACTTTTTTGTTGGTATCATCCGGGCAGGATGCCCTTTTCGATCAGCACATCTTCTTTGCCGTGAGATTTGAGGTATTTGATTCCGATTTGCTGCATGATTTTGAGCGCTTCGAGCAGCTCTCTTCCCTGCTCCTCGGTCAGCGAATACTCGACCCGCAGCGGATAGCCGTCAAAGGTCTTTTTCTCCACAAAACCATAGTCAATCAGCTCTTTCAGGTGTTCAAGCAGTATTTTTTGTATGATTCCGTCAATGTCCTTTTCCAGTCTGGACAGTGAAGTCGACCCCAGCCGCAGCCGCCACAAACTGATCGGTTTCCACTTTCCTTTAATCATATCATGCACCAGCTCCAGCGGGCAGGTGAAGGCATCTCGCATTTTCAAGTTCAATCCCTCCTTCTGTGCTTATGATATCCGAAGGCTGGCACAAACGCAATGAAAACATGTTGCATTTGGGTCTTTTTTACCCTTCGAGAGACACAATCCGCGTACACAGATGGTCGAGCAGCGCACTGTTATGGCTGACGATGACCAGTCCGATCTCCCGCGCCTGGGCTTCTTCCAGTAAAAACTGCCACAGCTGCGCCTGTGTGACCAAGTCGAGCATGGCCGAGATCTCATCGCACAGCAAAAACCTGACCGGTACGGTCAGTGCACGCGCAATGCAGAAGCGCTGCAATTCTCCGCCCGACAGCTCCCGCGGAAAGCGGTCAAGCCACGCGGGCTGAATGTGCAGGGCATCGAGCAAGCGCTGCTGGATGGGTCCGGCCTCGGTCAGCGACTGCCGCAGGCGAATGCGCGGGTCGAGTGCCAACTCGGGATGCTGCCAGATCATCTGCACCGGGCACGCGCCCGGATAGTCGGACAGCGGCTTGCCATCCAGCGTGACCGTGCCGCATTTCGGCTGCATATATCCGGCGAGCAGCTTGCACAGCGTGGTCTTTCCCCTGCCGCTCGGCGCGAACAGTCCCACCCGCTCGCCGCTGTTGACCGTCAAATTCACATCATCCAGCACGGTTTTATGTCGGTATCCAAAGCCAATCTGGCTTGCTTGCAGGATCATGTCTCGTCCTCCCCATCATACAGGCAGCGGATGTGTCCGGTATCGGTCTGTCGGTACGGAATGTGCGCACGCTTACGGCAATCCGGTCGGCAGATGGGACACCGGGGTGCAAACTGGCAGCCCTGTGTGAGCTCTCCCGGATAGGGCTGGGTACCCGGAAGCGTGTGGAACCCGTTCTGCGGCAGCGCCTGCCACAGCGCCCGGGTGTAGGGATGGTGCAGGCGGTCGGGTGTGGTCTGCTCGATGGTCTCGCCCGCGTACAGCACGACGATCTGATCGGCGACCGTCAGCGCGAGTTCCAAGTCGTGCGTGATAAACAGTACCGCTGCGCCAGCCTCGGCCAGCTCGCGGAAATGTCCGAGCATGCGCCCCGCCGACCGCGCATCCAGTCCGGGTGTCGGCTCGTCCGCCACAACCAAACGGGGACGCTCCATGGCTGCGGTCGCAATCAGCACCCGCCGTGCCATACCGCCCGACAGCTCGAACGGATACATCTGCTCGGTCTCCTGTCCCAGTCCGTACCGTTTGAGCGCCTCACGGCATTTTTGTACGGCCTCGGCTGTCCGGCTGCCCCGTCGAATCTGTGCACCAACCTGCATGAGCGGGTCCAAACACGTCGTGCCCTGCGGAACGAGCACGATCTCCTCTCCGCGCAGCGCCTGTGCCCGTTTGGGTGTCAGCGGCTGTCCGGCATACAGGATGCGTCCGCTCATGTGGCTGTTATAGGGCAGAAGTCCCAGAATCGCGTGCGCCAGCAGGCTTTTGCCCGAACCGCTCGCACCCACGACCGCGACCACCTGACCGCTCGATACGGTCAATGACAGATCGTGCAGGACGGTAAGTTCGTGCTGATGCAGGCCTGTGGTGTACTGAGTAAACGAGAGCGACAAGCCCTCGACACGTAAAATGTCTTGCACTGTGTCCTCCCTCCTTACCGCTGCGCGCTGGACGGGTCGAGCAGCCGTCTGAGCCGGTCACCGATGGACGCGAACAACAGGACGGTCAGCATGAGTGCCAGACCGGGGAACAGCGCCAGCCACCAGCGTCCAGTGGTTAAGTATCGCATACTTTCGGACAGAATCACACCGATTGCGGGCTGCTCGGGCGGCAATCCAAAGCCCAGAAAGGTGATGCCGGCCTCGTGCAGGATGGCGTGCGGGAACTGGAGCACCAGCCCGACGACAAACTGTGGGAGCAAATGGGGCAGCATGTGGCGCTGAATGACGCGCCAGCGCGATACACCCAGCTTGCCCGCAGTCAAAATGTACGGTGCCTGACGCAGCTGGATGACCTCTCCACGGATGACACGGGCGAGCGATGGCCAATGACTGAGCGCCACGCCCGCGACCACGCCGGTCAAGCCCCGTCCGAATGCCAGCGCGATGAGCATGACGAGCAGAATATGCGGCACGCCCATGGTCAGGTCGATGAGCCAGCTGATCACCGCATCCGTCCGTCTGCCGAGCGTCGCGGCAGCCAGTCCGAGCACGAGCGCGAGCACGGCACTCACGCCAGCGGTCAGCAAGCCGATGCGGATACTCAGCGACAATCCAGCCAGCGTGCGCGCCAGCATGTCACGCCCCAGCCAGTCGGTTCCAAAGAGAAAATGTGCACTCGGCGGGGTATTTTTGCGGGCAAAATCGGTCACAAGCGCCTCGTCCGACAGAATCATACCGGAAATCGTGACCAAAATCAGCACCAAGGCTGCCGCACCCAGTGTAAAACAGGTCTTTTTTCGTTCGTTCCAAGCCTTCATAGACCGCGTGCCGCCCCCCTTCGGATTCTCGGGTCGATCACGCCGTACAGCAGGTCGGCAATCAGATTGCCCGCAAAGACCACTGCGGCTGTGATGACGGTAATGCCAAGCAGCAAGGGCAGGTCACCACCCAGTCCGGCGGTCACAGCCGCCTGTCCCAGTCCCGGATAGGAAAAGACCTGTTCGACCAGCACCGAGCCGCCGATAATCTCACTGATCGAGCCAAATTGCAGCGTCAGCGCGGGCAGCGCCACGCCGCGCAGGCCGTGCCGGAGCACGATCGATCGGGTGGATTCTCCCCGTGCATGGGCGAAAAAGACGTAATCGGATGCTAGAACGTCGACCATCTTTTCCCGCGTGTGCAGAGCGATATTGGCAACGCCCGTGATGCTGAGCGTCAGGATGGGCAAAATGGCGTGCCGGACGCGATCGGCCATGCTGACCGCTGCCTGCTCCATGCCGATGGGCACGGACAGACCGATGGGCAGCCAGCCCAGCCAGACCGAAAAAATCAGCATCAGCACAATGGCCAGCCAGAACGCCGGGGTGCTGGAAATGAGCAGACAGTAGCCCCGAATCAGGCGGTCGGGCAGCCGTCCGTGAAACGCACCGGCAATCACACCGAGCGTCAGTCCCAACACGCCAGACAGCAGCCATGCGGCGGTTAAAATCCCAACCGAAGCGGCCAATCGCTGCCCGATGACGGTCAAAACCGGCTGTCGGTACAATAAGGACGTTCCGAAGTCGCCGTGCAGCACGCCGGACAGCCAGTTCAGATAGCGTTCGGCGGCTGGCGTGTCCACGCCCCAATAGGCGTTCAGCTTGTCGATCTGCTCGGCGCTCATCGAGCCGAGCGCGGTCTGTCCGATGTTGGTCTGCAAGGGGTCAAGCGGAGACAGCGACATGAGCACAAAGGCTGCCAGGCTGACGCCGAGCAGCAAAACTGCCATGCGAATCAGTTTTTTCCCGGCAAACTGCAAACGGTGCTTCATGTCCTTCCTCCTTTACTTACTCCAAGTCCACGCGTCCACGTTGTTGACCAGCGACCAGCCGTGACCGTGCGGGTGAATCTTCTGCTCGGCAATCTGCAAGCCTTCGCGCACCCAGTACAGGTGATCGACGTTGACCAGCCAGACCCACGGGATGTCGCCGTCCTGGGTCACGCCGGTCGTACCATCCCACTGTGCCTGCTGCCACAGTTGATAGGCGGTTTCCAGATCGTCACTCGCCAGCGCCTCGTCCATATATTTGTCTACCGTCGGGTTGGAATAGGGCGAGTAGAGCGCGGTGTCCGAGCCCTCGCGGGTGTGGTAAATGTTATAAAGTTCCATCGGCGTGTGTGCGCCCCAGCCCCAGACAAGGGGTTCGGACAAGGCACGGTCATAGGCGGTATCCCAGCCCACGCCCTCGATCTGTACGGAAATACCGAGTTCGGCCATCTGATTGGCAAAGTCGGCCGCCAGCGCCTGACGTACTGAGTCGTCACTTGCGTACAGTACGGTCATTTGCGCCTTCACGCCGTCCTTTTCGCGCACGCCGTCCGCGCCCATCGTCCAGCCGGCGGCATCGAGCAGCTGCATGGCAGCCTCGGGATCATAGGAAACCTCGGACGCATCGCTGTACCACGGCATCTGGTCGCACACGCTGTACGCCGGAGTGCCGTGACCGGCAAGCACGTTATCGATCATCTCTTGACGGTCAATACCCAGATTGATCGCGCGGCGCACGCGCACATCGGCAGTCAGGTCATTGCCCACCGTACGGCCCTGCGCATCGGTCGTCCGCGGGATGGCAGGCAGGTTGAGTCCGCGGTTGTCGACCGTCCGGTAGGCTTCGAGCGAATAACCGCTCACGGTCTGGTCGGCATAGGTCGCGGACGTGTAGGACACGTCCACCTGTCCGGCCTGCGCAGCCAAAAACGCTGCGTCCTCCTCCATAAACAGGATGGTGACCGTCTTCATCTTGGGCGCTTCGCCGTAGTAATCGGGGTTGGCCTCCAGAATGACCTGCTGGCCGCGATCCCACTGCTTGAGCATGTATCTGCCCGAACCGATGGGATTTGCGCCGTAGGTCGCGCTGTCGTAAGCATGCTCAGGCAGGATGCCCACGACCGCCATGGTATACGGCCAGATGGAAAAGGCCTGATTCATGTGGAACTGCACGGTCGTGTCGTCGATGGCCTCGGCAGAATCCAGCATGGTGAAGTCGCTCACCGTGCTCTGTTCCTTGACCGTATTATAAGTAAATGCTACGTCGGACGCGGTCAGCGGCTCGCCGTCGGTGAACTTTACGTCGTCCCGGATGGTGACCGTCCAGGTCAGGCCGTCCTCGGACACGGTGTAGCCGGTCGCGAGGTCGTAACCGATGGTCAGATCGGGATTTGTGACCGTGAGTGTGCTCTGAATAAGCGGCTCATGGACGTGTTCGCCCGCGCCCCAGCCGTAAGCCGGGTCAAAACCGGCAGCCGGTTCGGAATTGACATCCAGTGCGATGACAACCGCATCGTCTGCATGGGTCGTTTCCTGTGCGGTCGGCTGTGCACCGCAGCCTGCCAGCAGGCAGAGCATCAAAAACAGGGATAGAATCTTGCGGATTTTCATGCGTTTTCCTCCTTTTTCAGCGCCTGCCGGACGGTCTGGGCGACGGTATCATAGGACAGTCCGTTTTTCCGTGCGATGGCAGCAACGTCCTCAAATTCCGGCTTTACGTGGGTGATGCCAAAGCCCTCGGCAACCTTGACGCGCACTTTCCCCCAGGCTGTGGATACTTCACGCGCAGACGGCTGCAAAAAGTATTTTTCACAGCGACGCACGCGCAGGCCGTTGGTGGTGGTCAGTGCGAGCACCCGCTCGGCCATGCGTGCCGTATCCTTGTCCTCACACAGCACGGTCAGCACGTGACCGGCTCTGCCCTTTTTCATAGTACCCGGGACGGTGTACACATCCAGCGCACCCTCGGAAAGCAGCTGTTCACAGGCCGTGGCCAGCGCTTCGGCGGTCAAATCGTCCAAATTGCAGGTAAGCTCGGCGATGGTGCCGTTTACCTGCGCGTCAGTCTCGCCCAAAAAAGCGCGCACGCAGTTTGCCTGCTCAAATTGCTTGGTGCCAATGCCGATACCCACCTTCTGGGTGCGCATGACCGGCATTTTTTCAAAAGCGTCGGCAAAATGGGTCAGCAGAGCCGCACCGGTCGGGGTACACAGTTCGCCCTGCACGCTGCCGCCATAGACCGGAACCCCGGCCAGCAGATTGGCGGTTGCCGGTGCGGGTACGGGCATCACGCCGTGCGCACAGCGCACCGTACCGCTTCCCACATGCACCGGGGAGACAACCACGCGGTCAACGCCCAAAAGGTACATCGCGTAGCACACGCCGGTCACGTCTGCGACCGCGTCCAGCGCACCGACTTCGTGATAATGTACGTCGCCCACCGGGCAGCCGTGCGCCTTAGCCTCGGCCTGTGCAATGGCAGCATAGACCGCGCGGGCGTGCTGCTTGACTGCGTCCGGCAGGTTCAAGCCGTCGATGATCGCCGCGATATGACCGGGGGTTGCATGATGGTGATGGTGTCCATGTTCATGCGCATGATCGTGATGGTGGTCATGTTCATGGTCATCGTGGTGATGATGGTGCTCGTGGTCATGGTCATCGTGGTGATGATGATGGTGCTCGTGCTCATGATCGTCATGATGATGGTCATGCGCGTCCGGCTCGTGTTCCTCTTCCCCGTGTACGGTCACGCGCATGTGCGTACCGGCGATGCCGCAGGTCTTAGCCGGTTCGGCAGTCACCTGCACGCCGTGCAGACCCAATTCCTGCATTTTCTGCAAAAATGCGGGCTGATCGTCCAATAATTCATAGAGTGCAGCCATCAGCATATCGCCTGCTGCGCCCATGTTGCATTCCAAATACAGCGTTTTCATTGTCAGTCCTCCAATCCTTCCATCTGGTTGATGCGGCTGGCCAGATAGCCCGCGCCGAATCCGTTGTCAATGTTGACCACACTGCACCCGGATGCGCACGAGTTGAGCATGGACAGCAGTGCAGACAGGCCGCCAAAGCTCGCACCGTAACCCACACTGGTCGGCACGGCAATTACCGGGCAGTCGACCAGACCGCCGATGACCGAAGCCAGTGCACCCTCCATACCGGCAACCGCAACCACGCATCGCGCGTCCATGAGCTCGTCCAAACGGGACAGCAGGCGGTGCAGCCCGGCGACGCCCACGTCGTACAGGCGCACCACATGATTGCCCAGCACCTCGGCTGTCAGCGCGGCCTCTTCCGCGACCGCCATGTCGCTCGTGCCCCCGGTCGCAACCACAATCTTACCCCGGCTGGTGTGTGCGTCTGGGTAGGCGATGGCAAGGCGTGGAAGGGGGTGATAATCGACCGGAATGGCCTGGGCGACCGTCTCAGCCGCCTGCGGCTCCAATCGGGTGATGAGAATGTTTCTGCATCCGCGTTCACCCATGGTTCGCGCAATGCCGATGATCTGTTCGGCGGTCTTACCCGCGCCGTAAATCACCTCGGCTGCACCCTGGCGCACGCTGCGGTGAAAATCCACCTTTGCATAGCCCAAATCCTCAAACGGCTGGCGTTTGAGCGCGGTCAGCGCCTGTTCCGGAGTGGTATCGCCGTCTGCAACCTGACGCAGCAGCTGCAAAATCTCGTGTTTATTGTCCAAAATCGACGCTCCCCTCTTATCTCGACGCGCGGCGCGGGGTCAGATCGAGGACAACCGCGTCAAAGTCCGCACCCAGTGCGGTCATGATCTGCTCGTATCGCGCGGCTGCCTGCGCGAGCTGCGCTGCGGTCATTTCCAGCCGTGCGGTATTGCCCGCCAGCCGTACGCGGAAGTCGGTAAAGCCCAGTTCTGCCAGCGCCTGCTCGGCACGCTCGATTTTGGTCAGCTTATCCTGTGTAATCGGGGTTCCGGTCGGGACACGGGTCGCGAGACAGGCATATGCAGGCTTGTCCCAGGTAAACAGACCGGCCTGTCTGGACCGTTCCCGCACCTGCGCCTTGGTCACGCCGCACAGACGCAGCGGAGACAGCACCGAGAGTTCCTTGAGCGCACGCATGCCTGGTCGGTCGCTCGCGTCATCCGATGCGTTGGTGCCATCGAGCAGGACGGTATAGCCATCCGCGCGGACGCGCTCCCACAGCGTTGTAAACAGTGCGTGTTTGCAGTGGTAGCAGCGGTCAGCGCCGTTCTCTACGGCCTTGGGTACCGACAAAATATCAACCTCAATGACGGTCATCGGGATGTCCAGCTGCT
>CAUEJN010000028.1 GCA_959018045.1 uncultured Butyricicoccus sp. | reverse complement strand
GGGGGAATGCACAGAAGGTCAGCGATCAGCTGGCAGCCGAGCAGGAACAGATCAGCGATGAGATCGCAGAGCTGTCCCGTCAGGAAGCAGCGGCAGCTGCTGCGGCAGCGGCCAAGAAGAAGCAGCGGTCCTCTTCATCTTCGAGGTCGTCCTCGTCTTCTTCATCGAGTGCAAGCTACTCGAGCGGCGGCTCGGGTTCAATGCTCTGGCCGTGTCCAACCTATACATACATCAGCTCGTATTTCGGCGGCCGCGTCAGCCCGATTACCGGCGTATGGCAGAGCGGACACAAGGGTATTGACATCGCATCGGGTAAGGGAAATCCGATCGTTGCGGCGGCATCCGGTACGGTCGTCAAGAGCTACCTGTCGTCGTCCTACGGCAACTATGTTGTCATCAGCCACGGCGGCGGCCTGATGACCGCGTATGCGCACATGACCCGCCGTATGGTATCGGTCGGTGACACAGTTGCAGCCGGTCAGCAGATCGGTACGGTCGGCTCGACCGGTAACTCGACGGGCAACCATCTGCACTTCGAGGTTTACCGCAACGGTTCTGTCGTCGATCCGCTCGACTACGTCAGCCCGTAATCTAAGCACAATCACACAAACCGGGGAAGGGCTAGACCCTATCCCCGGTCTTGTCTGTCTGTACAAAATGAGGCGAAAGGAAACAGCAAAGGTATGAGCAAAGGCATTTCCAAGGGCACAGCGGTGGCGCTGTGTGTGCTGAGCGCGGCGACTGCGTTCAATGCGTCCTATCTGGTGATGAACCGCTATTATCAGAACAAATTGCCGGGCTATGAAGCCAATAACGCCATTTATGGCAAACTCGGAGAGATTCGCGAGCGGGTAGACGACCTGTATGTGGGCGAGTACGACGTGCAGGACGCGGTCGATATGGCCTGCGTGGGCTTTGTCACCGGTGTGGGTGACCGCTGGAGCAGCTATATGTCCAAGGAGGAGTACGAGAGTTATACCACCTCGCTTGAAGGACAGGCCTTCGGCATCGGCGTGTACACGACTTACGATCAGCAGGAAAACCGTCTGCGTATCATCGAGGTGTATGAGGGTTCGGGCGCGGAAGAAGCCGGACTCAAGCACGGCGATGAGATCGTCGGCGCAGGAGACAAGACGCTGGAGAAGGATGGCTATCAGGCGGTCATCGACGCGATTGCGGGCGATGAGGGCACCGACGCACAGGTGATGATCCGGCACGCGGACACCGGAGAGACCGAAACTCTGGCCATCGAGCGGCGCGAGGTCACCGCGACCATGGTGACGGGAAAAATGCTCGATGACACGACTGGCTACATCTACATTTACAACTTCCACCAGCACGCCGACGAGCAGTTTGAAAAGGTATTACATCAGCTGCTTGACCAGGGAGCACAGAAGCTGATCTTTGACGTGCGCAACGATCCGGGCGGATCGGTCGAGGTGCTGGCCAACATGCTCGATCCGCTGCTGCCCGAGGGCACGATCATGACCCTGCGCGCCAAGGATGGCACGGAAAACGTGTACTCCTCGGACACCGAAGCACTCGATCTGCCCATGGCCGTACTGGTCAACGCCGACTCGATCTCGGCAGCTGAGTTCTTCGCCGCCGCCTTGCAGGAGTACGGCAAGGCCATCATCGTGGGCGAGCAGACCATCGGCAAGGGCTATTCCCAGCGCACCTATCCGCTCTCGGATGGCTCGGCGCTGCGCCTGTCGGACAACGAATACTTTACCCCACAGGGCAAAAGCCTGATCGGTACCGGTGTCACGCCCGATATTCCGGTCGATCTGCCCGCGGAAAAGGCGCAGGATTTCTATTTCCTTGCCCAGGAAGACGACGATCAGCTCATCGCTGCACGAAATGTGCTATCTTAGCGAAAGGCGTAAAAGTACGGGCAAAAACGTCGCGTGCAAACTGGTAAAAATGCAAAAAGTTCGGAAACTTCATCCCGGCTCGCTTGACATCGTCATTGTGAGTCCATATAATAAGGTGTAATGGTTTCTATAGGTTTAATACCCAAAATTTATCATAGAGAGGGATTTGTCACATGGCGAAGGAATTTAAACTGACGCAGGAAAGCTTAGATAAGCTCAAGGAAGAACTGGAATATCTCAAAACCGTCCGTGAGAAGGAGGTCGCCGAGCAGATCAAGGAAGCACGCTCGTTTGGTGACCTGTCCGAGAACTCTGAGTACGATGAGGCAAAGAACGGGCAGGGCATGCTCTATTCCCGTATCGCTGAGGTCGTGAATATCATTGCACACGCCGTTGTCATCACCGATGATATGTACGGTCAGGACGAGGTTTCCCCCGGCTGCCGTTTCAAGGTAGAGGACGTAGAGTTCGGCGAGGTGGAGGAGTACCACTTTGTCGGCTCGCAGGAGGCTGACCCGATGGACGGCAAGATTTCGGACGAGTCTCCGTTCGGCAAGGCTGTACTGGGTAAGAAGGTCGGTCAGATCGTTGAGGTCGAGGCACCGGCCGGCACCATCCAGTATAAGGTCATCGAAATCATCAAGTAAGACAGAAAAGGGGAAAGATCGAACATGGCAAACGAACAGAAGAACGCGCCGGCAGCCGAGCCGACGCAGGCAGAGCTCAACGAACTGCTGCGCATCCGCCGCGATAAGCTGCGCGAGCTTCAGGAAGCTGGTGCAGACCCCTTTGAGCAGGTACGCTTTGACCGCACCAATTTCACCACCGATATCAAGGACCGCTTCGAGGAGATGGAGGGTCAGACCGTCCGCCTGGCCGGCCGTATGATGTCCAAGCGCATCATGGGCAAGGCATCATTTGCAGACCTGTCCGACCGCTATGGCCGTCTCCAGCTGTACGTCACCCGTGACGCACTGGGCGAGGACGTTTACAAGGCCTTTAAGAAGATGGACATTGGCGACCTCGTCGGCATCGCCGGCGAGGTATTCCGCACCCAGAAGGGTGAGATCTCGGTCAAGGTTACCGAGTTGACCCTGCTGTCCAAGAACCTCATTCCGCTGCCCGAGAAGTGGCACGGTCTGAAGGACACCGATATGCGCTACCGTCAGCGTTACGTTGACCTAATCATCAACCCCGAGGTACGTGACACCTTCGAGAAGCGCTCGGCAATCGTGCGTGAGATCCGCCGCTTCATGGATGGCCGCGGCTTCATGGAGGTCGAGACCCCCTGTCTCAACACCATCCCGGGCGGCGCGGCAGCCCGTCCGTTCATCACCCATCACAATGCGCTGGACATCGACATGTACATGCGTATTGCAACCGAGCTGCACCTCAAGCGTCTGATCGTCGGCGGTCTCGAGCAGGTCTACGAGATCGGCCGTATCTTCCGCAACGAGGGCATGGACACCCGCCATAACCCGGAGTTCACCACCATCGAGCTGTATCAGGCATACACCGATTATCAGGGCATGATGGACATTACCGAGGATATGGTTGTGCATGTCTGCGAGAAGGTTCTGGGCACCACCAAGGTCACCTACCAGGGCACCGAGCTGGACTTCTCCAAGGGCTGGAAGCGCATGACCATGGCAGACGCAGTCAAGGAGTATTCCGGTCTGGACTTCATGGCAATGAGCCCGGAGGAGGCACTCGAAGCTGTCAAGGCACGCGGTCTGGAGATCGAGAAGAACAAGGACAGCTGGGGCGACCTGCTGGCGCAGTGCTACGACGAGTATGTTGAGGAGAACCTCATCCAGCCGACCTTTATCACCGATTACCCGGTTGAGATTTCGCCGCTGGCCAAGCGCAAGGCATCTGACCCGCGCCTGACCGAGCGTTTTGAGTGCTTTGTTTACGGCCGTGAGCTGTGCAACGCATTCTCCGAGCTCAACGACCCCATCGATCAGCGTCAGCGTTTTGAGCGTCAGGTTGCTCTGCGTGAGGCTGGCGACGATGAGGCAAATATGATGGATACCGATTTTGTCACCGCACTCGAGTACGGCATGCCGCCCACGGGTGGCATGGGCATGGGCATCGACCGTCTGGTCATGTTCCTAACCGACTCGGCCTCCATTCGTGACGTACTGCTGTTCCCCACCATGAAGCCGCTGGCTGGCGAGCGCTCGGCAGAGGCTGAAAAGCCGGCTGCACCGGCTGCTGCTGCCACCGAGGCACCGGCAGAGGCGGTCAAGCCGGACTTCTCCAAGGTCAAGATTGAACCGCTGTTTGAGACCGAGGTTGACTTCGACACCTTCTCCAAGTCGGACTTCCGTGCGGTCAAGATCAAGCACTGTGAGGCCGTGCCCAAGAGCAAGAAGCTGCTCAAGTTTATTCTGGATGACGGTACGGATACCGACCGCGTGATCCTGAGCGGCATCCATGAGTATTACGAACCTGAAGCGCTGATCGGCAAGACCGCCATCGCGATCGTCAACCTGCCGCCGCGCAAGATGATGGGTATTGATTCGTGCGGTATGCTGATCTCGGCCGTCCACGAGGAGGACGGACACGAGGGACTCAACCTGCTGATGGTAGACGACCGCATTCCGGCAGGCGCTAAGCTGTATTAACCGCCCTGCGGCAAGTACTGAGAACCGATAGTAAGCCTGCGAGTTGTGCATCAACCCGCAGGCTTTCGGCATATTGTTTTCATTCAAGAGGTTACATGGAGTTTACTGCGATCACAAGCCGCCAGAATGCGACGCTCAAACACCTCGCACGGCTGGCGCGAGAAAAGAAATATCGCCTGAGGACCGGTGAGATGGTCTGCGAGGGCGAAAAAATGCTGGGTGAAGCGCTGGACTCGGACATCCGGGTGGGTGCGGTGCTCGTGCGTGCAGGCACCGCGTGCGATGATGCACTGCTGGCGCGTGCAGCGGCGCAGGGCGCGTCGCTCCTGACGGCAGAGAAAGCGCTGTTTGACCTGGCAACCGACGTCGAGACCCCACAAGGCGTGCTGTTCTCGTGCGAGAGACCGGTGCGTCAGACGGTCGATTTCTCGTCTGTGCGCCGCGCTGTTCTGCTTGACGGTCTGCAGGATCCGGGCAATCTGGGCACCATCCTGCGCACCGCCGACGCATTCGCGCTCGATCTGGTCATCCTGTGCGAGGGCTGCACCGACCCGACTGCACCCAAGGTCGTCCGTGCGACCATGGGCGCTGCCTTCCGGCAGCCGGTCTGTCAGATGTCGCTTGCCGAGGCCATCGATGCTTTGCAGCAGCATGGCATTCCGGTCTATGCCGCAGCGCTCGAGCCCGACAGTGTCCCGCTGCCGCCCGAAGGACTGCCCGAACGCTCGGCGGTCATCATCGGCAACGAGGGCAACGGCGTGACACGGGCCGCGCTCGACCTGTGTGATCACAAGCTCATCATTCCCATGGCCGGACGCGCCGAATCGCTCAATGCGGGCGTTGCCGCGGCCATTCTGATCTGGGAGATGACTAAAAAAGGAGGATAAACCATGTCAAAGCGCGTATACTGGCTGTGGCTGACCACCCGGGACGATCTGGGCGCCGAGACCATCCGCAAGCTGACCACCTCGTTCGGCACACCGGAATTTTTGTACGGTGCGACGCGTGAACAGCTCATGCAGACCGGACTCAAACCCCGTCAGATCAACGCGCTGTGCGACAAGGATCTCTCCCGCGCAGAGGACATTCTGCGCGTCTGCGAGCAAAAGAAAATTCAAATCATCACCATAGAGGACAGTGCTTACCCTGACCGCCTGCGTGAGATCGCCGATCCACCCGCTGTGCTGTACGTCCGGGGAACACTGCCCGATTTTGACCGCGCACCGGGCGTGACCATCGTCGGGACGCGGTCGTGTTCGGCTTACGGTCTGCGCATGGCAGAGCGCTTCGGCGCGGCGCTGGCCAAGGCCGGATTTACCGTGATTTCGGGTATGGCACGCGGCATTGATACCGCAGCGCATCGCGGCTGCCTCAAAGCCGACGGCACGACGGTTGCCGTGCTGGCAGGCGGTGTGGACCTGTGTTATCCGCCCGAAAACAAGTATCTGATGGGCGATATCATGCTGGCCGGTGCGGTCATCAGTGAGAACCCGCCCGGTACGGCAAACGAAGGCTTCCGTTTTCCCATCCGAAACCGTATCATGAGCGGACTGGCCGCGGCGACACTGATTGTCGAGGCTCCGCTGCACTCGGGTGCGCTCATCTCTGCCCGACAGGCTTTTGCGCAGGGAAGGGAGGTCTTTGCTGTGCCCGGACCGCTGGATGTGCCGAGCTCGGCGGGCTGTAATCGCCTGATTCGCGACGAGTGCGCCCGGCTAGTGACCGGTCCGATGGACATTGTGGACGCGCTTGCGCCCATGCTGCGCCAGAAGCCCAGCGCAAAGATCGTGCGCACGGTATGGCTGCGGGACGATCACAAGGGCAGTGCCTGGGGCGATCAGCCCGTGCGGCCCTATCAGGTCATCCGGCATCGGAAAGAACCCGAGCCGGAGCACCAGACCGAACCACCGAAACCGCTGAAGATTCCCGAGCTGCTGCCCAAAACGCAGCCGCCCAAGGCAGACAAGCCGCGCTTTCCAGAGGGACTGAGCGGCAGCGAGCGTGCGGTTGCCGAGGCAATCGCATCGGGCGCAGACACGGTCGACGCGGTCAGCGAGGCCACCGGCCTGCCGGCCTCTGAGGTCGCGGCAGCATTGGTGCTGCTCGAACTAGACGGTATTGCCCAGCACAAGGGCGGACGGTGCAGCCTGTGCAGAACCCTTAACTTTTGAACATTTTCGCGGGCATTTGTGCCCCGTTTCCGATAGAAACACATGAGTGGAGGAATACTATGTCCAAACTGGTAATCGTAGAGTCCCCGGCCAAGGCAAAGACCATTGGCAAGTATCTGGGCGGCGACTATGTAGTCAAAGCCTCGATGGGACATCTGCGTGACCTGCCGAGAAAGACCATGGGTGTTGATCTCGAGCACGATTTTGAACCGGAATACGGCCCCATTGAGGGAAAAGATAAAATCATCTCCGAACTGCGCAAGGCTGCCAAGGAAGCAGACTTTGTTTATCTGGCGACCGACCCCGACCGTGAGGGTGAGGCGATTTCCTGGCATCTCAAGAGCCTGTTGAATCTCAAGGACGGAGAATACAAGCGCGTGACCTTCAACGAGATCACCAAGAAGGGCGTGCACTACGGTATCGAGCATCCGCGCGATATCGATGTCGATCTGGTCGACGCGCAGCAGGCGCGCCGCATTCTGGACCGCATCGTTGGCTATCGTCTGTCGCCCTTCCTGTGGCGCAAGGTCAAGCGCGGTCTGTCAGCTGGACGTGTCCAGTCGGTCGCAACCCGTCTGGTTGTCGATCGTGAGCAGGAAATCCGTGCCTTCCAGCCCGAGGAATACTGGTCGATCGAGGCCGTTCTGCGCACACAGGCAGGCGGTACCTTCACCGCGCGCTATTATGGCGAGCCCGACGGCAAGGTCGAGCTGAAAAACGAGGAACAGACCCGCAAGATTGTGGACGAGGTCACCGGCAAGCCGTTCCTCGTGTCTACCATCAAGAAGGGCAAGAAGAAAAAGTCTGCTGCACCTCCGTTTACGACATCCACCTTGCAGCAGGAAGCATCGCGCAAGCTCAATATGGTGCCCAGACGCACCATGAGCGTGGCGCAGGAGCTGTACGAAGGCGTTGAGCTGGGCGGTGAGTACGGTCTGACCGGTCTGATTACCTACATGCGTACCGACTCGCTCCGTCTGTCCGACGAGGCAACTGCTGCCGCTGCTGCGTACATTCAGAAGCGCTACGGTGAGCAGTTCTATCCGGGCAAGCCGCGTGTGTTCAAGACCAAGGGGGCCGCACAGGACGCACACGAAGCCATTCGTCCGTCTAATGTTGAGATTGAGCCTGATGCAGTACGCGATCAGCTGACCCCTGACCAGTACAAGCTCTATAAGCTCATCTGGTCGCGCTTTGTTGCCTGCCAGATGGCAGACGCAATTCTGGATACCATTTCGGCTGATATCACGAGCGAAGGACATATTTTCCGTGCATCCGGTCATACCGTTGCCTTCCCGGGCTTTACTGCGGTCTACGAGGAGAGCACCGACGATGACAAGCAGGGTGAGAAGGGTGAAAAGAGCGAGTCCGGCAAGCCGCTGCCCGCATTTGATGAGGGCGACAGCCTGACGGCGGACAAGATCGACCCGGCGCAGCACTTCACCCAGCCGCCCGCACGCTACACCGAGGCTTCGCTCATCCGTGCGATGGAGGAGAAGGGCATCGGCCGTCCGTCTACCTACGCACCGACCATCGCGACCATCATTGACCGCGATTATGTCAGCAAGGAAAACCGCAGCCTGCGTCCGACCCCGCTGGGCGAGGGCGTCACTGGCCTGCTGGTCGATAAATTCAAGTCGGTGGCCGACTACGAGTTCACCGCAAATATGGAAAACCAGCTCGACGAGGTCGAGGCCGGTAAGGTCGCTTATGTGCAGCTGCTGCACACCTTCTATGATGGCTTTGCCGGTGCGCTTGAGCAGGCCGAGAAGGATCTGGACAAGACCCGCATCAAGATTCCGGACGAGGAAACCGATGTTGTCTGCGAGAAGTGTGGCCGTAAGATGGTCATTAAGTCGGGCAGATTCGGCAAGTTTCTGGCTTGTCCGGGCTTCCCGGAGTGCACCAACACCAAGCCTATGAGCGAGGACACCGGTGCATCCTGTCCGACCTGCGGCGCGAAGGTGGTTAAGAAAAAGTCCGCACGCGGCTACGTCTACTACTCGTGCGAGACCTACCCGACCTGCCAGTTTATCACCTGGGATAAGCCGCTCAAGACTAAGTGTCCGATCTGCGACTCGTCGCTGTTCCGCCACACCGACCGCGACTCCAAGGAAGTCACCGATGTATGCCTGCGCGAGGGCTGTACCTATAAGGAGCTGGTCAAGGAAGGCGTATCGCCTGAGGAGGCTGAAAAGAACCGTCAGCGCCGTGAAGCACGTGCAGCCAAGGCGGCAGAGCGCGCAGCGGCAAAGGAAGCCGAAGAAGCCGAGAAGAAGACCAAGAAGAAAAAGTCCACCAAGAAGGCCGAGGCTGCTGAGGGCGAAGAACCCAAGAAGAAGACCACCCGCAAGACGACCAAGAAGGCTGAGACGGTCGAGGGCGAAGAGCCCAAGAAGACCACCCGTCGGACGACCAAGAAGGCAGCGGCTGAGGGTGAGGAACCGAAGAAAACCACCCGCAAGACCACGAAGAAGGCGGAGACGGAGGAAGTATGAACAAAGTGACAGTAATCGGAGCAGGTCTGGCTGGCTGCGAGGCAGCTTGGCAGCTGGCTGAGCGCGGCATCCCGGTCGAGCTCCACGAGATGAAGCCCGACAAGATGACCCCGGCGCACCATTCGGCGGACTTTGCCGAGCTGGTCTGCTCCAATTCGCTGCGCTCGAACGAGCTGACCAACGCATCCGGCCTGCTCAAGGAAGAGCTGCGCCGTCTGGGCGGTCTGGTCGTGCGCTGCGCGGACGAGACCCAGGTCGAAGCGGGCGGTGCGCTCGCGGTTGACCGTGAAGCCTTTGCACGCCGCGTCACCGAGCACATCCGAAACCATCCCAATATCACGGTCGTACCCGGCGAGGTGACCGAACTGCCCACTGAGGGAGAAGTCATCGTGGCAACCGGCCCGTTGACCTCGGACGCGCTGTTCGATGCCATCCATGCCCGTGTCGGCGGTGATTTCCTGCACTTTTTCGACGCGGCAGCGCCCATCGTGACATTCGAGTCCATCGACATGGAGCACGCATATTTTGCATCACGCTACGACAAGGGTACCCCGGACTACATCAACTGTCCGTTTACCCGCGAGGAGTTCGACGCGTTCTGGGAAGCACTGACCACAGCCGAAGAGGCTGAGGTGCACGGCTTTGAGGACAAGCTGGTTTTTGAGGGCTGCATGCCCATCGAGGTCAATGCACGCCGCGGACACGACACCCTGCTCTTCGGCATCTTGAAGCCGGTCGGTCTGCCCGACCCCAAGACCGGACGCGACCCCTATGCTGTACTTCAGCTGCGCCGCGACAACGCGCAGGGCAGCCTGTACAATCTGGTTGGCTGCCAGACCCACCTCAAGTGGGGCGAGCAGAAGCGCATCTTTACCATGATTCCGGCACTGAGAAATGCCGAGTTCGTACGCTACGGTGTCATGCACCGCAACACCTTCCTGGACTCGCCGCGTCTGCTCGACCATAACTTTGCCCTGCGTGCCGACCCGCGTATCCGCTTTGCCGGACAGATGACCGGTGTTGAGGGATACATGGAGTCCAACGCCTCGGGCTTCCTGGCTGGTCTGGCCACTGCCTGCAAGATTCTGGGCAAGGACGCACCCGACTTCCCGTCGACGACCGCCATCGGTGCACTCGGCCGCTACATTTCCAACGAGACCGTGGCAAAGTTCCAGCCCATGAACATCAACTTTGGCATCATCGACCCGCTGGGCTATAAGATTCGCGGCAAGCGCGAGAAAAATGCAAAAATCTCCGAGCGCGCGCTCGAAGTGATCGACACCATGAAAAAGGAGTTTGAGCTGAGATGAAGATTGCAGTAGACGCGATGGGCGGCGACAACGCGCCTGAGGCCGTTGTCTGCGGTGCGGTGCGTGCCGCACAGAACTACCACGAGGAAATCATTCTGGTCGGACAGGAGGATAAGATTCGCGAGGTGCTCAAGGCGCATAACGCTGAGAACACCCCGGGTATTGCCATCCTGCATGCACCCGATCTGGTAGACATGCACGACGACCCGGCCACCGTTCTGCGTGCAAAGCCGCAGTCTTCCATGGCAGTGGCACTCAATCTGGTCAAGAAGGGCGAGGCGGACGCGATTGTCAGCGCCGGTTCGACCGGTGCGCTGCTGTCGGGTGCAACCCTGTTCTGCAAGCGCATCAAGGGCGTGCGCCGCGGTGCGGTCGCACCGGTCATGCCCTGCAAGGGTGGTCAGGTACTGCTGATCGATGCAGGCGCAAACACCGAGTGCACCCCCGAATATCTCTTACAGTTCGGCGTGATGGGTTCGCTCTACATGCAGAAGATCAAGGGCATTGCAAACCCGCGTGTCGGTCTGGTCAACAACGGTTCGGAGGACTCCAAGGGTGACCCGCTGCGCAAGGAAGCCTATGCACTGCTCAAGGCGGCAGGCGAGGCCGGTCATATCAACTTTGTCGGCAACGTCGAGGGTCGTGATGTACCGCTGGGCGCGTGCGATGTCGCTGTCTGCGACGGTTTTGCGGGCAATGTCATGCTCAAGACCATCGAGGGTGTTGCAAAGTTCATGGCAGGAGCCATCAAGGATGTCTTTACCGCAAACCTGGGCACCAAGCTCGCCTATCTGGCCTGCAAGAAGGGCATGGACGATTTCCGCTCGCTGTTCGATCAGGATGCGGTAGGCGGTGCGCCCTTCATCGGCATTTCTCGCCCGGTCATCAAGGCACATGGCTCGTCCAATGAGACCGCGTTTATGAACGCCATCCGTCAGGCGATCGAGTACAAAAAGAGCGGCATGATCGAGGCGATCGAGCAGAACGTCCAGCACATGACCGCTGAATAAAGTTCCTCTTTGCAATTTTTTCAAAAGGGGTTGACAAGCGCTCAAATCCTCACTATCATCAAAATATCTTGAGACAGGTGAGGAGGCGAAACCATGGTATTTGAACGGCTTTGTGAGTTGCTCAGCGAGCAGTTCGGTGTAGAACCGGAAACGATCACGCTGGAGACTTCCTTTGAAGAAGATCTGGGTGCAGATTCGCTCGATCTTGTCGAGATGATGATGGCCCTGGAGGAAGAATTTGATGTGGGCGAGATCGGTGAGGAAGCCGCACGCTCGATTCGAACGATCGGAGATGTGGTCGATTTGATCGGCGCTCAGGACGACGAATAAAAAACGGGCCGGGACCTGCGGGTTCCGGCCTTGTAATCCAAAAAATACGAGGAAAATAGAAAGGGAAACGTTATGTTACAGGATCGAATCGGCTACCGATTCCGCAATCCGGCTCTGTTTCGCAAGGCGATGACCCACTCGTCTTACGCCAACGAGCAGCGTATGCGGCATTTGCAGAACAATGAACGGCTCGAGTTTCTCGGCGATTCCGTACTCGGCTTTGTCACAGCCGACTATCTTTACAACCACTTCCCCGAGCTGCCCGAAGGTCAGCTGACCAAGCTGCGTGCGGCGGTGGTATGTGAACATGCGCTGTATGAAATCGCCCAGGAGCTTGGCATTGACCAGGAGATCTGCCTGGGTCACGGCGAGGAGCAGGGAGGCGGCAGACAGCGCCCGTCCATCCTGGCAGACGCGGTCGAGGCACTGCTCGGCGCAATCTACCTCGACGGCGGTATCGAGCCTGCCCGCGCATTTGTGCTCAGCTTCATCCCACGCAAGGCTGAGGAAGCGCGCAAGGGCGGCGCGTTCACCGACTACAAGACCCAGCTCCAGGAGATCGTGCAGAAAAACCGTCAGGAGACCCTCGAGTACCGTCTGGCAGGCGAGAGCGGCCCCGATCATGCCAAGGTGTTCACCATGGAACTGCTGCTCAACAGCAACGTTTTCGCACAGGGCACCGGTCGGAGTAAGAAGGAAGCCGAGCAGATGGCAGCCAAGCAGGCGCTCGAGCTGATGGGCGTGCGCAAGGCGTAAACAGGAAAAAAGCTGCAAAAGACCACCC
>CAUEJN010000027.1 GCA_959018045.1 uncultured Butyricicoccus sp. | reverse complement strand
ACTCTGCGGAGTCCGACTCAGGGCAACGGTGCCCGCGTGTTAGGGCCTTGGCCGAGCCAGTCGGCCACAGCCTTGCAGGAAAACGCCCCACAGGGGCCTTTTCTGGTTCTGCAAGGTTGAAGAAAGGCTTGCGCGAAAGCTTCAGTTCGCCCACGGGGCGGGAATTCCTTTTAATCGTCGAAGATGCCGGTGCTCAGATAGCGTTCACCGGTATCAGGCAGCATAACCACGATGGTTTTGCCCTCGAATTCGGGCTGTTTTGCCAGCTCCAGTGCAGCACTGACAGCTGCGCCCGACGAGATACCGACCAGGATGCCCTCAGTGCGGGCAATTTCGCGTGCGATCGCGTTTGCGTCGGCGGTCTGGACGGTCTTAACCTGATCGTAAACCGTGCGGTCGAGTGCTTCCGGGATGAAGTTAGCGCCGATGCCCTGGATACCATGCGGGCCGGCCTTACCGGTCGACAGCAGCGGCGAGTCAGCGGGTTCGACTGCGACGACCTGCACGTCGGGGTTCTGCTCCTTGAGGTAGTGGCCAACACCGGTGATCGTACCGCCCGTGCCGATACCTGCGACGAATGCATCGACGCTGCCGTCGGTATCGCGCCAGATTTCCGGGCCGGTGGACTTATAATGTGCGGCGGGGTTTGCGGGATTGACGAACTGACCAGCGATGATGCTGCCGGAAATCTCACAGTTTAACTCGTTGGCCTTGTCGACTGCGCCCTGCATGCCCAGTTTGCCCGGAGTCAGGACGATTTCTGCGCCGTAAGCCGCGATCAGGCGGCGGCGCTCCAAGGACATGGTCTCAGGCATGACCAGAATGACGTGATAGCCACGGGGTGCGGCGACCGATGCCAGGCCGATGCCGGTATTACCCGAAGTCGGCTCAATGATGGTCGCGCCGGGTTTGAGCTTGCCCGAGCGCTCTGCAGCCTCAATCATGGACAGCGCCGCGCGGTCTTTGGCCGAGCCAGCCGGGTTCATGCACTCGAGCTTGGCCAGAATGTGCGCTTTTGCGCCGTGTGCCTGTGCGATGCGGTCGAATGCGACCAGCGGCGTGCCGCCGATGAGATCGGTGACACGATCAAAAACCTTTGCCATAACGGTGAGACCTCCTTCAAAAATTCAGGCGTTCAGTGCCTGGTTCAAATCTTCCAGAATGTCGTCGATGTGCTCGATGCCGATGGACAGGCGCACCGTACCCTGTGTGATGCCGGCGGCGGCGAGTTCTTCGTCGTTCAGCTGAGCATGGGTGGTTGATGCCGGGTGGATGACCAGCGACTTGGCATCTGCGACGTTTGCCAGCAGCGAGAACACTTCCAAGTGATCGATAAACCGTTTGGCCGCTTCCCTGCCGCCCTTGAGCTCGGCGGTGAAGATCGAGCCGCCGCCCTGCGGGAAATACTGCTGATAGAGGGCGTGAGTCGGGCTGTCCGGGAGCGAGGGGTGGTTGACGCGAGCAATTGCCGGGTGATTGTTCAGAAATTCGACGACGCGCAGCGCGTTCTGCACATGGCGCTCGACGCGCAGCGACAGGGTTTCCAGACCCTGCAAGAGCAGGAATGCATCGAAGGGCGACAGGACAGCGCCGGTGTCGCGCAGCAGAACGGCACGGATGCGGGTGCAGAAGGCTGCCGCGCCACACGCGTCGGCAAACGACAGGCCATGATAGCTCGGGTCGGGATCGGCCAGCAGCGGGAACTTGCCCGAAGCGCGCCAGTCGAACTTGCCGCTCTCGACGATCACGCCGCCGAGCGAGGTACCGTGACCGCAAAGGAATTTGGTGGCCGAATGTACCACGATGTCCGCGCCGTGCTCGATGGGACGGATGAGGTAGGGCGTGCCGAAGGTGTTGTCGACCACGAGCGGAATGCCGTGACGGTGTGCGATGTCGGCCACCGCGCGAATGTCGGTCACGTCGCTGTTGGGATTGCCCAGCGTTTCGATGAAAATCGCCTTGGTGTTGTCCTGAATGGCATCCTCAAACGACTCGGTCAACGGGTCGACAAAGGTTGCCGTCACGCCGAACTGCGGCAGCGTGTGCGCGAGTAAGTTGTAAGACCCACCGTAGATCGTGCGCTGCGCGACGATGTGGCCGCCGTTCTGCGCCAGATTTTGCAGGGCATAGTTGATTGCGGCTGCGCCCGAGGCCAGCGCCAGCGCTGCCGTGCCGCCCTCCAGGGCTGCAATGCGCGCTTCCAGCGCCGAGACCGTCGGATTGGTCAAACGCGAATAGATATTGCCTGCATCTTTGAGTGCAAAGCGATCAGCCGCCTGATCAAACGAGTCGAACACATATGCTGCGGTCTGGTAGATCGGTACGGCGCGTGCGCCCGTGCTCGCGTCGGGCGTTTCCTGTCCGGCATGCAGCTGCAAGGTCTCAAAACGGTAAGTCTGATTGGATTTCATAGTATTTTCTCCTTTTTCTGGTTGGCTGTGAGTGGATCAACGAACGGATAGCTGGTTCTTCCAGCGCTCACATTCGTCCACAGCGCCAGCCGGCACGCAGGAGAAGCGGGAAAATAAATCGCATGTGCGAGTCCTCCTCAAAAGCGGGGATCCTGTTGCCTTCTTTGATTTTGTATTGTAGCACGTAAAAGCGTTTCTGTCAATGACCGGTTTGATAAAAAAAGATGCGGGAATCCCGCACCTTTTTGCTTTTGTGTCAAATTATAACCTTTTACCGATTGTATGCGAAGGTCACGGGACGCACCGAACCGGTCAGACGGTCGCAGGTGTAACCCGCCTTGCTCAGTTCGCTGAGCAGATTTGCACACGCGGTCGCCGTGCTGGTCTTATTCGCGCTGTCATGCAGCAGGACTACGGGCGTCGAGGACGACTTCTTGCTCAGACCGCTCAGAACCGTCTGCGTAATCTGGGTGATCGTGCGCGAAGCACTGGTGTCATCCCCTGCCGAGACGCTCCAGTCGTAGTAAATAAAACCGCGGCGCAGCATTTCTGCGATCAGCTGCTCGTAGTTCGCCTGATTGTACGGGCTGACCGAGCCGCCCGGGAAGCGGAATACAGTCGGATATATGCCGCAGGTGTTGTAAACCGCCTGATAGGCCTGGTGGAAGTCCTCCAAAAAGGCCTCGGGCGAAGCGTAAATGGCGTTGTAGTCGTTGGAATAGCTGCGAATGCCAATCGTGTGGCCTTCATCCACAATACGCTTGACAATCGCCTCATTTCCCGCAATGTTCTTGCCCACGACAAAGAACGTCGCCTTCTGTCCGGCATTTTTCAGCGCGTCAAGGATGGCAGCGGTGTTCTGCGACGGGCCGCCGTCAAAGGTCAGATAGACCGTATTTTCCGGTGCAGCTGCCGGGGTCGGCTTGGGATCGACCTTCATCTCGGGATAAAGCGTCTGGTAGTCCATGGGCTCAATGCTCTCGGCGATGGACGGGTCGGGCAGTGCCGCCTGATAGCGGTCGACCGTCGCCTGTAAGGTCTTGTTCTGGGTTTCCAACTCGGCAATGTAGGCACTCGAACGGAAGGCACGGTAAACCGTGACCGCACAGTAGCCGATGACACCGATAAGCAGAACGATGAGAATAAAACGAAAAACCGCGCTGACACTCACCCGTCGACGGCGATAGCGCGAGGAATAACCGGAATATCTTCTGCGACGCAGCATAAGTTTCCTCCTGTGATGCATTTTCTAACTTATTATACAACAGAAAAGAGTAGATTCCAAGTAGCAATCAGCACCGCAGCCCCAAATGAAGCTTTCGCTCAAGCCTTTCTCGAAAGGCTTGCGGAGTCTTGAGGCAGAGCCTCAAGTCGCCGTCCGCAGACGGCGAAATCCCCTTTTGATTTTCCCGATCTCCCGCGAGGGAAAATCAACCTAAATATACAAAAAAGAAAACCGTTCCCAATGGAACGGTTTTCATGAGCGGCTTTCAGCCGCAAGAGCATCTTGCCGCCTGCGGGCGGCGCTTTTTATTCTTTTTTCGTTGATTCCGGTCAAAAGACCGGAATCAAAAGGGGTATTTCGGACTCTGCGGAGTCCGACCAGGTTCCACCTGGACGGGCCAGCCTGCGCGGCTGGATCGCGCCGGGCCTCAGGCCCGGACCCATTTGTCGCCTGCGGGCGGATTTTGGATCGTGCTTTTCCAAAAAAAGACCGCTCCCAATCAAGGGAGCGGTCCCAAAAAACCTAAGTATTTTAACTTACTTCAGGTTGAACCAAGCAGCGCGGCCCGGATAGGTTGCGATATCGCCCAGCTCTTCCTCGATGCGGAGCAGCTGATTGTACTTCGCAACGCGGTCGGTACGGGACGGAGCACCGGTCTTGATCTGACCAGCGTTCAGTGCAACAGCGATGTCAGCGATGGTGGTGTCGTCGGTCTCGCCGGAACGGTGAGATACAACAGCGGTGTAGCCAGCACGGTTAGCCATCTGGATAGCGTCCAGGGTCTCGGTCAGAGAACCGATCTGGTTAACCTTGATCAGGATGGAGTTAGCAACCTCGAGGTCGATGCCCTTCTTCAGGCGGGTGGTGTTGGTTACGAACAGGTCATCGCCAACCAGCTGGATCTTGTCGCCCAGAGTCTTGGTCAGCATTGCCCAGCCTTCCCAATCCTCTTCAGCCATGCCGTCCTCCAGGGAGATGATCGGGTACTTGTCAACGAAGGTCTTCCACATCTTAACCAGCTGCTGCTGAGTCATCTTCTTACCAGACTTCGGCTGGATGTAGCACTTCTCTTCGTCGTTCCACCACTCGGAGGAAGCAGCGTCGATTGCGATCATGAAGTCCTCGCCCGGCTTGTAGCCAGCTTCTTCGATTGCCTGAACGATAACCTTCAGAGCGTCCTCGTCCTTCTTCAGGTTGGGAGCGTAGCCACCCTCATCGCCAACACCAGCAGCCGGGGTGCCGTTCTCCTTCAGGGTCTTCTTCAGGGTGTGGAAGACCTCAGCGCAGCGGCGCAGAGCCTCGCGGAAGGAAGGAGCGGAAACAGGCATGATCATGAATTCCTGAATCTCAACGTTGTTGGTTGCATGAGCACCGCCGTTCAGGATGTTCATCATCGGAACGGGCAGAGCCTTAGCATTGCAGCCGCCGATGTAGTTGTACAGCGGCAGGCCCAGAGCCTCAGCTGCAGCCTTTGCAACTGCCAGAGATACGCCCAGGATAGCGTTCGCGCCCAGACGGGTCTTGTTGGGGGTGCCATCCAGATCGATCATAGCCTTGTCGATTGCCTGCTGATCCAGAGCGTTCATGCCGATGATCTCCTCAGCGATCTCGCCGTTAACAGCGTCAACAGCCTTCAGCACGCCCTTACCCATGTAGCGCTCCTTGTCGCCATCACGCAGCTCGCAAGCCTCGAAGATACCGGTGGATGCGCCGGACGGAACAGCTGCACGGCCCATGAATGCGCCGGTATCAGCCTCAACGTAAACCTCAACCTCAACGGTGGGGTTGCCGCGCGAGTCCAGGATCTCGCGGCCTACTACGTCCATAATTTCGATGTAACCCTTCATAATTCGTACATCTCCTTTTCTAGATTTGATATATATGGTGGATAAAGAAAAGCTAGTTAAAAATGCCCTTACTTAACGAGGAGCGAATGACCGGTCATCTCGTCCGGCTGTGCAAGACCCAGAAGGTCGAGCATGGTCGGAGCCAGGTCAGCCAGAACGCCGCCCTCAGCCAGAGCCTTGACGTCGTCGCGGCCAACGAGAGCCAGCGGAACCGGGTTGGTGGAGTGTGCGGTAAACGGAGACTTGCCGTCTGCCGCGAGCATCTGGTCAGCGTTGCCGTGGTCAGCGGTGATTAGTGCGCAGCCGCCGTGAGCCTTGAGGGCTTCCAGAACGCGGCCAACACAGGTATCAACTGCCTCAACAGCCTTGACTGCTGCCGGAATTACGCCGGTGTGACCAACCATATCGCAGTTTGCGAAGTTGAGGATGATGACATCGTACTTGTCCGACTCGATGCGCTTTACAACCTCATCGGTTACCTCGAACGCAGACATCTCAGGCTTGAGATCGTAGGTTGCGACAGAGGGAGACTTGATGAGTGCACGCTCTTCGTTCTTGTACTCACGCTCTACACCGCCGTTGAAGAAGAACGTAACATGTGCGTACTTCTCAGTCTCAGCGATACGCAGCTGGGTCAGACCCTTTTCTGCGATGTACTCGCCGAAGGTGTTCTTGAGCGACTGGGGCTTGAATGCGACCTCTACGCCCGGCATGGTCGCGTCATACTGGGTCATGCATACGAACTTGATCGGCAGGTTGCCGTTCTCGCGTGCAAAACCGTCGAACGCCGGATCGACCAGTGCGCGGGTGATCTCGCGGGCACGGTCGGGGCGGAAGTTTGCAAAGATTACTGCGTCATCCTTCTGGATGGTCGCACCCTCGGTGACAATGAACGGCTCGATGAACTCATCGGTCACGCCCTTGTCATAGGATGCCTGGATACCCTTGACAGCATCCGGGCAGAATTCGCCCTGGCCGTAAACCATAGCAGCGTAAGCGCGCTCGAGGCGCTCCCAGCGCTTGTCACGATCCATTGCGTAGTAACGGCCGGATACGGTTGCGATGCAGCCGATGCCCAGCTCGCCCAGCTTATCCTGCACCTTCTGGACATAGCCAGCACCCGAGGTCGGTGCGGTGTCGCGGCCGTCCATGAAGCAATGCACGCAGACCTTGGTCAGGCCGCTCAGCTTTGCCAGGTCGAGCAGGGCGCAGATGTGATCAATATGCGAGTGTACGCCGCCGTCCGACATGAGGCCGAAGATATGCAGAGTAGAATTAAACCACTTGCACTGATCCACAGCATGCAGGAATGCCTCGTTCTCGAAGAACGTGCCGTCCTTTATTGCCTTGGTAATGCGGGTCAGTTCCTGGTAGACGATGCGGCCAGCGCCGATGTTGGTGTGGCCAACCTCCGAGTTACCCATCTGACCGTCGGGCAGACCGACATCCATGCCGGACGCACCGATCAGGGTGTGGGGATGTGCGGAGAATACCTCGCCCAGCACCGGCTTCTTTGCCATTGCGATGGCGTTGCCCTCGGTCTCCTTGCGATAGCCGAAGCCGTCGAGGATGATGAGTGCCAGCGGATGCTTCTTGAACGTCTTGGTCTTTGCCGCCGCTGCGGTGGTCTTAGTCGTGGTCTTCGCGGTGGTTTTTGCCGCGGTCGTCGCAGCCGGTGCAGCAACCGGTGCAGCCTTCTTCGCCGCGGTCGTCTTACTTGGTTTTCTGGTTGCCATTTCTTTTTACTCCTTCACGCCGTGAGAAAGGGACAACAGATGCCCGTTGTCCCCCTCCACAAATGTGCACGGGGAAAACACCCGCACGCAGAAATTACTGATTTGCAGCTTCAACGATGGCAGCGAAGTCAGCAGACTTCAGGGACGCGCCGCCGATCAGGCCGCCGTCAACGTCGGGCTGTGCCAGCAGCTCTGCCGCGTTCTTCGCGTTCATAGAGCCGCCGTACTGAATGGTGATTGCACGAGCTGCGCGTGCGCCGTACAGCTCACGCAGGCAGTCGCGGATCTTAGCGCAGACCTCGCCAGCCTGCTCAGAGGTAGCGGTCTTGCCGGTGCCGATTGCCCAGATGGGCTCGTAAGCGATGACGACCTTCTTGATGTCCTCAGCCGCAACACCCTGCAGGGCAATCTTGACCTGCTTGCGGATGACTTCCATGGTAACGTCCTGCTCACGCTCTGCCAGAGACTCACCCACGCACAGGATCGGGCGCAGACCGTTCTCGATTGCAGCCTTTACCTTCTTGTTGCAGGTCTCGTCGGTCTCGTTGAAGTACTGACGGCGCTCGGAATGGCCGACGATAACGTACTTAACGCCCAGCTCCTTGAGCATATCTGCCGAGATCTCGCCGGTGAATGCACCGGACTTCTCGAAGTGCATGTTCTCAGCGCCGATTGCGATCTTGGAGCCCTTTGCAGCCTTAACAGCAGCCTGGATGTCGGTGAACGGTACGCACAGCACCATCTCGCACCACTTGGTCTTGCTCAGCAGCGGCTTCATCTCCTCGATCAGAGTCTTCGCCTCGCTCGGCGTCTTGTTCATCTTCCAGTTACCGGCGATGATCGTCTTGCGATATCTGCGATTCATTGTTCAAATACCCCTTTCAACACCCGCACGATGGTAGATTTTGCTTGCGTGCGGATGGATTACAATTAAAACTTAGGATTTATATGTAAAACGCGGGGCGGCGGAAAAGCACCGCCCCGGGATTACCGAAAAGAAATTACTTGTCTTCCAGGCAAGCGATACCCGGCAGAACCAGACCCTCGAGGAACTCCAGGGAAGCGCCGCCGCCGGTGGAGATGTGGCTCATCTTGTCTGCGAAGCCCAGCTTCTCAACTGCTGCAGCCGAGTCGCCGCCGCCGATGATGGAAACAGCGCCCGACTCTGCAATCGCCTTTGCCATAGCCTTGGTGCCGACAGCGAATGCGTCGAACTCGAATACGCCCATGGGTCCGTTCCAAACAACGGTGCCAGCGTCCTTAACAGCCTCAGAGAACAGCTCGATGGACTTGGGACCGATGTCCAGACCCATCATGTCAGCCGGCAGAGCGCCTGCTTCGTAGACAACCGGGGTAGCGTCTGCTGCGAAGTGGTCTGCGCAAACGGTGTCGATGGGCAGCAGGAGCTTAACGCCCTTTGCCTCAGCCTTTGCCATCAGCTCCTTAGCCAGATCCAGCTTGTCGTCCTCGCACAGCGAGGTGCCGATCTCCTTGCCCATAGCCTTCATGAAGGTGTAGGACATACCGCCGCCGATGATGATGGTGTCGCACTTCTCGATCAGGTTGTTGATCACGCCGATCTTATCGGAAACCTTCGCGCCGCCCAGAATTGCAACGAACGGGCGAACCGGGTTTGCCAGAGCCTTGCCCATGATGGAGATTTCCTTGTTGATCAGGAAACCACAAACTGCGGGCAGGTAGTCAGCAATACCAGCGGTGGAAGCATGTGCACGGTGTGCAGTGCCGAATGCATCGTTGACGTAGATCTCAGCCATGGAAGCCAGCTCCTTGGCGAAAGCGGGATCGTTCTTCTCCTCTTCCTTATGGAAACGAACGTTCTCAAGCAGCATAGCCTCGCCGCACTTGAGCTCGGAAGCCAGCTTCTTTGCGTCCTCACCAATGACGTCCTTCGCCAGCTTTACTTCCTGACCGAGCAGCTCGGTCAGACGCTCTGCAACCGGTGCCAGAGAGTACTTCATCTTGAACTCACCCTTCGGGCGGCCCAGGTGCGAGCACAGGATAACAGCTGCGTTATGCTCGAGCAGATACTTGATGGTCGGCAGTGCAGCGACGATACGCTTGTCGTCGGTGATGCGGCCGGTCTCGTCCTGCGGGACATTGAAATCGCAGCGAACGATAACCTTCTTGCCGGAAACGTCAATATCCTCTACGCTCTTCTTGTTGTAATCCATAAATAGCATCTCCTTTATATCAGATGAAAATTATAGACGGATGAACGGAAAATACCGGGGATTCCTGGCCAAAAGCACCGCCTTTTCCAGGTTCCCACCACTAAGACAAAATTATACTTGGTTTTTTATCAGGTTTCAATAGAAAATCTGAAAAATCTGTGTTTTTTTCAATATTTTCACGCCCTGACGCGGCCAGAACCGTAAATTTACCTCAATCGTGCAAGGATTTCCCCAACATTACCCGCTTTTGGGAAGTTACGAAACCGGACGCTGCTCGCCGTGGTAGGCTACGGCGAAGGCCTGCGGGCCGGTATTTGTTGTAACCGAAATGCCAATCGGGGTGCGATGGACGGCTGCAAAGTGCAGATCCTCCAGCAGCGCCCGCTCGATCTGGTCGAGCTTTTCGGGGGCAATTTTGCCGTAAAGCAGGATTGCGGTCTGCTTTTCGGGCTGGACGACGCGCTTTGCCACCTGGGACAACACCTTAGGAATCAGGTTCTTTTCGCCGCGTGCCTTGTCGATGACCTCGACCTTGCCCGCCGAGACCAGGCTGACCGGCTTGAGACCCAGCGCCTCGCCCATAAATGCCGCACCGCCCGAGATACGCCCGGACTTTTTGAGGTGTTTGAGCGTGTATACACCCAGAACGGCCTCACTGCGTGCCAGACGGGAACGCGCAATGCGCACAATGTCGTCAAACGCATCGCCTGCGTCACGCATACGGCACATGTCCACGACCACGTGCCCATAAATGTAAGTATAGCTCTCGGAATCAATGAGCTCGATGCGCATGTCCTCTCCGTACTTTTCATAGAACATCGCGCGCGCAATGCTGCACGACTGATAGCCGCCCGAACCAGCCGCGTTGATGATCGCACCGACAACGTGGGTGCATCCGGCTGCACGGGCACGCTCATAGCACTCCATCGCCAGCGCCGGCGTGACCTGCGCGGTGGTCGGGATCTCATCGGACGATTCGAGCAGATCCCAGTACTGCTCCGGGGTCATGTCGTAGTATTCCCGGAACGAATGTCCGGCATGTGTAATGCGCTCGGGTACGATATCGATCCCATATCGCTCGACTTCCTCACGCGGAATGTCGCCCGCCGAGTCGCAGAAAATATAAATCTTTTCCATCGGATTCCTCTCCTTTCTGTTCGTCAGAGTGCCGGGTCCATCTCGCCGGGGAACCGTCCGGCCTGCTCAAGCCCTGCAAAACCAGTCTGGCGCAGCGCCTCGAAAACGGTCACCGCAACCGAGTTTGACAGGTTCATGCTGCGTGCACCCTCTCGCATGGGAATGCGGATGCAGCGCTCAGGGTGCTCGATCAGCATGTCCTCGGGCAGTCCGCGGGTCTCCTTGCCAAACAGGAAATAATCGCCGTCGACAAAGGAAATGTCAGTATACGCATGCTTTGCCTTGGTGGTCAGGTAGAAATACCGTCCATTCGGGTTCTTTTCAAAAAATTCTTCTACATTTTTGTAGCGCCGTACATCCAGAAAATGCCAGTAATCCAGACCGGCACGTTTGAGCTGCTTGTCGTCAATGGAGAAACCGAGCGGCTCGACCAGATGCAGAACGGCTCCGGTGACTGCGCACGTGCGCGCAATGTTGCCGGTATTCTGCGGGATCTCAGGCTCGACCAATACAATATGAAACATAAAACGCCTCTCTACTCTTATTACGTTCCCTATTTTATGTGAAAAATCAGATTTTTTCAAGCGGTTTTGGGATTTTTCTGTAGATCGCAGACCAAAAATCACCCTGCACTGCACCATTTCCCGCCCAAAGCCCGTAGGTCACTACCCTCATTCCCGCGCTGTGCGCGGATAAAACGAGTGGGCGAAATGAAGCTTTCGCCAACCTTTCTCGAACCTTGCGGAACCAGAAAAGGCCCCGGTGGGGCGTTTTCCCGTAACCTTGTGGGGCATAAAAATATTCCTGTGGAATGTTTTTCCACAAGGCTGTGGTTGGCTTGTCCAACCAAGCCATGAAATAATAGAACACCGCTGTTGAAGTAATCAATCGGCCAAGGCTCTAGCACACGGGCACCGTTGCCCTGAGTCGCGCTCCGCAGAGCGTGAAATCCCCTTTTGACTCCGGTCAAAGGCCGGAATCAACCAAACTGAAAAAAAAGCGCGTCCCGCAGGACGCGCAATTTCCCGCAGTCATCTGACTACGACCTGTTTGGTATCGAAAGTGTTTTCACACCCCTATTTGGGGTTGCAGAGGTTAATCAAAGAAGTCTTTTGTGTTTTTTGCATACATTAGGTTGAGAATTTTTGATAAATGAGAGTAGCTGCAATGTAAATTGGAAGAAAGACAACTCCAGAAACAACAATTTGAAGAAATTTACTGTTCACACCGATAGCCAAAACACAACCGGATATGATATAAGCGATGATTGCCCATCCTTCCATCCCAGAAACTCTCATCGATGGATTTTTTATTAACTTCCACCCTACAAGGCACAGAATGATTAAAATTGTAATCACGGATAACGGATATGCCCAACTCGGATAATTCATATCTCTCATGATATCAGGAAGTGGATACCAACAAATCGCGACCAGACAAATTCCATATATGATTCCCGATAAAATCGAGCCTGCTCTTGGCAAAAACATTTGCCTGAGAATCGTAAAAATATCATTCATCATAGTGATTAAATTAGTTCAGACATATATTTCCACTCACTTGAGATGATGGGTTCAATCCCATTTTCTGAGATTGTGATTTTCTCTGTGATAGAGCTGTTGCTTTCGGAATACTCTACATAAAAACTGAAAGAGCCAAAATGATACTCACCATCATCTGAATTTTAACGAAACAAAAACCTACGCCAGAGAACAACCTCAAAAGTTTAAAAAAACATCGCAATTACTATCTCTTTCTGAAGCAATTTGAATAATGTTGGTTAATTTATACATATAATAGCACATAAAAAGGAATATGTCTATAAAAATTATACAGCAAAATTGTATTGTTTCGACAAAAAACACCCGTGCCAAATCAGCACGGGTGTTTTCTTTTAGCTGTAGATCTTAGAATCTTCTTTGCGCGGGTGGCAGCGTATTTACTTACATTCTCTTTTCCTATATGTTTCTTTTGGTTGATTCCCGGTTCGGAAACCGGGAATCAATAGGGGAGTCCGGACTCTGCGGAGTCCGGCTCAGGGGTCTGCCCGGAGAACCCTCAGCCTTTGAAAAGCCCCT
>CAUEJN010000026.1 GCA_959018045.1 uncultured Butyricicoccus sp. | reverse complement strand
AAGCCCAACAACGCACAGTAATCCGTTTTGAGAACACAACACCGTCAGACCAATTGTGGTTTGACGGTGTTTTTTTGCATATTTTTTATAGAAATCTCACAGATATTTGTTGTTTCTGGCGAATGAACCAGCAAAATACAGATATACATTTTCCGTGCAATGTGCTATAATTATTTGGAAAATCTGATATTTTTGAAAATAGGAGGCTTTTACATGCGAAAAAAATGGATTCGTACCGTGTTGGCCGCACTCATGAGCGCGGCTGTACTCATGAGCTCGGCATGCGCCGCAGACATGAGCGAGCAGTCCGAAGACATCGCCGCACAGGCTGAAATTGTGCGCGAAGGCGGCATGGCGTTCATCCCGGAACGATCGGTCTATTTTGCCGATGTCGATACAAATTACAGCTGGGGCTTTCATGCCATCGATTATCTGGCAAACACCGGCGTGGTGTCGGGTACGGGTAATCTGATTTACAGCCCGGGGAAGTCGCTGTCCCGCGCAGACTTTGTACTCATGCTGTACCGTGCATACGATATGGAAAAGTATGCCCAGGGTGAAAACTTCGCCGATGTATTGGCTGATGCGTATTATGCAGACGCTGTGCTTGCCGCGCGTGCTATTGGCATTGCCGCAGGCGATGAAAACAACAACTTTAACCCGTCCCGAACCCTGACCCGTCAGGATGCCATGGTGCTGCTCAAACGTACTTTGGATCGCACCGGACTGCAATTCGCAGAGGGTGACCTGTCCGGTTTTACCGATGCAGCTCAGGTAGCAGATTATGCGGTCGACTCGGTTGGCGCACTGGTCAAGGCTGGCATCATTGGTGGTTCGGCTGGCAAACTCAACTCGACCGCTCCGGTAACCCGTGCGGAGATGGCGGTTATGCTGTACCGTGCACTGCACTTGCAGACAGTAGACGGCGTGGCGTTCTATGAGACCCGCCCGGCTGTGCGTCTGGTTTGTGTCGGCAGTACCATCTATCCTGATGTTGAGATTCAGAATTATCAGTCGGGTACGTTCTATGCCGGTCTGTATGAGCTGACCCAGATGACCAAGGATGAAGATGGTTATGCGATCACCTTGGGTCAGTCGCAGTCGATCGACGATCAGATCGTCTGGGATGGCAGCAATTTGAGCGTCAACGGCGAGGTTATGCAGGTCGCAGCCGATTGCGAGGCCATCGCAGTGGATATGTATTCCAAGCGCACAGCTGGTTTGTGCTCGACCGGCGATGAGTATAAGGCTGGTGCGGTGTCGGTTGTGGATGGACTGGTACAAACAGTCTACTATAAGAAGTAAGACAAGCCCGCCCGCAGGCGACAATCGGGATTCTCAAGGGACGAGTCCCTTGAGCCCGTCCAGGTGGAACCTGGTCGAGCCCGCAGGCTCGAAATACTCTGATTGAAACCCGGTGTCCGACCCGGGTTTCAATTGAAATAAACAAAAAGGGAAAGACCACCCGTTTGGGTGGTCTTTCCAGAGATTGCGTGCTCTGCGGAGCACGCTTTTATTTTTTATTTTAGTTGATTTTCGCAAGAGCGAAAATCAAAAGGGGATTCCGCACTCTGCGGAGCGCGGCCAGATTCCACCTGGACGGGCCAGCTTACGCAGCTGGACCGCGCCGAGCCTCAGGCCCGGACCCGATCTCGCCTGCGGGCGGGAGATAGTACGGTTTTATTTTTTCCAAGCATTGCCCAATGCGTTCACTGCATCGGGCAATTTTTCCGACGGAATACCGGCATAGCCCAAAATCACAGTTGCGGGTGGACAGGCCACTGCGGTATCCACATAATATCCGGATAATCCATACACCCGAACGCCCTGTTTAGCAGCCGATGCGATCAATTCGCCTTCATCCATACCATTTTCCACATGCAGCAGGATATGCAGACCGGCTTCAGCACCCGATACCGTATACATTCCGCGCAGCTCGGACTGTGCCAGTGCATCCAGCAGGCTTTCCAGACG
This sequence comes from uncultured Butyricicoccus sp., assembly GCA_959018045.1. Taxonomy (GTDB): domain Bacteria; phylum Bacillota; class Clostridia; order Oscillospirales; family Butyricicoccaceae; genus Butyricicoccus. Next base: position 10,946 of record CAUEJN010000026.1, on the reverse strand, counting down.
CGCTTTATATTGAATACGAATGCGGTTGACATGGCGCTCAAAGCTGCCGGTCTCGAGAAAACGCGCGAGCGTGTACTGTTCAAACACCGGGACGGTGGAGGCATAGCCGCCGAACTTTGCCTGATAGGCAGGCAGCAGACGACGCGGCAGAACTAGATAGCCGATACGCAGCGAGGGTGCCAGACTTTTAGCGAAGGTGTTGAGGTAGATGACTCGATCTTCGTGGTCAAGCTCTTTGAGTGCCGGAATGGGACGGGAAGTAAAGCGAAACTCAGAATCGTAATCGTCCTCGATCAAGTACCGATCTTCGCCCTCACTCGCCCAGCGCAGCAGGGAAGCGCGGCGGGCAGCCGGGGTGACAATGCCAAGGGGAAAGTGATGGGACGGGGTCAGGTAGGCAACCGATGCCGCACTCTGTCGCAGTGCTTCCATGGACAAACCCTCATCATCCAGCGGAATGGGTGCAGTCTCCGCATCGTTTGCCCGGAAAATCTGAGTTAATTTTGGATAGCCCGGGGTCTCAATGGCATAAGTGCGTGTACGCCCCAAAAGCTGGATCAGCAGAGTGACCAGATATTCCGAGCCTGCACCGACGACAATCTGGTCGGTGTCTACCGAGATGCCGCGAAAGGCGTACAGATATTGCCGAATCTGTTCGCGCAGTGCGGGTACACCTTGCGGCGCAGCGGCCAGCAACAGGCTGCGGTCATAGTCGGTGAGCACTGCGCGGGACAGCTTTGCCCAGGTGGAAAATGGGAAGCAATCGGTGTCGACGATGTTGGTTTTAAAATCAAAATCCGCAGTCTGTTCGGTCTTTTCCTGCTGCTTTTCCGGCGCAGCCTGCGCACAAGCCGTGCGCGGCAGGGCATCGAGCTGCTGCACGAAATATCCGCTTCTGGGCACGGCGCGCAGATAGCCCTCGGCGGTCAGCTGACCGTAAGCGGTCTCGACCGTGATCTGACTGACCTTGAGGTGTTCAGCGAGTGGACGCTTGGCGGGCAGTCGGTCGCCGCCAGCGAGCACGCCGTTCATAATGTCGGCACGGATAGCGCGGTATAGCTGCTCATAGAGCGGCATTTTTGCAGTGTGATCGAGGTGATAGGTCAGCATGCATCCAGTCTCCGCAGGTAATATGAGTTCAGAATAGCTGTTCTGCGCGGTAAAGTCAAGTCAAAAAGGCACCAATCGCGCGTGATCAGTGCCCTGGTATGGTCATTATTGGTCTTGCTGTTCAAAGAAGGATCGCAGCTTTTGCAGACTGCTCGCCAAAAGCGCGGTTTCGCTCTCCGACAGCTCGCTCAGTGCGGCCGAGATCATGCGCTCATGGAATTCCTTGTGGTACGCATGAATGGCTTCACCGCGCGGGGTGAGGGAGATGTTGACCACACGCTTGTCCGCAGTATCGCGCGTGCGCTGAATCAGTCCCTTGCTCTCGAGCTTGTCACAGGCAACCGTGAAGGTGGCCAGTGTGACACCGACCGATTTTGCAATGGTGGACATACGGCTCGGCTGCTCGGCAGCGATTTTTTCGATAATATGGATCTCGGTCAGCGAGATATTATCGCCGATGCCGGCTGTCAGGGTGCGCTCTTCGATTTTGTTGATGCGACTCAAAATATCGACCAGAAAATTATTGATGGAATCAAAGTCCGACATGAGACCCTCCAATCTGTAAAAATAGTTAATTTGGCAAACTAAGTATAGCATACCCCTGTGGGAAAGACAAGATGAAGGTGAAAAAAACGGATTTTTGTCGAAAAGAGGACGAAAAAAGAGACCGTCTGACAGACGGCCTCTCGAAAAATCCTTATTCAGCGGACGGCGTAGCGTTACCCTCACCGGACGAACGGCGGCGCTTGGCACCACCGCGATGGCGGCGACGGCGTACTACCTCACCGGACTCGGTGTTCTCGCCAGCTTCCTGTGCGGGCTGCTCGACGGCATCCTTGGGCGGTGCAGCCTTGACCAGACGGGGACGGTCGGAACCGTCTGGCGCTTCGCGGCGCGGCCTGCGCGCGGGCGCTGCGGGCTTTTCCTCGGTGCTCTGCGGTGCAGCCTTGACACGGCGCGGCTTTTCATTGCGCGGACGGACAGGCGGCAGCGCAACTGCGACCGGCTCCTGCTCCTGCATGGGGTCGATCTCGGGCTGCTTTTGCTGCTTGGCGCAGTTCTGGCAGCACTCGCCGCCGTGATTATTGCCGTTATTATTATTGTTGTTGTTCTTCTTGGCGCGGCCCGAGCGAATCATCTGGCAGTCGGTGCACGCGAAAACACGGGGCTCGTCCGGTGCATCTTCAAGCTGTACCTTGCACGTACCGCGCAGCATCTGGGTAGACAGGACGGTACCGCGACCCTCCGGGGTCTCGACCAGACTATCGGTCTTGGGCGTGACCTTTTGCAGCTCGGAATAGACCTCGTGCTCGTACTTGAGGCAGCACATCAGGCGGCCGCAGGTACCCGAAATCTTAGCGGGGTTGAGCGACAGGTTCTGCTCCTTTGCCATATTGATGGACACCGGCTGAAAGTCGCCCAGATAGGACGCGCAGCACAGTTCGCGGCCGCAGATGCCCAGACCACCAATCATCTTGGCCTCATCGCGCACGCCAATTTGGCGCAGCTCGATGCGGGTGCGGAAGATGGCGGCCAGATCCTTGACCAGACCGCGGAAGTCTACACGGCCATCTGCCGTGAAGTAGAACAGAATCTTGTTGAGATCGAAGGTGCACTCGACAGCGACCAGACGCATGTCCAGCTTGTGTTCCTCGATCTTGCGCCGTGCAATCTGGTAGGCTTCCTTGGCCTGACGCTCGTTTTCGCGGGCGACTTCCAGATCGCGTTCGGTCGCGATGCGGATAATTTTCTTGAGCGGCGAGACGACTTCGCGCTCGGACACCTCGGTGTTGCCCATGGCGCACTCGCCGCACTCGACACCGCGTGCGGTCTCAACGATAACGCTTTGTCCGCGCTTGACCGTGATGCCGCAGGGGTCAAAATAGTATACTTTGCCGACTCGTTTGAATCGGACACCAATGACAGTCAGCAATCTAAATGTTCCTCCGTTTCAGTATGCCGCGGATATTATTTGGATGATCGCGGCGGATGGCAGATGGCGTAAGCACCTGCCGCAAGGACAGCGCACTGGATGGGTGCGCTTGCGTTGACCTCAGCGCGGCGGGACAGCAGCGTGAGGTGATCGTAGACCGCGAGGATTTTTTCCGCGGTCAGTGCGCCGGCGAGGGCGCGGGTCTCGGCGGAGAGTGCCGGGACGAGCGGGGCAGCACCGACCGATACCAGAGCGGCATCGCGCAGCGCGGTACCCAGCAGGGTCATGGCCTGCTGAAAAGCGGCCTTGTTCAGTTTGGCAAATCCATTTGCACCCAGCAGCATGCCGTATTCGTCTCCCTTGGCCATGGCGCGCAGGAAAGCGCGGGACGGCTCGAGCAGCTCGGGGTTCTGGTCGGCGGACACATGCGGCGGCTCGAGCTGGTAGATGGCACAGCGCGAGCGGATGGTCTGGAGCAGGACACCGGGCTGGGATGAGAGCAGGATAAAAAAGACATAGCGCGGCGGCTCCTCGAGCACCTTGAGCAGGGCATTCTGCGCACTCAGGTTCATGCGGTCGGCGTTATGGATGATGAAAACCTTGCGGTCGCCGTCGTTGGGCAGAATAGCCGCCTCATCACGGATATTGCGGGCGGTCTCGACCTTGATTTCGCCGTCTCCCTCATCGACCACGATCAAATCGGGATGGGCACCGTGCGCGACCTTGTGGCACGAAGCGCACGCGCCGCACGGACGGGGAGAAGCACCGGTGCACAGGAGTGCAGCCGCGATGGTTTGGGCAAAATCGGTCTTTCCGCTGCCATCTGGGCCGGATAACAGAACAGCCTGCGGAAAACGGCGATCAAGCGCAGTCCGCAGGCTAGCTTTGAGTGCGGTATTGCCGGGCAGAGCGTCAAATCCAGACATTACAGTTTCTCAAACTGTTCGACGTTCAGCACGAATACGGTCGCGCCGCCGACCGTGACCTCGACCGGCATGGCCGGATGGAAGCCGACGCCCAGATTTGCCGTCGTCGGGATGATCTGTTTGCGGGTATTGGAATATTTGCGGATGAGATCCATCGCCTCGTCCAGGCGGGAGTCTTCCAGACCGATCAGGATGGTGACGTTACCGGCACGCAGAAAGCCGCCGGTGGTGGCGAGCTTGGTGATCTGGAATCCGGCCTCCATGAGGTGATTCATTACACTATGCGCGTCATCGGAATTGATGATTGCAAGCAGCATTTTCATAGGGAAACCCTCCTTTTCCGCCTCTCACCGTAAGAAAATCACGGCTGATATACAGAGATGCGGTCAATCGTATTATAACATTGATTTCTGAGAAATACAATGTGTTCGGCGGTGATTTCTTCACCCGGCCAGAGCACGGGAACGCCGGGCGGATACGGGGTAACCGGACGGGCGCAGACCATGCCGGGCTGCACATCGTCCAGAAACAGCGTGGAGGCATTGCCGAGCAGGGCGCGGCGCACGGACAGAGCCGGATGGGGAACGGGTAAGGGCGGCAAGGGCGCGGGCAGCGCGGTCTGCGGTACCTCGCGCGATAAGGTGTCCAGCGCCTTGCGCAGGCGATCCAGATTGTCGCCTAAGTCAGCGGGCGTGACGATACATACCATATTACGCGCGTCACTCATCTCGCATGCCACCCCAAACCGCTCGTACAGCATGTCGGCCAGCTTGTCGCCCGTCCAGTCGGTACCGGCGGTCGAGACGGTCAGACGGCAGGGGTCGAGATCGTGCCCGGTCAGCGGTCGGAACTTGGTGTGCTCGGCCAGATGCAGGCGCAGCGCGTGAACGGCCTCGGCCGCTTTCTGATAGCTGTCATCCTGCTCAAGCGCATCGCGTGCCAGATCCAGACTGACCATCATGGCATAGGACGGGCTGGACGTGCCGAACAGGGACGCACCCTCACGCAGACGGTCACTGTCTATCGTGCCGCCCGACAGCAGCATAGCCGACTGGCCGAGTGCATAGAGTGTCTTGTGCGCACTGAGTGCCGCAAGGTCTGCACCTTCTTCGATGGGCGAGGGCAGACCGACTGCGGGGAAGTGCGCACCGTGCGCGGCGTCGACCAGTAACTTGGCGCCGTGCGCATGGCAGACGGCTGCAATCGCCGGGATATCCTGCCGCACGCCGTAATAGTTGGGGGAGGTGACGAGCACGGCACGGATGGATGGATTTTGACTCAATGCCCGGTCGATGTCGTCCAGACAGAGCAGACCGGGAATGCCGAACGGCTCGATGGTTTTGGGGAAGACGAAAGCCGGGGACAGATCGAGCATGGCAGCCGCATGCGCGGCGGACTTGTGGCAGTTGCGGTCAAACAGTACGTCGGCTCTAGCTCCGGCGGCCGCGTACAGCATGGTGTGGATGCCCTGGGTCGAGCCGCCGGTCAGAAAATGGCAGTCGGGCGCGTGGTAGAAGCGTGCGGCCTGTTCCTCGGCCTGCCGGATGGGGCCTTCTCCGGTGTACAGGTTGCCGGTCTCGTAGACCTCGGTGAAGTCCAGCGGCAGAATGGAGCCAAAATCGGGCAGAACATCCTTGCCCTTGTGCCCGGGCATGTGAAAGCGTGCGGTATGCTTTTGCGACAGGGCGCGCAGCGCATGATACAGAGGGGTATTCATGGGTTGTCTCCTCCTTTGAGGGTCAGATTGCGCCGGAGCGGCGCGGGGCCGCGCCAGGTGAATGCGCGGTCGGGATATTTTCCACAGAATTGGCGGCGGGTCAGACCGTCCACATCGGCTAGCGTCAGCGTATCAATAGGGGACTGCCTGAAATCCGGGATGTCGGTCTGTTTGGCCTGTCGGTTCATCGGACAAACCAGCTGGCAGGTATCACAGCCCCACACGAGCGGGTGCTCGCGCACGAGCGCGGCCTGTTCCTCGGTCAGGGTGCCGCCCTGCTGGGTGAGTGCGGACAGACAGCGCGCCTTGTCCAGCTCGACCGGGCAGGCACGGCGGCACGCACCGCAGTGCAGACAGCCTGCGGGTGGCTGCTCGGTTGCCGGCAGGTCGAGATCGGTCACGATGGTGCCGATGAAGACATAGCTGCCGTAGTCGCGATGAATGAGCAGTCCATTGTCCCCCATGCAGCCCAGACCGGCACACGCCGCGGCGTAGACCTCGGGCAAGGGAGAATCGTCGGCCAGCACGACGAAGTGGTTTTCCGGATATTCGGTTTGGAAAGCCTGGGCAACCGCACCCAGCCGGTCGGCAATGACCGCGTGATAGTCCCGCCCCCGGGCGTACAGCGACAGGTTGCCGGAAGGTGCGCCGGTGAGGTAGGGGAAGAGGGCAACGAGGACGCTGCGCGGCGAGTCGATCAGACGGGACAGACCCAGCCGCTGCTGGTCATCCATGTGGGAAAGCAGAGTGCCCATCGCACACACACCACATGCACAGAGTCCGTCTGACACGGACAATCCATCGACAATGTTCAAAATTCCTTCTCCTTCGACGGGTTTTTCTACATTATAGCATAAAGGTTTTGCCAAAGAAACACTTGCATGCGGTACGGCGGGGGACTATAATAGACACATTCATACTTTATCCCTATAAAGTATTACGTAATGAAAGGCAGGTCACAAGCGATGACAGAAAGAATCTTCAATTTTTCCGCAGGCCCTTCGATGCTGCCCGTTCCCGTGCTGGAGCGCGCAGCTGCTGAGATGCTCAACTATCAGGGTTCAGGCATGTCAGTGATGGAGATGAGTCACCGATCTAAGGTGTACGACTCCATTATCAAGTCTACGGAAGCCTCTCTGCGTCGCGTGATGGGCATCCCGGACAACTATAAGGTTCTCTTTTTACAGGGCGGTGCAACCATGCAGTTCTCCGCCATTCCGCTCAATCTGATGCGTACCGGTAAGGCAGACTATGCGCTGACCGGCAACTTCGCGAAGAACGCGTACAAGGAGGCCAAGAAGTTTGGCGAGATCCATGTCGCGGCATCCTCCGAGGCGGATAACTTCTCTTACATCCCGTCCCAGGCAGAACTCGATCTGTCCCCGGACGCAGATTATTTCTACCACTGTGCCAACAACACCATCTTCGGCACCGAGTGGAAGTATTGCCCCGAGACCGGTTCTGTACCGGTTGTCGCCGATATGTCCTCGAACATTCTGTCTAAGCCCATTGATGTATCCAAGTACGGTGTCATCATGGCTGGTGCACAGAAGAACATGGGCCCGGCCGGCCTGACCGTCGTCATCGTGCGTGACGATCTGCTGGGCTGCTACCCGCAGGACAAGATGCCGGTACTGCTCGACTGGAAGCTGATGGCTGACAAGGAGAGCATGTACAATACGCCTCCGACCTACGCAATCTATGTTCTGGGTCTGGTACTTGACTGGATTGAGAACGAGATCGGCGGTCTGACCGAGATGCAGAAGCGCAACGAGGTCAAGGCAAAGCTGCTCTATGACTATCTGGACAGCCAGTCCTTCTATCAGCCGGCAGCACGTGCCGATTCCCGTTCCATGATGAACGTAACCTTCCGCACCGGTGACGCCGATCTGGACGCGAAGTTTGTCAAGGCTTCGATTGAGAACGGTATGTCCAACCTGAAGGGTCACCGTTCGGTTGGCGGTATGCGTGCTTCCATCTACAATGCAATGCCCTACGAGGGTGTCGAAAAGCTGGTTGACTTCATGCAGAAGTTTGCCAAGGAAAACGGCTAAGGGAGAATCAGGACAATGTATCAGGTCAAACTGTTTAACAAGATTTCCAAGGTCGGTCTGGATCGTCTGGATCCGGCTGAATATACGTGCAGCGAGGACTTCGACCAGTACGATGCCGTGCTGGTACGCTCGGCCAAGCTGCATGACACCAAGTTCCCGGAGAACCTCAAGTGCATCGCACGTGCAGGTGCCGGTGTCAATAACATTCCGCTCGACCGCTGCGCAGAGGAAGGTATTGTCGTATTCAATACCCCTGGCGCAAACGCAAACGCAGTTAAGGAGCTGGTTGTCTGCGGTCTGATGCTGGCTTCTCGTGATATCGTGGGCGGCATCGAGTGGACCAAGTCCCTGGCAGGCACCCCGGACATCGGTCCGGCTGCCGAGAAGGGCAAGTCTAAGTTTGCAGGCCCGGAGATCATGGGCAAGCGTCTGGGCGTCATCGGTCTGGGTGCCATTGGCGTACAGGTCGCAAACGCTGCAGTCGGTCTGGACATGGAAGTTTGGGGCTACGACCCCTACCTGTCGGTTGACGGCGCACTCAAGCTGTCCCGTGCAGTCAAGCACATCACCGATGTCAGCGAGATCTTCGCAAACTGCGATTATATCACTCTGCATGTACCGCTCACCCCGGACACCAAGTACCTCATCAACGAGGATGCGGTTGCCAAGATGAAGGACGGCGTGCGCATCATCAATATCGCACGCGGCGAGCTGGTTGACGAGGATGTCATGGCGGCAGCACTGGCATGCGGCAAGGTTGCGCGTTATGTATCCGACTTCGCTTCGGATGCTATGCTGGCACAGAAGAATGCAGTCATCATGCCCCACCTCGGCGCTTCCACCCCGGAGAGCGAAGACAACTGCGCCAAGATGGCAGCAGCAGAAATTCGCGAGTTCCTCGAGTACGGCACCATCCGCAACTCGGTCAACTTCCCCAACCTCAAGGTACCCTATGAGGGAGGTCACCGTCTGTGCCTGATCCATAAGAACGTACCCAACATGATCGCGCAGATCACCTCGACGCTGTCCGCACAGGGCATGAATATCGAGAACATGGGCAACCGTTCGCGCGGCGATTACGCATACACCATCGTGGATGTGAACGGCGTACCGACCGACGCAGTGCTGGATGCAATTCGTGCGGTTGACGGCATGATGCGTGTGCGTTCGATCGAAAATCTGTAAGCAGGACGGTTTCTGAAAATCGACGGCAATCGACGCAGAATAGAAACAAGCGCGTTTCGGAATGTGAATTCCAAAACGCGCTTTTGTGCATTTTGTGAGAAAAACCAGACATCATTTTGGCAATGCAAAACCGAATAGTATCAAAAAATACAAAAAACTACCTTGCAAACGACCAAGTTTATTGTATAATTTATATAAGGGAGTATTTCCCGCAAGGATTTTGATACAAAACGTTTATGAGGTGAATGGATTATGAATTATATGGCTGAGTATGAGCGCTGGCTTGCATCTCCGGCACTGACCGCGGATGAGCGCGCTGAGCTGGAGGCAATCCGCAGCGATGAGGATGCGATCAAGGATCGTTTCTTTGCTCCGCTGTCCTTTGGTACGGCTGGTCTGCGCGGCGTACTGGGCGTTGGTCTGTATCGCATGAACCGCTTTACGGTCGGTGCGGCAACCCAGGGTCTGGCCAATCTGATCGTCCAGAACGGTTCGGAAGCCTGTGCACGCGGCGTGGCAATCGCCTATGATTCCCGTCACTTCTCGCCCGAGTTCGCACAGCTGGCTGCCTGCATTCTGGCTGCCAACGGCATCAGCGTCAAGCTCTACGACGAGCTGCGCCCGACTCCTGAGCTGTCCTTTGCCATCCGTTACTATGGCACCATCGCCGGCATCAACATCACCGCGTCCCACAACCCTAAGGAGTACAACGGTTATAAGGTATACTGGGAAGACGGCGCACAGCTGCCGCCCAAGGAAGCCGACGTTGTCGCTCAGGAAATGGGCGCACTGGACTTCTTTGCCGATGTCAAGACCATGGACTTTGAAGAGGCCAAGGCACAGGGGCTTGTCAAGATGATGGACTGGCAGACCGACGAAGCATACCTCAAGGAAGTGCTCAAGGTTGCCATCAATCCCGATTGCGTTAAGCAGGTTGCCGACGACTTTAAGCTGGTCTACACCCCGTTCCACGGTGCAGGCTACCGTCTGGTACCCGAGATTTTGAAGCGCATCGGCTACAAGCACATTATCTGTGTGCCTGAGCAGATGGTCATTGACGGAGACTTTCCGACCGTAAAGTCTCCCAACCCGGAGAACAAGGAAGGCTTCCATCTGGCCATTGATCTGGCAAAGGCCAACGGCGTTGACCTCATCATCGGCACCGATCCTGACGCAGACCGTACCGGTATCGTGCTCAAGAACAGCGAGGGCGAGTATGTGACCCTGTCGGGTAACCAGGTCGGCGTACTGCTCATCGACTATGTCATCACGGCCAAGAAGCTGACCGGCACCATGCCCGCGCATCCGGCTGTGCTCAAGTCTGTGGTTACCACCGAGATGGCACGCGCTGCGGCAGAGAAGAACGGCGTTGACTGCTTCGATACCTTCACCGGCTTTAAGTTCCTGGCCGAGAAGATCAAGCAGTTCGAGACCACTGGCTCGCACGAGTACCTGTTCGCGTTCGAGGAGTCTTACGGCTATCTGGCAGGCGACTACGCACGCGATAAGGATGCCGTCACTGCATCCATGCTGATTGCCGAGATGGCAGCATACTATCGCACCAAGGGCATGACCCTGTACGATGCAATGCAGACCATGTACGAGAAGTACGGCTATTACACCGAGCAGACCATCTCGATCACCATGCCGGGTGTCGCGGGTCTGGAGCGCATGAAGGAACTCATGGCCGAGCTGCGCGCAACCCCGCTGACCGAGGTTGCAGGCCATAAGGTCGAGTACATCCGCGATTATCAGTCGGGTGTGCGCACCTGCGTTTCCTGCGGCAAGACCGAGGAGATGGAGCTGTCCGGCCAGAACGTACTGTACTATGAGCTGGCAGGCGGTACTTCGTTCATCATCCGTCCGTCCGGCACCGAACCCAAGGTCAAGGTTTACATTATGGCTAAGGCAGACAGCAAGGCAGAGTCCGACGCAAAGGTCGCTGCGCTGGCTGACGCTGCAAAGGAAATTGTAAAGTAAAAGGTTAACATTCCGTATGTTCGCACAACGGGGGTGCACAG
>CAUEJN010000025.1 GCA_959018045.1 uncultured Butyricicoccus sp. | reverse complement strand
CAGGGCTCTGCCCTAAGAACCCGCAGCCTTTCGAGAAAGGCTGGCGAAAGCTTTATTTCGCCTTCGGGCGGGCTGAAAACCTATTTGCTATTTTCTGCGAAACGGTGTACAATAGAACCCAAATGGTTCTGTTTTTACGGTGAGGAGATTAAAAATGCAGAATTCGATCCAATTCGACGCACATTACATAGATTGCGGTGACGCATGCATCGCATATTATACCTTTGGTCAAGGTGAACCGCTTGTTTTGCTGCATGGCAATGGTGAAGGCAGTGAGTATTTCGCGAAATGCATTCCCTACCTCTCTCGTTTTTATCGTGTGATCGCGGTGGACAGCCGTGGACACGGCAAATCCGAGCGCGGCGAGGGAAAACTGAATTTTGACCGCATGGCGGAAGACCTGCGCATGGTGTTTGACGGTCTGGGACTGGAAAAAGCGCATGTGCTGGGCTTTAGTGACGGCGGAAATCTGGCGATCAAGTTTACGCTGCTTTATCCACAGCGTGTGGATAAATTGATTTTGAACGGCGCAAATGTATCCATGCTGCGCGGTGTGGTACCGTGGGTGCAGCTGCCGGTATATCCGGCGGTCGGACTGTTGACGGCATTATCGCCGCTCGGTCAGGAATGGAAGAACAAGCGCGATGTGCTGGCACTGATGGCGCACGGATACGGCGTCCGTCTGCGCGATTTGCAGCTGATTGACCAGCAGACACTGGTGATCGTAGGCGATCACGACATGATTTTGGAGTCGCACACGCGCGCGATGGTACGCCAGCTGCCGCGCGTGCAGATGGCAGTTTTGCAGGGCAGTCACTTCATTGCAGCCGAGTCGCCTGCACGATTCAGCCTCAACTGCCTGCGTTTTCTGCGCGGAGAGCCGATGCCGGATGAGGTTGCGGCAGAGTGGTTCGTGGAGGATGAAAAGGCAAATCATCGATAAGAAAAAAGAGGGCAAACAGCCCTCTTTTATATTGTGTATATTTTTTTGGACATAAGAAAAACACACCCGAAGGTGTGCTTTTCTTTGAAAAAGAGAAAGAGAAGGTAGAGAAAAGGGATAATAGCTATTTTAGGATGCTTCCCTGAGGGAAGCATCGTCCGCCGCGCGGGCGGTAGGAAAACGACCCATGAGGCCGAAAAAGAATTACTTGGTACGCGGACGATAACGGTCGTAGATCGACACGCCAGGTGCGTAGCAAGTCAGCTGAGCCTGTGCAAGGCTGTTCAAGAATCTTGCAAATTTCATGATTTACGCATCCTTTCAATTGGTTTTCTTACTGTCCAATATGATACACCCAATGTCGAAAAAATGCAACGAGTGACTTGTACCAAATACATAAAAACAATAGAAAAATTTTATGCACATTTTACAAAGACTTGATTTACGCAAAAAGACGGCAAAAGAGAGAAAAAAGTTTTGACAAATTCTTTACAATCGTGCATGATAGGAGAGAAAAGGAGGAAGGCGAAGATGGAACGAGAGCAGCTTGAGACGCTGCTGCATACGCAGTTTGCCAAGAAAATACGAAATCCATTCCGCAAAGCGGTGGAAGAGTACCGCATGATTGCACCGGGCGACCGCATTGCGGTTTGCATTTCGGGCGGCAAGGATTCTGCATTATTGGCGGTTTTGCTGCGGGATTATCAGAAGTACGGGAATGTGCCGTTTGAGCTCATTTGCCTTGCGATGGATCCGGGATATGAACCAGAGAACCGGCGGCAGATCGAAGAGAATATGGAACGGCTGGGACTGCCGCTTGAGGTGTTTGAGACCAACGTCCTGCGCGTGGCAGGCAATCACGCGGCGGAAAATCCCTGTTTTCTGTGTGCCAAGATGCGGCGCGGGCACCTGTATACCGAGGCCAAGGCGCGCGGATGCAATAAGATCGCGCTGGGACATCACTATGACGACGCGATTGAGACCGTGCTGATGGGACTGATCTACGGCGGACAGGTGCAGGCCATGCTGCCGCGTCTAAAGAGTGCCAATTACGAGGGCATGGAGCTTATAAGGCCGCTGTACCGCGTGCGTGAGCGCGACGTGAGCGCATGGGTGGAGGCCGCAGGGCTCACCTTCTTGCCCTGTGCCTGTCCGGCGCACGTCAAGGAGGGCGACACCAAGCGCGGTGAGATCAAAAAGCTCATCGCGTCGCTGGCAGCCGACAATCCGCAGATTGAAGCCAATATCTTAAACGCGGTCAAGAACGTCAACACAGCCAAGGTGCTGGGCTGGCGGGACGCGGACGGTGCGCATAGCTTTCTCGATCGCCTGGATTCGTAGCGTTTTGTGACGATTTTGTGTACGCCGTTGTTTTTTACGGTTAGAAATGATATAATAAAAAACAGCCGACCGCGGCGGGAAGATTCCGCACGGCGATCAAAAACAGGCCGGTCTGCGTCTGGTACAAACCGGCAGCACAAGGGAGTTTACAAGGAATGATCAAGACATTTGGCAAACGAATTCTGGCCATGGTCGTAGCCTCGGCAGTCGTTGCAGGCGTTACCATGACTTACGGAATTCCGAACATCAAGTACAAAGAGATCAAGTCGTCCGAGCCGGTCGTTATGACGGTCAACGGCGATCCGGTACACGCGGACGAACTGCGTGCATACCTCAAGTATAATAAGATGTCGATGGAGAACATGCTCAGCTATTACGGCATGGATGATTCCATCTGGTCGGACCCGTCTATGGGATCGATGATGGTTCAGCAGCTGTTCCAGGCAGCCAGCCAGCAGGCAATCGAGGTGCGCGTGGTAAACCAGGAGTTTAAGAACCTGGGTCTCAAGCTGACCCGTGCTGAGAGCGAGGAAGCAGAGCAGCGCAAGGAAGACGATGTTGCACTGCTTGGCGGTCAGGAAGCGTTCCAGTCTTGGCTGGACAGCATCGGCTACACCAAGGACATTTATAACAACACCATTGCAATTTCGGCGTATGCGAGCGCAATTCAGGACGCATACTACGGCGATAACGGCACCAAGACCAATACCCAGGCGATCATGGATCAGTTTAACGAGACTTATCTGTGCGCAAAGCACATTCTGGTCAAGTCCATTGACGATTCGTACAATCCGCTGACCGGTGATACCCTGACCGCAGCGCAGAACAAGGCGAATGAGGCACTGGAGAAGGCCAACGCCGGCGAAGATTTTGATACGCTGATTGCACAGTATAACGAAGACCCGGGCATGGAGATGTACCCCGAGGGCTACGTATTTACCGAGGGCGACATGGTTGACGAGTTCTATCAGGGTGCAAAGGCACTGGAACCCGGCCAGACCTCGACTTCTCTGGTTGAGAGCAGCTACGGCTGGCATATCATCCAGCGTGAGCCGCTGACCGAAGATCAGCTGACCGGTGACATCAAGAAAGTCCTGATTCAGCAGATCACCGGTAAGACCTTCATGGATGAGATCACCGAGCTGATGGACGCAGCTGATGTTGAGTACACCGAGGATTACGGTGAGGCAACGTATGATAACCTCATGAAGCTGCTGGGCGAGGAGACCACCGAGTCGACCGAGACCACCACGACCGAAGATAGCGCGGCAGCACAGGAGACCGCTCCGACTGAGGAACAGACCACCGCGGAATAAGGAAAATAAGAGAGAGGCTTGCAAACGCAGGCCTCTTTTTTTGCGGCAAAAAACCACCGCATTTATTTCCCGCCCGCAGGCGACAAGCGGGTCCGGGTCTGCGACCCGGCGCAGTCCAGGCGCGTAGCCTGGCCCGTCCAGGTGGAACCTGGCCGCTCGCCGCAGCGAGCGGAATCCCCCTTTGAAACCCGGTGCCCGACCCGGGTTTCAACTAAAAAATAATAAAAGAAGCGCATCCCGAAGGATGCGCAATTTCCCCGCGGCCAAAGGCCGCTCATAAAGACCCGACCTGCCGGATCGGGTCTTTTTTATGATGTGCTTACAGCTTCTCCGTCCAGTCAGCTTCCTTAAAGCCAACCAGAACGGTGTCACCGTCCACAACGATCGGACGCTTGACCAGCATACCATCGCTTGCCAACAGCGCAAACTGTTCGTCCTCGCTCATCTCGGGCAGGCGGTCTTTGAGGTGCAGCTCCTTGTACAGGTTGCCGCTGGTGTTGAAGAACTTCTTGAGCGGCAGGCCGCTTTTGCTGTGCCACAGGCGCAGCTCGTCCTCGGTGGGGTTTTCCAGCTTGATGTCGCGGACGGTTACGTCCTTGTTCTGTGCATCCAGCCATTTTTTCGCCTTCTGGCAGGTGGAGCACTTGGGGTAGCATACGAAGAGCATGGGAAAGTCTCCTTTTTGTTGATTTTGGGGGATTTTTAGGGAAAAACGCTGATAAGCGTTTTTCATGAGCGCGCTAAGCGCGCAGGGGATTTCGCTCGCTGCGGCGAGCGATTTTTATTTATTTTTAGGTTGATTCCCGGGTCGGACACCGGGAATCAAGAGGGGATTCCGTGTCCTGCGGGACACGGCTCAGGGCGCTGCCCTGAGAACCCGCAAGCCTTTCGAGAAAGGCTTGAGCGAAAGCTTCAATATTGGGTGCGGTGTTATTTCGTTTCCGCGTATTTTTTCACCAAAGTCTGAGCCATCTGCATGGGCGTCTCGCCGGGTTTGAGTCTAAGCGACAAGTACGGCTGACTGCCCGCATTGAGCAGCAGACGGCCGGAGAAATCCGGGTCACCGCACAGCTGAGACAGTCTGCGGAAGTCGGTCTGAGCGAAGGTGATATACAATCTGCCTGCGTCCTGTTTGATTTCGGTTACGCCCTGATCGCCAGCCTGTGCGCGCAGCAGAGCGATATCCAGCAGGGCGACGGCCTCTGCTGGTGGTTCGCCGTAGCGGTCGATGAGCTCATCCAGCAAGTCGCTTCGACCCTCGTCCGAGCGAATGAGGGCGATACGGCGATACAGATCGACGCGCTGACCGGGGTCGGGGACATAATCGGCGGGCAGGTTGGCCGACAGGGTAAGCTCTGCGGCGCATTCGACGCGCTGGGGCGGGGTCTCGCCCTTTTCCTCGAGCACGGCTTCTTCGAGCAGCTTGAGGTAAAGGTCGTAGCCGACGCTCATCATGTGACCGGACTGTTCCGGGCCGAGCACGTTGCCCGCGCCGCGAATTTCCAGGTCACGCATGGCGATTTTGAAGCCCGAGCCGAACTCAGCAAACTCGCGGATGGCCGACAGACGCTTCTGAGAAATTTCCGACAGCACCTTGCCGCGTCGGAAGGTGAGGTAAGCAAAGGCGCGGCGGCTGGAACGACCAACACGGCCACGAATCTGATGCAGCTGGGCAAGACCCATGTGGTCGGCGTCCTCGATGATGAGGGTATTGGCGTTGGGAATGTCGATACCGGTCTCGATGATGGTGGTACACACCAGAATGTCCAGTGCGCCGTCGCTCATCTCGTTCATGACGTTTGCAAGCTCACGCATGTGCATCTTGCCGTGTGCTACGCCGATGCGTGCGTCGGGAAAGTCCTTTTGCAGCCGCAGGGCGGTGCGCTCGATGGACTCGACGTAGTTGTGCAGGTAGTAGATCTGACCACCGCGCGCGAGCTCACGCCGGATGGCATCGTTTACAATCGTGTCGTTGTACTCCATGACGTAGGTCTGAACCGGCCAGCGGTCGTGCGGCGGCTCCTCGATGGCCGACATATCACGAATGCCGGACAGTGCCATGTTGAGGGTACGCGGAATGGGCGTTGCCGACAGGGTGAGCACGTCGACCTGCTTGGACATCTCCTTGAGCGTCTCCTTGTGGCTGACGCCGAAACGCTGTTCCTCGTCGATGATGAGCAGGCCGAGGTCGTGGAACTTGATTTTCTTGTTGAACAGCTTGTGCGTGCCGATAATCAGGTCAATCATACCGCTTTGCAGCTGATCGAAGATCTTTTTCTGTTCGGACGCGGTCTTATAGCGGGAAATCAGCTCAATCTTGACCGGATAGCCCGCGAAGCGCTGTACTGCGGTCAGGTAGTGCTGACGGGCGAGCACGGTGGTGGGCACCAAAATAGCAGCTTGCTTGCCTGCAAGCACGCATTTCATGACCGCACGCAGGGCAACCTCGGTCTTGCCGAAGCCAACGTCGCCGCACAGCAGACGATCCATCGGGCGCGAGGATTCCATATCGCGCTTGATCTCCTCGATGCAGCGCAGCTGATCGTCGGTCTCGTCGTAGGGGAAGGCCTGCTCGAACTCGCGCTGCCAGATATCGTCGTGCGGGAAGGCGAAGCCCTTGAGGCGAGCACGCTCAGCGTACAGCTGAATGAGACCGGCAGCCAGTTCTTTGGCGGCTGCCTTGGCGCGCGAGCGGGCACGCTGCCAGTCTGCACCGCCCAGCTTGTTGAGCCGCACTTTTTCCGGCTCGCCGCCGCCGATGTACTTGGAAATGAGGTCGAGTGAGGTGGCGGGGACGTACAGAAAATCGGTGCCCGCAAAGGCGATCTTGATAAAGTCGCGCGCCGCGCCGTCGACCACCATGCGCTCCATGCCGATGTACCGGCCAATGCCGTGATGCTCATGCACCACGAGGTCGCCGGGGGTCAGGTCGGTGTAGCTCTTGACGCGGTCTCGGTTGGATTTTTTGGTGCGGCTGGACTTCTTGCGTGCCGGGGCGTGGCCCTCGGTCAGGATGGTCAGACCCAGACCGGGATATTCCAGACCGGCGGACAGCGTACCCTCGAGGATGTGCACGCGACCGGGTGCGGGCAGGCGGTTAGAAATCGGCGCATCGATGCCGTGGGCTTCGAGCGCTTCGCGCATGTTCTTGCAGCGTAAATCCGAGCTGCACAGCACGCAGACCGCGCGTTTGAGCTGTAAAAATCCGGCGATATCGGCTGCCGCCATGTCAAACGAGCCGCCGAAGGCGTTCATCTGGTTGACCGAGAAGCTGACCAGGGTTTTGGGCGTGAGCTCGTTTACCGACGACAGGAAGGTATCCAGCCGGACGAGCGGACGGCCGAGCAGGGCACGGCACAGGGCGACAAAGTCGAGCGCGAAGGCTTCGGGCTGCTGGGGGAGCTCACCGCGCTCGGCCAGAGCTTCGAGGTCACCCGCAAGCCGCAGGATGTAGCCGCCGACCGCCTCACGCAGGCGCGGCGTGTCGTCGATGAGGAGGATGGTGTCATCGGGCAGATAGTCGAGCGGGGTTGCGGCCTCGGGGTAGATGAGGGGCAGATACTTGTCTGCCGCAGGCAAAGACTGAGTCTCGGTCAGACGCTCGATGTCGCGCTCGAGATTGCGCACGAGGTCGGGGTGCTTTTTGCGCTTGGCCCGGGTGGCCTGATCGAGCGCCTTGCACAGACCGCGAATACCGCCGGGTGCGCAGGCGGGCAGGGTTTCCATGCAGGGCAGGCAGGTGAGCGCGTTCAGGCTGGCGCCGCGCCTTTGGGAACCGACATCGAACGCAGATATTGAATCGATCTCATCGCCCCAGAACTCAATGCGCACGGGCGCATCGGCGCGGGGCGGGAACACGTCCAGAATGCCGCCGCGCACCGAGAACTGACCGGGGCCTTCGACCTGCGCACAGCGCTGGTAGCCCGCCGTGATCAGCTTTGCGGTCAGATCGGCCAGCGGGGTCAGGTCACCGACTCGGATGGTCAGCGATGCATCATGCAGCACGGCAGGCGGAAGGGTTTTCTGCACGAGTGCGGCAGCCGAGATGGTGACGAGCGGTGCGTCGGACAGCTGCGCCAGCGCCGCGATGCGTGCCTGCTCGTACTGACGGGACATGCCTTCCATGCCTGCCATAGTCAGCTCGCGTGCGGGGACGTGCAGGACGGGCAGCTCGGAGAAGGATTCCAGATCGGAAGCCAGACGAAGTGCGGCGTTGTCCTCGTCGGTCAAGATGCAGACCGGGCGCGAAGTCTCCAGACGGAGCGCAGCGGCGAGATGTGCCTTGGCGGCAGGTGGCAGACCGACAGCGAGCGCCGGAGTCTGACCCGACCGGATGGCATTAAATAGCTCTTTGTATTCTTTTGAATCTGTAATACTTAAAGTAATATTTTGCATAGCAGACTCCTGTCGAAAAATGGAAGCAAACGGAGAGACGGCAAAAGGGCAGATTTTGCAACCTGCCCTAATGCTCTAGGGGAACCCAGTCCCCCTAGATACAAAAAGGTTCCTGCGAGCGCTCGAAACCTTTTTGATACCCCCGGATCATCCGCGCCGGACTGCGGCGCGGGGGCGGGGGAAAAACCCGAGGCGCAGCCCCGGGTTTTTAAAATCCAAGTTTTTACTCGTGTCCGGGGATTGAATCCCCCTAGACTTATTTTTTATTCGTGGCTGTGGCAAGCCGCGCAGTCGCCCGAGCAGCCCATGATCGCCTCGGGGTCCTTGCCCTGCTTGCGATAGTAGTCCGCGATTGCCGAGCGCAGCGCCTCCTCAGCCAGCACCGAACAGTGCATCTTGACTGGGGGCAGACCGTCCAGCGCTTCTGCGACCGCCTGGTTGGTCAGCTTGAGCGCATCTTCGATGCTCTTGCCCTTGACCATCTCGGTTGCCATGGACGAGGTTGCGATCGCTGCGCCGCAGCCAAAGGTCTTGAACTTAACGTCCTCAATGATGTCGTCGTCCGAGATCTTGAGGTAGATCTTCATGATATCGCCGCACTTTGCGTTGCCGACCTCGCCGACACCGCTTGCGTCCGCGATCTCACCGACGTTGCGCGGGTTTGTGAAATGGTCGAATACCTTCTCGCTGTATTCCATAAGAGTTAGGCTCCTTTGTCTCTATAATTTATGAATGGGTGTGCTTAATGATGATGGTGGTGATCGTCGTGCAGATCGGATGCCGCGGTCAGGTCGGGCTTGCCGTCCACCCAAACCGGGCTCATTGCGCGCAGCGTCTCGACAACCTTGGTGACGTTCTCAATGAGGTAGTCTACGTCCTCCTCAGTGTTCTGCTCACCCAGGGTCAGACGCAGCGAACCGTGCGCAATCTCGTGGGGCAGGCCGATGGCCATGAGCACGTGCGAGGGATCGAGCGAGCCGGTCGAGCAAGCCGAACCGGTCGAGCCGCAGATGCCGGCCAGATCCAGACGCAGAATCAGACCCTCGCCCTCGATGGCCTCAAAGACGAAGGAGGCCGTGCCGGGCAGACGGTTGACCGGGTCGCCGGTGTAGTGGGTGTAGGGGATGGCATCCATGATGCCCTTGACCAGACGGTCGGTCAGCTTCTTGACATAGCCCATCTTCTCGGCCAGATGCTCACCGGTTGCGTCCTCGATGGCCTGTCCCAGACCGACCATACCGGCTACGTTCTCGGTGCCCGATGCAAGGCCGCGCTCCTGACCGCCGCCGTAGACCAGCGGCTCGAGTGCGATGCCACGGCGGACGTACAGCGCACCGATGCCCTTGGGGCCGCGGAACTTGTGCGCGGACAAGGACAGCATATCAATGCCCATCTCCTGCACGTCGAGCGGCATGTGGCCGACAGCCTGTACCGCATCGGTGTGGAAGACCGCACCGTGTGCGTGTGCGATCTCAGAGATTGCCTTGAGGTTCTGGATGGTGCCGATCTCGTTGTTTGCCGCCATGATGGTGACGAGCGCGGTCTGGTCGGTGATGACCGACTTCAGCTGCTCGAGGTCGACGTGACCCTGTGCGTCAACGTCCAGATAGGTGACCGGATAGCCTTCCTTCTCGAGTGCCTCACAGGTGTAGAGTACTGCGTGGTGCTCGATCTTGGAGGTGATGATGTGCTTCTTGCCGCGTGCCGAGCGACCCTTGACATAGCCGCGGATGGCGAGGTTATCGGCCTGCGAACCGCCGCCGGTGAAGATGATCTCGGACGGGTCCTTTGCGTTCAGTGCACGCGCAACCTTCATGCGCGCTTCGGTGACCGCGCGGCGTGCCTCGCGACCAATGCGGTAGAGCGAGGACGGATTGCCGTAAAACTCGGTCAGAAAGGGCTTCATTGCCTCAAATACAGATTCGGACATGGGCGTGGTCGCCGCGTTGTCCGCGTAGACAAAACGATTCATATGGTGATCTCCTCCTTGTGGAGTCTGTGTTCTACACTTAATATACACCAAACTAGTATGCGTTATCAAGCATGAATTTGAACAATTTGGCACCGGGAAAAACCGGTATTTTTGCGCCGAATGGTCGATTGGGAAACTTTGCCTGTCGGACAGGCAGAGCTCTAAAAATAAGTTTACTATGATTATGCCCGAAATGCAATCAATTTTGCAATTTTTTTCCGTCAAAACAGGGGTTCGAGGACAAGAGAGGGGCACAAAAAAGCCCCTGCCGGGGCAGAGGCTTTTGAATGGGAGGATGGTTATTGTGCAGGACGGACAGCGGGCGCGGTGGTGGCCGCACCGTTTGTCAGGTCGATGCGCACAGCGGCATTGTAGGCCGATGCATTGCGCTCGTAGGAGATGGACGCGCCGGACTTGGTCTGCACAGTGGTCAGGGTGGTCATGGGCGCGGCCTCCGCGCCGTAGGGAGAAGCCGTGCGGATGATGGTGAGCGACTGGTTGGGGATGAGCTTCGTGTCAACCGAGGTGTAAGCGTCGGCGGTGAAGTGCAGGCTGTAATTGCCCGAACCGTCGATCGGCGTAGTGGCCGACTGGTCGGACAGACGGCGCACAACCTCGCGCACCTGCGCGGTGCTGCTGCCCGGGGTCAGGGTGAGCTTCTGTGCCTCGGCGCAGACAAAGTCGATTGCGTCACCGTTCTTAACAGCGGTCAGGCTGGCGGTGTTATCGAGCGGCTTCATCGCCCACTTGCCCTGTGCAATGCCGACCTCGGTCAGGAAGTCGGACTTGAGGTACAGCTTGCCGTCCACACGGCTGACAATGCCGTCGACGGTCAGGTTTTGCAGCTTTTTGAGCAGAGTGTCGACGTTTTCATCGATCACATTCGCACCCTCATTGGCTGCAATGGCCTGCTCGATGGCCGAGCGGTCGGTCTGGAGCTTGGCAGTAAACTGCGCAGCGTCCAGGCTCTCTGCACCGGTGATGGTGCCGTTGATGACGACCGGAATGTCACCCATTGCGGTGTGATAGGTCAGGGTTGCGCCGATGGCACCGGACAGCGAGCGGGCGGTCTTGGGTGCGACACTGTTCTGGAACTGGGTCATGGCGGTGATGACCTGGAACTGGTTCGGGAACTCGGTCTGCATCATCTTTTCGGTGTCCACGATTAGAACGGCTTGGGTGTTGTTGTCCCAGCCGACCGCAGCGCCGAGTGCCTGCGCGGCAAAGCGAACGGGGACATAGGTACGACCGCCTTCAATGAAGGGTGCGGCATCGGTGGAGAACGAGCGGTCGGAGCCTGCCCGATCAACCGTGCATGCCTTGCGGCCGATGGTCAGCTTGACCGTGCGGTCACCGCGCTTGGCGGTTACCGTGCGCGAAGGATCGTCCCAGGAGACGGTGGCGCCCATCGATTCAAAGATGGCACGGAAGGGGACGAAGGTGCGGCTGTCGCGCATGAGGGGCTGGGCATCCGAGAAGGCGACCGGCTGGTCGTTCAGGGTGACCTGAATACCGGCAGCGCGAGCGCCGGATACCGGGAGTGCGGATACCAGGAGCGCGGCGGCGAGTGCCATACCGCACAGACGGGAAAATAAACGCTTCATAAAAAACGCCTCACTTTTTTCTTTGGATTATTCCGCGAGCGCATAGATGGCGCGGATCTCTTGGGGGCCGAGATCGATGTAGCTCTTGACCGGACGGGTGCCGCCCTTGGTGGTCAGATCGATGATGGCATCATACTCGTCAGGGGTCAGACCGAGTTCGCTCATGTGGGTGGGCATACCGATCTCGGTGAAATAACGCTTCATGGCCTCGATACCAGCCAGCGCAGTGCGCTCGGGGTGGTCGAAGTCCATCGGGCAGTCCCAGACACGGTTTGCCAGCTGGGCAAACTTTGGAATGTCATATTTCATAACAAACTGCGCCCAAGCGGGGAAGAGGACGGACAGACCTGCGCCGTGCGAGATCGAGTCATGCAGGGCAGAGACCGGATGCTCGAGCTTGTGCACCGGGAATTTGCGGATCTTGCCGCATCCGGTCAGATCGTTGTGCGACAGCGAGGACGCCCACATCAGCGTCGCACGCGCTTCGTAGTTGTCGGGGTGTGCGATGGCGACACGGCCTGCCTCGCGTACCGATACGAGCAGCGCTTCGGCAATGCGCTCGCTCAGCTCGCACTCATCCTGACCGGTCACGTAGCGCTCGAGCGTGTGCATCATAATATCAACGATGCCGCAGCCGGTCTGGAACTTGGACACCGTAAAGGTGTTTTCCGGGTTCAGGAAGGCAACGAGCGGGCGAACGGTCTCGGAGGTGATGCCCTGCTTGACCCAGGGGGTGATGAGATCGTTGGTGATGACATCGGAGTTGGACATCTCACTGCCGGCTGCCGAGATGGTCAGAACCACACCAACCGGGAAGACTTCGCTGCGCTCGGGATGGGTGCCGGTGGACGCATACTGCCACGGGTCGTTGCCGGTCACAAGTCCAACACCGATGGCCTTGGCCGAGTCAATGACACTGCCGCCGCCGACCGCTAAGATAAAGTCGACCTTTTCTGCACGGCCAAGCTCAATGCCCTTGTGAATAAAAGATAACTTGGGGTTGGGCTCCACACCGCCGAACTCGATGTAAGACACACCGGCCTCGGTCAGAGAAGCCGTGACCTTGTCCAAAAGACCGGTTCTCTTGACCGAACCGCCGCCAAAGTGAACGAGAACACGGGTTGCACCCAGCTCGCGCAGCTCGGTACCGATCTGGGATTCCACACCACGACCGAAAATGACCTTGGTGGGGGCACAGTATGTAAAATTCTGCATAGAAAACAATCCTCCTTAAAAGATCATGGACATAGGGCCTGTCCATGGATAGATTCATTATAACATATTTGCCCGCGAAATAGGATACATTTTGGGAACAGTTAAACCACCGCACCCCTATTGAAGCTTTCGCCAGCCTTTCTCGAAAGGCTGCGGGTTCTTAGGGCAGAGCCCTGAGTCGGACTCCGCAGAGTCCGAAATCCCCCTTTGAAACCCGGTACCCGACCCGGGTTTCAACCAAAAAATAATTTAAAAGCGCGTCCGCAGACGCGCAAC
>CAUEJN010000024.1 GCA_959018045.1 uncultured Butyricicoccus sp. | reverse complement strand
CTGCCCTGAGAACCCGCGGCCTTTTGAAAAAGGCCGGCGAAAACTTTATTTCGCCTGCGGGCGGGAATTACAGGCGTTCTGCCACGGCACGCGCCTGATTCTTCGCCTGTTCCAGAATTCCTTCCACATCCGCGCCGTCAATATCCAATCCTTCTGCCTCCACGACATCCAGCTCCGGGATACCCAACATACGCAGATTGGTTTTCAGGAACCTTGCGGCAAACGGCATTTTAGACGTATAATGAAAACCGAATGAAACCAAACGTCCCAAAAATGGGGTCAAACGAAAGGGGGCGCGTCACGAATGGTAACCAACCTGACCGAGGGAGAACCCGGTAAAATCCTGTGGCGTTTTGCGCTGCCTCTGCTGTGCAGCGTAGCATTTCAACAAATGTATCAGATTGCGGACAGCATGATCGCCGGCCAGTGCGTCGGCGGTGCTGCGCTCGCCGCGATCGGCGTATCGTATCCGGTCACCATGCTGTTTATGGCGGTCGCAACCGGTCTGAATCTGGGCTGTTCGGTTGCAGTCTCTCAGCTGTTCGGCGCACGTGAGTACGACCGCATGAAAACCGCGGTCTCGACCTCCATCCTCGCCAGCCTGTGCAGCGCGGTGCTCCTGACGCTTGGCGGTCTGCTCTTCTGCACCGACATGCTGCGCGGTCTGGGTACCGAGGACTACATCTTTGCCGACGCAGACCAATATCTGCGCATCTACTTTTACGGCATGATCTTCCTCTTCCTGTACAACATCTGTACCGGTATCTTTAACGCGCTCGGCGACAGCAAAACACCGCTCTATCTGCTCATCGGCTCGTCGGTCGGCAACGTCATCTTAGACTACGTTCTGGTTGCTTTCTTCGACCTCGGTGTGTCCGGTATCGCCTGGGCGACCTTCCTTGCGCAGGGTGTTGCATCCGTTCTGGCCTTTGTCATTCTGCTGTCCCGTCTGCGCGGTCTGCAAAGTGCACCGTTCCGCCGTTTTTCGGGCAATATGCTGCTGCGCGTGGCCTATCTGGCCGTTCCCAGCATTCTCCAGCAGAGCTTTATCTCGGTCGGCAACCTGTTCATTCAGTGGCTGGTCAACGGCTACAACTGGGAAGTCGTGGGCGGTTATTCGGCAGCCATGAAGCTCAATAACTTTGTGATCGTCGGTCTGACCGCGATGGGCAGCGCGATTTCCAGTTTTTCCGCGCAGAACATCGGCGCGGGACGCTATGACCGTGTCGCGCAAGGACTCAAAGCCGGTATGAAAATTTCGGCTGCAGTCGCGATTCCCTTCTCTCTGCTGTTCGCGCTGGGCGGCTCGTTCGTGATGCGGCTGTTTGTCGGTGCTGGCGAGGCCGGTGTCATCGCAGCCGGTGCGCTGTTTTTACAGGTCGTCACCCCGTTCTACGCCATGATCTCGCTCAAACTCAGCGCCGACGGCGTACTGCGCGGTGCGGGTGCGATGGGGCCGTTCATGATCTCGACCTTCTCCGACCTCATCCTGCGCGTGGTACTCGCTTACGTCTTCTCCATCGTACTGGGTCTCGGTGTCATCGGCATCTGGCTGAGCTGGCCGGCCGGCTGGCTGATCGGTACGGTGGCCTCGCTTCTGTTCGTCCGTTCGGGTATCTGGAAGCAGAAAAAAGCATAAACTCTTCCCTCCGGTGTCATGCTAATGCAGGCAGAGGAGGGATTTTTTCTTGATTCGTATGGAGAATATCTGTAAAATATATGACAGAGGACGTGTCCGCGCGGTGGACAAGGTGAACCTGACCATCGCACCCGGGACGTATACGGCTATTTTGGGTGCGTCCGGCTCGGGAAAATCCACGCTCATGCACCTGATCAGCTTGCTCGATCGTCCGACCAGCGGCGAATACTGGCTGTGCGGTCAGCCGACCTCGGGTTTATCGGCACGCAATCGGGCGGCACTCAGCCGCGCGCACATCGGCTTTGTCTTTCAGAGCTTCAGTCTGGTACCCGGCATGGATGCGCTGGAAAACGCCGCGCTTCCGCTGGCCTTCCGCGGTGTCTCGCGGGAAAAGCGGCTGGATTGTGCGGCCGATGCGCTGTGCATGGTCGGTCTGGGTGCACGCCTGCACCATACGCCCGAAATGCTGTCGGGTGGACAGCAGCAGCGCGTCGCCATCGCCCGTGCGCTGTGTACCGATCCCGACCTGCTGCTCGCCGACGAGCCGACCGGCAACCTCGACCCACGCGCGGCGCGCGAAATTCTGGACTTATTCGACCGCCTGCACGCGGACGGCCGCACGATTGTCTGGATTACCCACGACCAACAGGCGGCCAAACGAGCCGAACGACGAATTTTAATGCACGAGGGCAAATTGTGCCCGGAACAGGAGAATCTGAGATGAATCGACGGGACAAACATAACTACTATCTGGACATGGCGGACGTTGCCCGCGAGCGCGGCACCTGCCTGCGCCGCAACTACGGTGCGGTCATCGTCAAAAACGACGTCATCGTTTCGACCGGCTACGTCGGCGCACCGCGCGGACGCGCCAACTGCATCGATCTGGGCACCTGTATCCGTCAGAAGATGGGCATTCCGCGCGGCGAACGGTACGAGTTCTGCCGCTCGGTGCACGCCGAGGCCAACGCCATCATCCACGCTTCCCGCGAACAGATGCTGGGTGCGACGCTCTATCTGGTCGGACGCGAGGCATCCACCGGTGAGCTCATCCCGGACGCCAACTCGTGCACCATGTGCAAGCGCATGATTATCAACGCCGGTATCGCACAGGTCATTATTCGCCGCGACATGGATACATATGACATCATTGACGTGCAGCAGTGGGTCGATCACGACGAGCTGCTTGCCGGTGAAATGGGGTATTAAACCATGTTCCTGCTCCAAGGTATGGGCATGATTCTGGCCAACCTGCTGGCCATCGGCATCATCGTCCTGGTGGCCTGGTTTTTCCTGCGGCGCGGGCCGGTCACAGAGTCCAAGCTGCGCCGCATGGTTAAGGCCGATTCTATCCCGGCGCGTGACGTTTTACCGTGCGGCGGTGATCTGGGCGCGACAGGTGCGCTTTTACGTGCGCTCGATCTGGGCGGCCAGCCGCGCGATCTCATCCGTGCGCTGATGGTGGACTGGATACAGCAAAAGGCGGTTTTCACCCGCTCGTCCCCCAAGAAAAAGCTGCGCTCGTTCGGCGCAGACGTACAGCTCGAGCTGTATTTCCCCAAGGAATCCCCCGCCCTCTCGGGCGCTGCCGCCCTGCTCTACGACACGGTGCGCAGTTGGGCGGAGGAAGACGGCAGTTTGCAGCAAAGCGAGCTCTATCAGGCCGCGCGAAAGGATGCACAGCGTGTGGATCACATCGTCCTCCAGCTTGTCCATGAAGGCCGCCGCAGCCTGCGCGACAAGGGCGGCTGTGCACCCGAGGCTAAAAAATCCAAGTTCGGCCTTGCAGACGACAACCGCGAACTGTACACGCCCAAGGGCATTCGCCTTGCCCGGGAGACCACTGCCTTTGTGCACTTCGCATCGTCCGACCTCTGCGGACAAGCCGCTGTTTTGGCCGCCGCGGCTGGAAAAATTGGACAGAATGACCCGGCCTGTGTGCTGGCAGACGCGATTTTCGACGGTATGACCGCCGGAAAACAAGTTTCCCGTTGACTTTTTCTGACAAACCGTGCTACAATAAAACATGCAAGGGAGCTTTTAGAAAAGCTGAGAGGAAAGCTGTGCGCTTTCGACCTTACCTGATTTGGATAATGCCAACGTAGGGATGCACAAGCGGTTTTTGCGCGCGTTCCGTGCGCAAAGCGCGGAATCAAACGAAATACCAAAGGGATGCCCTGTGTGGGGTATCCCTTTTTTCTATGCGTTCGGCAAATAAAGGGAGGAAATACCATGAAAAAAGTATTAACCATTGCGGGCTCGGATTGCTCGGGCGGCGCTGGCATCCAGGCCGACCTCAAGACCATGTCGGCGCACGGCGTATTCGCCATGAGCGTCATCGTCTCGGTTGTCGCCGAGAACACGGCGCGTGTCATTTCCATCGAGGACATCTCGCCCAAGGTCATCGAAGACCAGATGGACGCGGTGTTCGAGGACATCTTCCCCGATGCCGTCAAGGTCGGTATGCTGTCCACGCCGCCCTGTATGCAGGCAGTCGCGCGCAAGCTGCGCCAGTATCAGCCCAAGCATTTGGTCATTGACCCGGTCATGTACGCCAAAAACGGGGCGCCGCTCATGAACCCGGATGCGGTCGGTGCACTCATCGAGTACATCCTGCCCCTGGCGACCGTGCTCACCCCCAACATTCCCGAGGCCGAGTGCATCGCAAAAATGGAGATCCACTCGGTTGCCGACATGGAGGAAGCCGCACGCCGCATTCACGCGATGGGCTGCAAAAACGTACTGGTCAAGGGCGGTCACGCGGTCGGCAACGCACTCGACGTGCTCTACGACGGCCAGTCCTTCCATCACTTTGAAAACGAACGTATTGACACCAAGAACACCCACGGCACCGGCTGCACGCTGTCCTCTGCCATCGCGTCCAATCTGGCACTCGGTCACGATGTGGTCAACGCGGTCGGTCTGGCCAAGGACTACGTCACCGAGGGCATCCGCCACTCGCTCGCCATCGGCAAGGGCTGCGGTCCGCTCAACCACTTCCACGCGTTCTTTCCCGAGGAGAATTAAGCCATGAAATCGTCAAATTCCACCCGTAAACTGGCACTCGCCGGTCTGCTGACCGCCATCGCTGTGGTCGGTGGCATGTTCTCCATCCCGATTGGTGCAGCCAAGTGCTCGCCCGTGCAGCACATGGTCAACGTCCTCGCCGCCGTTCTGCTCGGCCCCTGGTACGCGGTCGGCTCAGCCTTTGTCACCTCGCTCATCCGCAACCTGATCGGCACCGGCAGCCTGCTGGCCTTCCCCGGTTCCATGGTCGGCGCACTGCTCGCCGGTCTGCTCTACCAGCGCATCCAGCGCCTGCCCGCCGCCTTCGTCGGTGAGGTCGTCGGCACCGGTATTCTGGGCGCGATGCTGTCCTACCCCATCGCAGTCCTGCTCATGGGCAAGACCTCGGCGCTCTTCGCTTTCGTGCCCTCCTTCCTGCTCAACACGGTCGCCGGTTCCATCGTCGCCGTGCTCGTCATCTGCGCACTGGAGCGCACCAGCGTACTCAAAACGCTGCGCGTCAGTCTGCGATAAGTCCAAAAGGAGCGTTTTCCCATGAAATTTGATGCAAAAATGCTGACGCTGTACGCGGTCACCGACCGTTCCTGGCTGCATGGCCGCACGCTGGCCGAAGTGGTCGAGGAAGTCATCTTAGGCGGTGCGACCATGGTGCAGCTGCGCGAAAAAGACAAAACTCCCGACGAAATTCTGGCCTCAGCGCGTGAAATCGCACCCGTCTGCAAGAAATACGGCGTGCCGTTCATTATGAACGACTCCATTGAGCTTGCCCGCGCAGCAGGCGCCGATGGTGTCCACCTCGGTCAGAGCGATGTACCGGGCGACAACGTACGTGAGCTGGCAGGCGACCTGATTCTGGGTCTATCTGCCAACACGGTCGCGTCCGCCAAGCGTGCACAGGCGCTGGGTGCGGATTATCTGGGCGTAGGTGCGGTCTTCGGTACCACCACCAAGCACGATGCCCGCCATCTGTCCCCCGAAGCCCTGCGTGAAATCACCTCGGCAGTCGATGTGCCGGTGGTTGCCATCGGCGGCATCAGCGCGGACAACATCTTGCAGCTGACCGGCTGCGGCATGCAGGGCGCGGCGGTCGTATCCGCGCTATTCGCACAGGATGACCCCAGACAGGCCGCGCGCGATCTGCGTCACAAGGCCGAACGTATGAGACAGGAGGACGAAAGCAATGAAAACAACTGAACGCATGCTGGCTGCGACCACCGATCTGTGGCAGGCCTACTACGATCATCCATTTGTGCTTGGCATCCAGAACGGTGACCTTGATCACGAAAAATTCCGTTTTTACACCATCCAGGACTACTTATATCTGCTCGATTATGTCAAGGTATTCGCCATCGGCATGAGCAAGACCGACGATCCGGACGTGATGCACGTCTTTGCCCAATACATCGCGCAGATTATGGACTGCGAAATGAACATCCACGAAGGCTATATGGGTACGTTCGGCATCTCACGCAACGCGCTGCGTCAGGCGCAGCCCGCGCTTGCCTGCCGTTCTTACACGTCCTACATGCTGGCCTGTGCGCAGGCCGGCGGCTCGGTCGAGGCACTGACCGCCATTCTGGCCTGTGCGGTCAGCTATGAGCACATCGCCCGCGAGATGGTGCGCCGCAAGCCCGACTGTCTGCACGATGCGTTTTACGGCTCCTGGGTCACGGGCTACGCGTCCGAGCACTACGCGCAGGAAAACGTCACACTGTGCGAACTGGTAGACCGTCTGACCGCAGACTACACCGAGGCTCAGACCCAAAAGCTCATCGATATTTTCCGCACCTGTGCACGGTACGAGAAGGGCTTCTGGGACATGGCCTGGAAGATGGAACAGTAACATGCTGGAATTTCGTCATGTGACCTTTCAGTATGAGGTCGAGGACTTCAACATCATCGATGACCTGTCCTTTCACATTGCTCCCGGTGAGTTTGTATCCATCATCGGTGCGTCCGGCTGCGGCAAATCCACCATTTTCCGCCTGACAAACCAGCTCTTACCCATGAAATCGGGTGAAATTCTGGTCGGCGGCAAGAATATCCACGCACAAAAGCGCTACTGCGGCTACATGCCGCAAAAAGACCTGCTCTTTCCCTGGCGCACGGTCGGGCAGAACCTGCGCCTGCCGCTCGAAATTCGCGGCGGTCTGTCGGGTGCCGAAATGGAAGCGCGGGTGGATGCCGCGCTTGCACAGGTTGGTCTGGCAGATGCCAAGGACAAAGCGCCGGGCGAGCTGTCGGGCGGTATGCGCCAGCGCGCGGCCTTTGCGCGCACGGTGCTGACCGACTCCGAGCTTTTGCTGCTCGACGAGCCGTTCTCGGCGCTCGACTTCCTAACCCGCATTTCCATGCAGGAATGGCTGCTCGGACAGTGGGAAGCCGACCGCAAGACCGTGCTGTTCATCACGCACGACGTTGAGGAGGCCATCTTTCTGTCCGGCCGGGTGCTGGTCGTCGAGGAGACCCCCATCCGCCGTCTGACCTCCATCGAGGTTCCGGCAAGCTATCCGCGCACGCGCGCCTGTCTGCGTGACCCGCGCATGATCGAACTGCGCGAACAGCTCATCGATCTGCTCAGAAAGCGGGGTGTCCAATGAAAAACACCTGTAAAAATCAGCTTCCCGCACTCATCGTGGTCTTTGCCCTGCTGATTCTGTGGCAAATGGGCGCGATGCACATGAATGCAGCCTACATTCTGCCCTCCCCGACCCGGATCTTGCAGAAATTATGGGAACTGCGCGTCCCGCTCTTTACCGCTCACCTGCCTGCTACCATGCAGGTAACCGTAATTGGCCTTGCCATCTCCATTGTCTTTGGTCTGGGGCTGGCCATCCTGATGGATGCGTATCCTGCGGTCTCGCGTGCCATTTATCCCATCGTCATCACTTCCCAGACCATCCCCACCACCGCCCTCGCGCCGCTCTTTGTGCTGTGGTTCGGCTACTCCATCTGGAGCAAGGTGCTCGTGACCGTGCTCATCACCTTTTTCCCCATCACCATCACGGTCTATGACGGTCTGCGCTCGGTGCGCGTGGAGATGATCGAGCTGCTCGAGACCTACGGCGCAAGCCGCGCCCAGATCTTCCGCAAGCTCAAGTTGCCCGCCACCCTGCCCTATTTCTTCTCCGCTCTCAAAATGGCCGTGCCCATGTCCATCGTGGGCGCGGCGATCGGTGAATGGCTGGGCGCACAGGCCGGTCTGGGCTACTTCAGCCGCCGCATGATCACCCAGCTCGACGGTGCAGGCGTCTTCGCACCCATCGTCGTGCTATCCGCCGTCGCCATCCTGCTCGTCTCCATACTCGCCCTGATCGAAAAAAAAGTCGTGCATTGGCGGGGCGAACAATAATAAAATCTATTGAAAGAAGGCTTTCCCATGAACATCAAACGTATGCTCGCCGCCGGTCTGGCGGTCACACTGCTCGCACTCACCGGCTGTGGCAGTACA
The DNA here is from genome assembly GCA_959018045.1 of uncultured Butyricicoccus sp. Classification (GTDB taxonomy): domain Bacteria; phylum Bacillota; class Clostridia; order Oscillospirales; family Butyricicoccaceae; genus Butyricicoccus. Next base: position 5,854 of record CAUEJN010000024.1, on the reverse strand, counting down.
TCCACGTCGTCGGACGTTCAGACCAACGTGCAGTCAACTGACGGCCAGCCGCTCAAGACGGTCAACGTCGTGCTCGACTGGTATCCCAACGCCGTCCACTGCTTCCTGTACAACGCCATCGAAAAGGGATACTATGCCGAGGAAGGTCTGGACGTGCAGCTCCAGTTCCCGTCAAACGAGAACGATGCCCTGTCTCTGGTCGCTGCCGGTCAGGCACAGCTCGGTATCTACTATCCCATGTACATCATTGAAGCGCGTGCCGAACAGAATGTCCCGGTCAAGTCCATCGGTGCGGTCTGTCAGGAACAGCTGAGCGTCGTACTGTCCCTCAAAGACAAAAACATCACCTCTGCCGCAGACTTCACCGGTAAGACCATCGGCTACGGCGGTTCTCCCCTGTCCGAAGCACTGGCAAAGACCATGATGGAAAACGCCGGAGTCGATCCGTCGACGGTCACCATGACCGATGTCGGCATGGATCTGATGAGTGCCATGACCACCGGCCGGGTGGACGTAACACTGGGCTGCATGATCAACCACGAAGTACCACAGCTAGAAAAAGAGGGTTTTGAGGTCAATTACTTCAAAATGTCCGACTACGGCGTGCCCGCTGACTACGAGCTTGTCTTTGTCTCCAACGATGACACCATCGAAAACGACCCCGAACTGCTCCGTGCTTTCCTGCGCGCCAGCAAAAAGGGCTTCGAGGACATGAAAAACGATCCCAACGGCTCGCTCGACCTGCTGCTCAGCCGCCAGAACGCCGAAAACTTCCCGCTGACCCGCTCGGTCGAGGAACAGTCCATGTCCATCCTGCTGCCCGCCATGGAGCACGATGACGCGCCCTTCCTCAGCCAGAACCCTGCCGTCTGGCAGAATGACATCGACTGGCTGACCGAAAACGGTATGATTCACAATACGGTCACGGCTGACGACGTGATGGTCGACTTGGGCGCATAAGCCACCCGCCTGCTGATGGAACCGAGAAGTACGGCGCGTATGTCTTCCACCTTGATGAGAGCACCCTGCTGCTCGACAGCGGTGCAGGCATCGCACGGCTGCGGACAAGCTGACAGTTGGGCATCTATGTCTTCCACAGCCCGATTGCGACCATGAGCATTCTGGGCTTTGGCCATTGTGACCAACATCCCGCAGGATGCAGGCTGTGCTATGCTGCACACGGTCGAGGCCGTCAAGGAAAATGAGGACGGCAGCGTAACCGTCACCACCGACCGCGGCGGTCTGCAGCTGACCATCGCCAAGGATGCCGTATACGGCGACTTCAACGGCCGTCAGATCATGGCATCGGACAATCTGCGCGTCGGTGCCCGCACCTTTGCATCGTACAATACTGTGCAGGAGTCCTCCCTGGCACAGGCTCTGGCCGATCTGGCAGATGCCGATCTGTCGCTCGCAACCGGCGCTGTTGCATTCGCCACCGCAAAGTAAACACCTCTCATGGAGGCGCTCGTCCTGATACGGGCGTCTCTTTTGGGGCACAAAAAAAGAACCGGAGGCGTCCGGTTCTTTTTCATTTACTTTTTGCGCTTGCGGCTGATTTTGTTGTGCTGAATGTGGTATGTAATGCGCGGCATCAGCCAATCGGGTGCCAGCCGACGGGCGGCCAGGGTGGCTTTCATGCCCAGACCGGGAATAATGACCGCATGACCGCGCAGCATGTCGCGCACGGCGATCTTGGCGCACGTCTTGGCATCCATGCCCGGCAGAGCAAACTTGACCTCGGCCACGTCGTTAAACTCGGTCTTGACCGGTCCCGGACAGAGCGCCGAAATCTGCACCGCGCTGCCCTCTCGCCGCAGTTCCTCACGGATGGCCTCGGTCAAGCGCAGCACATAACTCTTGGTTGCATAGTAGGTCGCCATAAGCGGCCCGGCCATAAATCCGGCGGACGATGCGACGTTTAGAATATAACCGCGATTTTTAAGTCGGAAATCGTGCAGGAACAGCTTGGTCAGGATGTGCACCGCAACGATGTTGGTGCGGATCATCTCCAGATCTCGGTCGAGCGAAGTCGCGGCGAACGAACCGCACATGCCAAAGCCTGCGTTGTTGACCACAATCTCCAAGTCCTCGCTGCGTGCACGGCAGTAAAGCATCTTGCACTGCTCTGCGTCCGACAGGTCGGCTTCAATAATACGGCATTTTACGGTCAGCTCGCGCGAGAGCGCCTCCAGACGCTCTCTGCGCCGTGCAACCAATATCAGTTCATAGCCCCGTGCGGCCAACTCTCGGGCGATCTCCTGCCCGATGCCCGACGAGGCACCTGTAATCAGTGCTTTCACTTGTCTTCCTCCTTCCGATCACGGGACGGGCAGGCGCTGCTGCACCCGCTGCATCCACCGCAGCCGCCACAACCGCCGCCCTGCTTTCTCTGGGCGCGGATGATCTGCCAAGCCAGCAGCGCAAGCGCCGCAATCACACCCAGCACCATATAATCTATCATGGCTTATGCCCTCGTTTCTTTCAGATTGCTTTCATCATAGCGCATTTTGCGCCAATGGTCAATTCGTCTTTCTGTCCAATTATTCTTTTATTTTACCCGGTCGGTGTTATAATAGTAATAAACATAGATAAAGGAGGGGCGCGTTATGAACGAACTCGAGACCAAGCTCTATGCCCTGCTTGCTCGTCCCATGCGGGCGGAGGAACTCAAAAAATATTTGCCCGCCTATTCTAAGCAGCAGATCCGACAGGCACTCGACCAGCTGACAAACGAGGGTAAGATCCTCAAGAACAAGAAGAATCGCTATGCCCATGCCGAGCATTACGGCTGTCTGACCGGCGTGTTCCAGGCCACCGAGCGCGGATACGGCTTTGTGACACCTGAAACCCCCGACGAAAACGGCGATGTCTTTATTCCGCCCTATGCCACCGGCAAGGCATGGCAGGGTGACCGTGTGCTCGTGCACCTGACCGACTCGCCCCGCGGCCATAAGCGTGAGGGCGAGGTCATGCGCATCCTGTCCCTGTGCACCGATGAGGTCACGGGCACAGTCATGCAGCGCGGTAAGACGGTCTTTGTCCGTCCGGCCTCCAAAAAATATCCCGACCTCATCATCCCCAAGAATCGTACCTTGGACGCTCACTCGGGTGACCGTGTGGCCGTCAAAGTCATGTTCCGCGGGGATGGGCGACTTTCCGCGCAGGGTGCAATCACCCAGATTTTCGGCCGGAACGGCACCATGGAGGCATCCATTGCCGCCATTCTGCACGAAAACGGCATCACTGTACCCTTCCCGGACGAGGTACTGCGGCAGGCCGATTCCTGCGGCGACACCGTAGACCCGGCAGAGGCGGCACGCCGCATGGATTTGCGTGAAAAACTCATTTTCACCATCGACGGCGACGATGCCCGCGACTTTGACGATGCCGTATCCCTGGAACCGATGGAAAACGGTCACATGCTGCTCGGCGTGCACATCGCTGATGTGTCCCACTACGTCACTCCGGGTTCCCCGCTCGACGACGAGGCCTACCGGCGCGGTACGTCGGTCTACTATCCCGGCCACGTCGTGCCCATGCTGCCCGTCGCCCTGTCGAACGGCATCTGTTCGCTCAATCCCGATGTCGACCGTCTGGCGTTCTCGGCCTTCCTCGAGGTCGACAAGGACGGCAGATGTCATAAATCCCAGTTTGCCAAGACGGTCATTCGCTCCAAGGCGCGCATGACCTACCGCAAGATGAACGAAATCTTTGACGGAAACGAAGAGTGCCGTGCCGAGTACGCCTTTTTGACCGAAACTGCCGACCGCATGCACGCGCTGTCGCAGGCCATGCGCCGCAGACGCATGGAGCGCGGAGCGCTCGACCTCGACCTGCCCGAAGCCGAGATTTTGACCGACGAGAGCGGCGAACCGGTTGAGGTATCCTTCCGCGCACGCGGCGATGCCGAGAAAATGATTGAGGAGTTCATGCTCGCGGCCAATGAGGCGGTTGCCGCCTATATGACCCACCGGAACAATCCGACCGTCTACCGCGTCCACGAAAGCCCTGACCCGGAAAAGCTGCGTGTATTCGCCCAGTTTGCCCGGCCGTTCGGCTATCGTGTGGATGCCTCCAAGCCAAGCGACACCGCACAGCTGCAAGCCGTGCTGGACGGCGCCAAGGACGATCCCCGTCAACGCGCCCTGCCCACCCTGCTGCTGCGCTCGCTCGCCCGCGCACGGTATGATGCCGAATGTCTGGGACATTACGGCTTGCAGGCCAAGGAATACCTGCATTTCACCTCGCCTATTCGCCGCTATCCCGATTTGGTTGCACATCGTATGCTGTTTAAAGCCATCTCCGGCCAGCAGTACACCAAATCCGACTGGGTCTTCTGCGAGGAGGCCGCTTCCCAATCCACGACCCGCGAATTTGCAGCCGATACCGCCGAGCGCGACATCGACAAACTGTATCTGGCCGCCTATATGGAGCAGTTCATCGGTCAGGACTTCGACGGCGAAGTCTCCGGTGTGACCTCCTTTGGCCTGTTCGTCTCGCTCACAAACGCGGTCGAGGGTCTCATCCGCGTGGAAGATCTGCCGGGTGACGACTACGAATTCGACGACCAGAAAATGATGCTCATCGGCCGCCGCTCGCGGGTACGCTACACGATGGGCACGCCTATGCGTGTCCGCCTGACCGCCGCATCCCGCGTCACCGGTCTGATCGATTTTATTCCTACCCCAGAAAGGAACTGACCCCAAATGCCCGGACTCATCTTGGAGGGCGGCACCTTCCGCCCGATCTTCTCTAGCGGCGTCATGGACGCGCTGCTGGAGCACGACCTCATGTTTGACTACGTGATCGGTGTTTCTGCCGGTATCACCGACGGCTTCTCCTATGTCTCCCGCCAGCGTGGGCGCAATCTGGAGGTTGCCCGCCGCTTCCGCAACGACAAGCGCTATCTGTCTCCCGCGAACTTGCTCAAATGCCGTTCGATCTTCGGTCTGGATTTCGTCTTTGACACCATCCCAAACGAGCTTTTGCCCTTCGACTGGGATACCTTCCGCGCCTATCAGGGCAAGATTTTGGTCGGTGTGACCAACGCCGAGACCGGTCAATGCGAGTACCTGGACGGCAAGGATTTGGATGAAAAGTGCACCATGCTGCGCGCCACCTGTTCGCTGCCGGTCTACTTCCCTCCCGCTCGCATTGGCCACAAAATCTACTACGACGGTGGAATCTCGGATTCCATCCCCATTCGCAAGGCGATTGCCGACGGAAACCGGAAAAACCTGATCGTCCTGACCCAGCCCAAGGGCTACCGAAAGAAGATCAAACGGCGTGACCACGCTACTGCAGCAGCATTGCACCGTAAATTCCCGGCAATGGCTGAAGTGATTTTGAATCGACCCAAGATGTATAACGATACCGTGTGCTTTTGCGAGCATCTTGTGCAGTATCAGCCGCAGAATACGGTGTTATTGCAGCCGGAAACGCCGATCAATTCGTTTGAGTCCGATGTGGAGAAGCTGGTCGCGGCGTATAACGAAGGATATCGACTGGCGGAAGAACGGATGGATGAGATTCAAAAGCTGTTCGATTAACCACCGCACCCCTATTGAAGTTTGGATCAAACCTTTTCAAAGGTTTGCGGAGTCTTGAGGCAGAGCCTCAAGTCGCGTCCCGCAGCCCGTAGGCCACTATCCTTATTCCCGCGCTGTGCGCGGATTAAATGAGTGTGACGCGAAACTCCCCCTTTGGTTCCGGTCACAGACCGGAATCAACCAAAAAGAACAAAAAAAGCGCGACCCGAAGGTCGCGCAATGCTCTGGAAAGACCAACTGAATGGTTGGTCTTTCCTTTTTGTTTGTTTTGATTGAAACCCGGGGCGGACACCGGGTTTCAA
>CAUEJN010000023.1 GCA_959018045.1 uncultured Butyricicoccus sp. | reverse complement strand
TGCGGAAATTTGAGTGGGAGGCAAAAGGAATTGTGTTATAATAATATGCTGTATACCAATGCAACGAACAGGGAGGAAGATCGGGATGCAAAACCGTCTCACCGTAACCATCGCAGGCCAGAAATTCTCACTGGTCGCGGACGAACCCGAAGCATACATGAAAGAGATCGCGGCCCTGGCAGATCAGAAGATCGCAGAGGCCAAGAAACTGGTTGGCAATACGACGTTTTCGACCGGCGTACTGGCAACCCTGAACATGGCCGATGAGGCCGTCAAGCTGCGCCATCAGTGCGAAGAGTACAAAAACCAGGCACAGGAGCAGCAGGAAGCACTTTCCAAAAGCAAGAGTGAGCTGGGCCTGATGCAGGACGAGCTCGACACCATGCGCCGTGCGCGTCCGGATGAAGACCCGGCCGTGCTCCTGGCCGAGATCAAGCGACTGGAAAAGGAGCTGGACACCGCACACAATCTGCATGACAGCGTGTGCGCCGAGTCTGATGCCGAGATGGCAAGACTCAACGGCCAGATCGACCAGCTGACTCGTGACCGTGACCAGGCCAAGGCAAGACTGTCCGACATGGACGCTTTGCAGATGCGCATTCAGGCACTGACCCGCGAGACCCAGGAGCTGCGCGAGGAGCTGACACAGGCACAGGCCGAAAAGGCTGCCGCGGTGCATGAGCAGGAAAATTCGCTGCAAAGCGAGATCGAACAGCTCAACGCTGCACTCGATGCGCTGCACGTGAAGGAATCCACCCAGTCGGCCGAGGCACAGGATCAGATCGACGCACTCAACAAGCAGATCAAGTCGCTCAATGAGGAGATCGAGATTCTGCGCGGTGCGCGCACCGACACCGAACCGCTCTACGCCGAGATCCGCAACCTGCAAAACGCACTCGATGCCAAGGAAAAGCAAGTCAGCGAGAACATTCAGCTCAAGGAAGAGATCGAAGGACTCAAGCACAAGCTGGTCGAGAACGATCCCGAGCCGCTGCGCAATGAGATCCGCAACCTGCAGAATGCCCTTGACAGCAAGGAAAAGCAGGTCGGAGAGAACAGCCGTCTCAAGGCGCAGATCGAGGAGCTGGACGAGCGCCTCAAGCGCAATGATCCGGCACCGCTCTACGCGCAGATTCGTCAGCTGCAAGCAGCACTGGACGAGCGCCGCTGTCAGGCTGACGAGAATGCACGCCTGCGCGAGGAGATGCAGCACCTGCGCGATTCGTACCACGATGTGCGCCCGACCGTCGAATTTGAGCAGCTGAACAAGGAGCTGACCGATGTCAAGGCTGAGCTGTCCAAGGCGAAGATTCAGCTGGCTGGACGAGAGATCGGCGAGATCGGCGAGCTGCGCCGTGAGCTGACCCGCCTGCGTCAGCTGGAGAAGGATTACAACAACATGGAAGACCCCGAACCGCTGCATGCTGAGATTGATCGTCTGCAGGAGGAGGTCAAACGCGCACACCTGGAGACGTTAGAGGCCGAAAAGAAGGCTGCACCGCAGCACGATGCAGGTGATCTGGCCGAGATCGAGCGCCTCAAGCAGGAACTGGAGAACGCACACAAGGCAGCAGAGCAGCCTGCACCGGCGGCTGAATCGGTAAACGAGCAGCCGGACGAGCGGGATGCCGAGATGCAAGCCTTGCAGGCTGAGCTCAAGAAGGTCAAGGCCGAGCTCAACCGTCAGATTCAGATCAACCAGTCCCAGGCACCGCGCGGGAAAAAGAAGAAAGGCGGAAAGTAATGCCCGAATTATTAGCCCCGGCCGGTTCCTTTGAAGGCGTGCGCGCAGCCGTGCAGAGCGGTGCAAACGCCGTTTATCTGGGCTTTGGCACGTTCAACGCCCGCCGTGGTGCAAAAAATTTTTCGCGGGATGAGATGGCCGAGGCCATTGCCTACTGCCGCACCCGCGGGGTCAAAACCAACGTTACATTTAACATCGTCGCCCTCGACCGTGAGCTGTCCGAAGCCGTGGAGGACGTGCGATTTCTGAACGAAGCGGGCGCAGATGCGCTCATCGTGCAGGATTTGGGTCTTGCACGGCTCATTCGTGAGCATGCACCCGACCTGCCGCTGCACGCGTCCACCCAGATGACCATTCACACGCTGGACGGTGCGCTGCAAGCCAAGGAACTGGGCTTTTCCCGCGTCGTGCTGTCGCGCGAGTGCACGCTGGACGAGATCGAGAAGATTACCCGCGAGGCGGGCGTGGAAACAGAGGTGTTTGTGCACGGTGCGCTGTGCATGTGCTACTCGGGTCAGTGCTACATGTCGTCGGTCATCGGTCAGCGCTCGGGCAATCGCGGCCTGTGTGCTCAGCCCTGCCGTCTGCCCTACACCTACGACTCCGGCAAAAAGGGATATCCGCTCTCGCTCAAGGACTTGTGCGCGGCCAAGTGGATTCCGACCCTGACCCAGATGGGTGTGTCGTCCTTCAAGATCGAAGGCCGCATGAAGCGTCCGGAGTACAGCGCGATTGTCACCAAGATTTACGCCGATCTGCTGCGCGAGCAGCGCGGTCCGACCAAGGAAGAAAACGAGATTTTGCGCAAGGTCTTCTCGCGCGACGGCTTCACCGACGGCTATCTGACCGGCAAGGTGGACGACAAGATGTTCGGCACCAAGACCGATCTGCCCATGAGCGAGGTCAAGTCGCTCTATGAGGAAGCGGCACACCGCTTTGCCGAAGGCAAGGAAGCGCCACTCGTACCGGTCACGATGTCCTGTACGGTCACACCGGACGGCATTTCGCTCGGCGTGTCGGACGGAGAAGACCACGATGCAGGTACAGCCGACCATGAACCGGTCGAGCAGGCCAAGAACCGTCCGACCACCCGTGACATGCTGGTCAAAAATCTGGTCAAGACCGGCGGTACGCCGTTCTATGTCGCAAACCCGGACGACGATCTCATCATCGACCTGCCCGACGGCCTGATGGTTCCGGCGTCACGCATCAATGCTCTGCGCCGCACGGCGCTGAACACGGTCGCTATGCTGCGCGGCCTGCCGCCCAAGAGAACGTGGAAACCGTTCCAAGTTTCACACAATCGACACAAAAACGCCGCATTCGAGGGGTATACTTTAGAGATACGCAAGCTGTCCCAGTTAACTCCGGCCATGCAGGCGCACAAGCCTCAGACGGTCTACGTCCCGCTCACCGAGCTTGCAGGGGAGCCGGATACCGTGCGTTCCCTGCTCTCCGAGGGTATGCCGCTCGCGGTGCACATGCCGCGCATCTACACCGATGCCGAGCAGCCCGAAATCGAGCGCATGCTGGATGTCGTGCGCGACCGCGGTGTGCAGACTGCCTGTGCGATGAACGTCGGACAGCTGCCGCTGCTTAGGGGTAAGGGATTTACTGTGCACGGCGGCTTTGGTCTTAACGTATGCAACGGCGCGGCACTCGATGCACTGGCTGAGCTGGGTGTCGTTCGACAGACGCTGTCGTTCGAACTGCGCACGGCACAGCTGCGCGACATCGACAAGCCCATCCAGACCGAAATGGTGGTCTACGGCCATCTGCCGCTGATGATTTTTGAAAACTGCGCCATCCGCCGCAAGACGGGCAAGTGCAGCTGCAAGCAGGGCATCACCACCCTGACCGACCGCACCGGTCAGCGCTTTGCGCTTCTGCCTGAGTTCGGCTGCCGCAACACGCTGCTCAACAGCAAGCCGCTTTACTTAGCCGATAAGGACGACTGGAAGAAGGTCGGCGCACAGCTCGGACGCATCTGCCTGACCACCGAGTCCCCCGAGCGAGCCGGCGAAATCTGGCAGGCGTACACCGAGGGCAGTGAAGTGACCTTTGCCGACGGCTTTACCCGCGGACTGTACGGACGCGGCGTCGAGTAAAACGGATATGGGAATGTAAAAGGAGCAATTACTGTAAATGCAACTGATTTTAGCTTCACAGTCCCCGCGCAGACAGGAACTGCTCGGGCTGATCACACCGAACTTTTCGGTGTGTCCGGCCGACATTGACGAGGGACTGCGCCCGGGTGCCGATCTGGCCGAGGAAGTCGCCAGACTGGCCGCGGGCAAGGCACGGGCGGTCGCAGCCCTGCATCCGCAGGCCGCAGTGATCGGCTCGGATACGCTGGTCGTGCTGGACGGCCAGGCGCTGGGCAAACCGGCAGACGAACAGGATGCCTGCCGTATGCTGGGGCTGCTGTCCGGACGCACACACGAGGTCATGACCGGCCTTGCGCTTTACGTCCCCGGTCAGGGTATGCTGACCGACACGGTCGTAACCCGCGTGCGCTTTGCCGATCTGTCCGACGAGGAGATCGCGTCCTACGTCGCCTCGGGCGAATCCATGGACAAGGCGGGCGCATACGGTATCCAGGGTACCGGTGCACGGTTCATCCAGGGTATTGAGGGAGATTATTACAGCGTTATGGGCCTGCCGGTGCGCCGCCTGTACGAGCGGATGCGCCAGACAAAGCTGGTCTGATTTTAGGAGAGGAGATCCCACTTGCGAAATATCTTTACCACAAGACTGCTGACGGTCATTCTGCTGATCGCGGCAGTTTGTCTCGGTCTTGCTGCCTACACCGGGGCAACCGGACAGAACTCGCCGGTTTCGGCGGCGGTCGGCACCGTGCTGTCGCCGCTGCAGAAAGGCGTATCGGTCGTGACGAACAAGGTCGGCCATCTGGTCGATCACTTCCAGAACTACGACGAGATGGAGACCGAGAACAAGCAGCTGCGCGAAAAGGTCGCACAGCTCGAGCAGCAGGTACGTGACGCACAGGTTGCACTGGATGAGAACGAGCGTCTGCGCGTGCTGACCGGTCTGGTCGAGGCAAACCCGACCTTCCACTATGATATGGCTGAGGTTATCGCACGGTCTCCCGGACAGTGGGCGACCACGATCTCGATCGATAAGGGATCGCTCGCCGGTGTGTCCGAGAACGATCTGGTCGTGACGGCTGAGGGCATGGTCGGCTATGTATCCATGGTCGCACCGACTTACAGCAAGGTCACCACCGTGCTTGACACCAACATGCATGCCGGTGCGCTGGTCACCCGTACCCGCGAGAGCGGCATTGCACAGGGCGATTACGAGCTGATGGGCAGCGGCATGCTGCGCCTGTCCTATCTGGGCAAGGACAGCGATGTCGTCATCGGCGACACCGTGCAGACCTCGGGCGAGGGTGGTATCTTCCCCAAGGGCATTATGATCGGCACGGTTGAGCGCGTCATGATTGAGGAGAACGGCATGGATAACTATGCGGTCATCCGCCCGTTTGTCGATCCGGCAACGGTCACCGATGTGTACGTCATCACCGACGTGACTTCGGGACAGGTACAGTCCACCGACCAGGCGGCAGCCGATGCCGCAGCGGAGTGATGCGCCATGCAGAGAGACCGCACTACGACCTATAAGATCGTTTCCTACACCATTTTTCTGATCGTACTCTATTTGCTCGAGACGGCAACCCCGCTCGGCGGACTCAAGCTGTTCGGCGCCCGGCTGGATCTCCTGTTCAGTGTACCCGCAGCGGTCGCGCTCATGGAAAACCCTGCCGTTGGCGCGGCGATCGGCCTGACCACCGGCATTCTGTACGATCTGGCGGGCACTGGCGTAGAGGGGTTGCTGCCGCTCTACTTTATGTTGTTTGCCACCTTTGCGGGTGCAATCAGCGGACGCTATCTGCGCCGTATCTGGCCGTCGCACCTGCTTCTGACCGCAGGCGGCATGCTCATTCTGCGCGGTTTTCAGTTTGTGCTGTCGGCGATGGTTCGCGTATCCTACCCGATTCTGCCGTTCCTGCAATCTATGTACGGCGAGATTCTGGCCGCGATCGTTTTGTCCCCGTTTATTTACCTGCCCGTGCGCACCATGGCACGGCGGTTTGACCGTATGAAGTGAGGTTTTTTACCCTATGGATAACAAGACAAAGCTGTTACATCGACTGCTTGCACTCTTTGTTGTGCTTGCTTTGCTGTGCGGCGTGTCAGCCGCCGGTCTATATTCTTTGCAGATTATCAACGGTGAACAGTACCGCCTGCAAGCCGAGCGTCACCTGACTTCGACGAGCGTTGTCTCGGCGGCGCGCGGTGAGCTCCTCGACCGTTACGGTCGACCGCTGGTCACCAACGAGTCGGTTTACTCCATCCGCTTTGACTACGCTTACTGGGATTTTGACAACCAGAACGACATCCTGCTGCAGCTTGTGCAGCTGGTCATCTCGGCGGGTGTGGACGTGCCGACCGCATTGCCCATTACCCAGCAGGAGCCGTACACCTTCACATGCAGTGCAGATGATACGGTATACACCACGCTGACTTCGTTCATCGACGAAAAGAACGGTACATCGTCCGGTCAGGACAAGCTGGGACTCAAGTCCAAGTATGGCGTGAGCGAGGCCAAGGCGCTGGATGCACCGAGCGTGCTTGCAGTGCTCAAATCGTATTACAACATCAGCGATTCCTACACCCCGTCCAATGCACGCTGGATTTTGGAACAGCGCTACCGCATGTCGACGTCAGGTTTCTCGCGCACCAATCCGTTTATCTTTGTCGAGGACGTTCCGATGGACCTTATTGCCGAGATCAAAGAGCGTAGCAGCCTGTTCAAGGGTGTCAATATTGAGACCTCGACCGTGCGCAAGTACGAGACCGACTGCGCAGCGCAGATTCTGGGACGTACCGGTATTATTTATAAGGAAGACTGGGACAAGTACAAGGACAAGGGCTATTCCATGACCGATATCGTTGGTAAGAGCGGTCTGGAAATGTCCATGGAAGAGTACCTGCGCGGCAAGAAGGGCAGCCGTATGGTGGACACCGACGTGACCGGTGAGGTCACGGGTACGATGGAGGCCACCGCACCGCAGCCTGGTGATAACGTCATCACGACGCTGGATATCGAGCTGCAAAAGGTCGCTGAGGAGTCCTTGGCCAGAGTCATCTCACAGATTTCGGGCGCACGCGGCGGCGCGGCAGTCGTCGTCAAGGTTGACACCGGCGAGGTGCTGGCAGCAGCTAACTATCCGACGTACAGTCAGGCGACCTTCCTTGAGGACTCGGCAGCCATCAATGACAATCCGCTGGAGCCGACGCGCAACCGTGCCTTCCAGATGGCATACGCACCAGGTTCTACGTTCAAGCCCATGATTGCACTGGCCGGTCTGGAAGAGGGCGTCATCAACCAGAGTACGACCATGGTCTGCAACCATTATTATACGAGATTTAGCTCTCGTACTTTTAAGTGCTTAGGTTGGCATGGTACGGTAGATTTAAATCAGGCAATCAAAAAGTCGTGCAATATTTATTTCTACGAGACCGGTTACATGCTGGGCGGTGCCACGATTGAGAAGTGGTCTAAGCTGTTCGGCTTCGGCCAGAAGACCGGCATCGAGGTCGGTGAGATTGCCGGCTCGGCCGCAGGCCCGACCTACCGTGCACAGATGCTGGAAAACAATCCGCTCTTCAACCCATGGCAGCCCGGTGACGTTGTACAGGCTGCAATCGGTCAGAGTGATAACACCATGACGCCGCTTCAGCTGGCTGTCTATACGGCAACGCTGGCAAACGGCGGCACTCGCTATCAGCCGACGCTGATCAAGAGCGTCAAGTCGTACGATTACAGCAGCACGGTCATGGAGAACGAGCCCAAAGTTGCCCAGCAGATTGATGTTGATCCGGCAAATCTAAAGGCTGTTACTGATGCCATGCAGTCGGTTGCTGACGAGGGCGGTACCGCAGCGGCTACCTTCGCAAACTATCCGATTCCGATTGCAATTAAAACTGGTACATCGCAGCATGGTGGCGGTAAGGATTTTGATGGAAATAGCACCGATCATGGTGTCCTGATCGCTTATGCTCCGGCTGATGATCCGGAAATCGCGGTTGCTGTTGCTGGTGAATGTGCACTGCATGGTTCATCTGTTGCACCGGTTGCCCGTGATATCTTCGACGCCTACTTCCAGGGCGAAGGAGAGATGGAGTCGGTACCCGCCGAGTACACCCTGCAAAAGTAAAAAATTCCAGTGAACCGGAAGACTGAAAGCACCTGCAAGATGGGATATCTTGCAGGTGCTTCTATGTGTCCAGAGCAAAATCTGCTACTGGTACACCCTTTGTGGAAAAGACCAATGTTTGTTTCGGTAGATGTCGGAAAAAACTTGTAAAAATACACCGCCATAGGCTTGTCACAGACCGATATTTGCTTTATACTTGAATGTAAGGTGTGAAATCATTCGGAGGAAGTATGCGCAAGATCATTTTGGTTGCGTCCGGTAAGGGCGGCACAGGAAAAACCTCTCTGACAGCTGCGGTCGGAACCGTGCTGGCAGGACTTGGGAAAAAGGTGCTGGTTGTGGACGGCGACTGTGGTCTGCGCAATCTCGATCTGGTGCTCGGCATGAGCGAACTGGCCGTATTCACGTTTGCCGATGTGGCACGCGGTACGGTGCCGCTGTCCCGCGCGGCAGCCGCCCATCCGACGACCGACGGTCTGTACCTGCTGACCGCACCCGCCGATCTTCCCGACCTGACCGCGTCCCAAATGCGCAGTCTGGCCGAGCAAACCGAGCAGGACGGTTACGACTACGTCATCATTGACGGGCCGGCAGGACTGCCCGCCGAGCTGTCGCTCTATGCACAGATCGCGACCCAGGGCATTGTCGTGACCATGCCCGATCCTGCTTCCATCCGCGGCGCAGAGCGTGTCGCCAGACGGATGGAGGACGAGTGCATCATGCGCATTCGTCTGGTCGTCAACCGCGTGCGTCCACGCCTGGTGCGCTACGGCGTCGCCGCTAACATTGACGATGCAATCGACACTTCCGGTTTGCAGCTGCTCGGAATCATCCCCGAGGATGAGGACGTGATTGCCTGCGCCGGCAGCGGAAAGAGTGTTGTAAGCTATAAAAAATCGGGCGCAGCCCAGGCCTACCGCAACATTGCGCGCCGCCTGGAAGGAGAGCGCCTGCCGCTGATGCGGCTGTAAGGTATGACTAGAAAGGAGACCAATAGAGTTATGAATATCGCTTTGATCGCACACGATCGAAAGAAAGAGCTCATGGTGCAGTTCTGCATGGCATACTGCGGCATCCTCGCAAAGCACAACCTGTGCGCGACCGGTACCACGGGCAAACTCGTATCAGAGGCAACCGGTCTCAAAATTGAACGATATCTCCCGGGTATGCAGGGCGGTGAGGAGCAGATTTCTGCCCGCGTCTCGTACAACGAGATTGACCTCGTCCTGTTCTTCCGTGATCCCATGTCCAACAGCCAGTATGAGCCCGACATCCATGTGCTCGCGCGCCTGTGCGACATGCATAACATTCCGATCGCAACCAACGCGGCAACCGCAGAAATGCTCATTCTCGGTCTGGATCGCGGCGATCTGGATTGGAGAAATATTGTAAATCCCAAGTCCCGCTGATTCAAACGCACATCCGGCGTACCCGCCCGCCCCGGCGGGTTCGGGTGCGCCTCTTTTTATGCCGCGTCCCTGCGGCATTTTGCATGTTCCAACAGTGGGTAAAATGATAGTCAGAAGGAGTTTTTTCGTACAGATGGAAAAAATTAAACCCAGAACACTGTCCGGCTTTATGGAGCTTCTGCCGGCGGCTCAGGAGCAGATGGAACGCATCATGCAGACCCTGCGCGAGACCTACGCGCTTTACGGCTTCTATCCGCTTGATACCCCGGTGCTTGAAGCGTCCGAAGTCCTGCTTGCCAAGGGCGGCGGCGAGACCGAAAAGCAGATCTACCGCTTCCAGAAGGGCGATACCGACCTGTCCATGCGCTTCGACCTGACCGTTCCGCTGGCAAAGTACGTAGCACTCAACTACGGACAGCTGACCTTCCCGTTCCGTCGCTATCAGATCGGCAAGGTTTACCGCGGCGAGCGCGCCCAGCGCGGCCGTTTCCGCGAGTTCTATCAGGCGGATATTGATATCATCGGCGACGGTCAGCTCGACATCATCAACGAGGCCGAGATCCCGTCTATCATCTATAAGACCTTCTCCCGTCTGGGTCTCAAGCGCTTTAAGATCCGCATCAACAACCGTAAGGTGCTGAGCGGTTTCTTCGCTATGCTCGGCCTGTCCGACAAGGCGAGCGACGTTATGCGCACGATTGATAAGCTCGAGAAGATCGGCCCGGACAAGGTACGCGAGATCCTGACCGAGGACTGCGGCGCAACCAGCGAGCAGGCAGACGAGATTCTCAAGTTCATCACCATCGAGGGTGGTACCCAGGGCATTCTGGAAGCACTCAAGGGCTACGAGGGCAAGAACGAGACGCTCGATCAGGGTATCTCTGAACTGACCACGGTTGCGACCTACATGGAAGGCTTCGGCGTTCCGGCCGATCACTTTGAGATCGACCTGACCATCGCACGCGGTCTGGACTACTACACCGGCACGGTTTACGAGACCACCATGCTCGATCACCCGGAAATCGGTTCGATCTGCTCGGGCGGCCGCTACGACAACCTGGCCGAGTACTACACCGATAAGAAGCTGCCCGGCGTGGGCATCTCCATCGGCCTGACTCGCCTGTTCTTCGTCCTGCAGGACAAGGATTACCTCAATCAGAACCCGCCGGCATCTCCCGCCGACGTGATGATCCTGCCCATGACCGACGAGGTCAGCCCGGCTATCGAGCTGGCAACCCGTCTGCGTGACAACGGCATCCGCGTCCAGCTGCACTGCGAAAAGAAGAAGTTCAAGGCAAAGATCACCTACGCGGATAAGCTCGCCATCCCCTATGTTATCTTTATGGGCGAGGACGAGATCAAAAATAACGTCGTCGCACTCAAGGAGCTCGCGACCGGCGAACAGACCAACACCGGCTTTGACGAGGCGCTTGCGCGCATTCGTGACGGCCTTGCCGCACGTGCGGCCGGTACGGTCATTCTGGATCGATAAGACGAATTTCAATGTAAAGGAAAGTGTATTATGTTTCAGTCTCGAACCCACACCTGCAACGACCTTCGTATGGAGCATGTCGGCCAGACGGTAAAGATCGTCGGCTGGATGGAGAACGTGCGTGAGGTCGGCAGCAGCCTGGCGTTTGTCATCCTGCGCGACTTCTACGGCACCACTCAGGTCGTTCTTGAGACCGAGGAGATGCTGGCATCCATCAAGGGACTCAATAAGGAATCCACCATTTCGGTTGAGGGCGTTGTGCGCGAGCGCGACAGCAAGAACCCCAAGATGGCAACCGGTGACATCGAGGTCGTTCCGACCAAGATCGAAGTTCTCGGCCGCTGCCGTTACAATGAGCTGCCCTTCCAGGTTGGCCGCAGCCGCGAGGCCGATGAGACCCTGCGTCTGAAGTACCGTTACCTCGACCTGCGCAATCCGGAGGTCAAGAACAACATCGTGCTGCGCTGCAACGTCGTCGCCGCTCTGCGCGCTGCGATGACCGAGCACGGTTTCCTCGAGATCACCACCCCGATTCTGACCGCTTCCTCTCCTGAGGGCGCACGTGACTACCTGGTACCCTCCCGTAAGCATCCGGGCAAGTTCTACGCGCTGCCGCAGGCACCGCAGCAGTTCAAGCAGCTGCTCATGGCATCGGGCTTTGACCGTTACTTCCAGATCGCTCCCTGCTTCCGCGACGAGGACGCGCGCGGCGACCGTTCGCCCGGTGAGTTCTACCAGCTGGATATGGAGATGGCATTTGCAAACCAGGACGACGTATTCGCCGTTCTGGAGGACGTTCTGCCGCCGATCTTTGCAAAGTACGGTAAGTACAACGTTGCATCGAGCGCACCGTTCAAGCGCATTCCGTTCACCGAGGCGATGGAGACCTACGGCTCGGATAAGCCTGACCTGCGTATCGACCTGACCGTGACCGACGTGACCGAGCTGATCGGTGACTGTGGCTTCGGCCCGTTCGAGGGCAATGTCGTCAAGGCTATTCCGGTCACCGACTTCACCGCAACCCGCAAGCAGATCGACAAGCTGTGCGCAGATGTTGAGGTACAGTCGGGCAATAAGGCTTACTGGTTCAAGCTCGACGAGAAGGGCGAGATTGCCGGCGGCATCGCAAAGTTCCTGCAGGACAAGAAGGATGCCATCATCGCAGCACTCGACCTCAAGCCGAACACCTTTGTCGGCCTGACCGCTGGCAAGAAGGGCGTTGCCCAGAAGACCGCTGGCGTTCTGCGCAGCAAGCTGGGTGCAATGTGCCCGAACCACATGGATACCGAACGCTATGAGTTCTGCTGGATCGTTGACTTCCCGATGTACGAGATCGGCGAGGAGTCCGGCGAGCTGGAGTTCTGCCACAACCCGTTCTCTATGCCCAACGGCGGTGCAGAGATTCTGGACAAGGCACACGCTGGCGAGGTCGACCCGCTGACCATCACTGCATTCCAGTACGATCTGGTCTGCAACGGTGTCGAGCTGTCGTCTGGTGCGGTTCGTAACCATGACCCCGAGATTATGGTCAAGGCATTTGAGCTGGTACGTCTGGGTGAGGACGCTGTTAAGGCGAAGTTCCCGGCAATGTACAACGCATTCTGCTACGGTGCACCTCCGCATGCAGGTATCGCACCCGGTGTTGACCGTATGGTCATGCTGCTGGCTGGCGAGGAGTCCATCCGTGAGATCATTCCGTTCCCGATGAACAAGAACGCACAGGATCTGATGATGGATGCACCTGGCACGGTTGAGCAGAAGCAGCTCGACGAGCTGTCCATCGCAATCGTTCGTCACGAAGACGACGAAGCATAAAGCTAAATAATCACAAACGCACGCTGGAGTCCGTCCGGCGTGCGTTTTTTTGTTGTGGACGAGTCCCTCCAATTGTAAAATTTGTGCATTGATATATTACATAGATTTTACTATAATATTACAATAGACTGCGGACGCGGCCTTGTATCACGGAAGGGAGCGTGCATGATTATTATGATTACAGCGATTGATTGGAGACTGAACCTGGAATTTTTGTTCCGCCTGGCGTTGGCAGGCGCATGCGGCGCGGCCATCGGCTACGAACGACTCAACCGACTCAAATCAGCCGGTCTGCGCACACACTTTATCGTTGCCATCGCCTCGGCGCTTATGATGATCGTGTCCAAGTATGCGTATTTCGACGTGGTCAGTGAGACAGTCAAGCTCGACCCTTCGCGTGTCGCAGCGGGCATTGTATCGGGCGTCAGTTTTCTGGGTGCAGGCATGATTTTCCGCCGCAACCAGTCGACGGTCACCGGACTGGCCACCGCGGCTGGCATCTGGGGCACGGCAGGCTGTGGTATGGCCATCGGCGGTGGACTGTATGTCATAGGTATCGCCGGAACGGTGGCGATTTTCCTGGTGCAGGCGTTCATCCATCGCGATTCTCCCATTTTAAAAATGCGGTGTCGGCTGAGTGCTTCCACATCGTCATGCGCGACGAGCCGGGCGCGATGACCGAGCTGCGCAGCAGACTGCGGATGTACAACGTTGAGATTATGAACATCAAGGCCAAAAAGGAAGGCAACGGCAATGTGTCGATGGATTTGCAGATTCGTCTGCCGCTGCATTTTGACGCGGGCGATTTGATGAATATGATGGAAGAATTTCCGGCCATTCAGGCGGTTGAATATTGAGAAAAAAAGCTGCATTTTGCTTTTACAAGTGCAAGGTCATGTGGTAAAATAGGGAAAGAGAATTATTAAGAAGGGAAGTCCCTAACATGAGAAGTTATCTGAGACTGGCACATATTGCGATCTATACGCCTGACATCGAGCGTTCTATCAAGTTTTATGAGACTCTGGGTGCAGAATGCACCATGCGCGACAGCGTACAGAAGCCGATCGGCGTCAATCAGCTGGCCATGCTGACCCTGACCAACTTTGAGATCGAGCTCATTCAGCCGGGCGACGGCAAGATGCCCGCGGGTGAGGGTGTCATCCCGCACTTTGCGGTTGAGGTTGCCAACCTGCCGCTGGTGGTCAATGAGATGCGCGTTATGGGTCTGGGTGAGTTCTGCACCGAAGAGCCGATCGAGCTGCCCAACCTGTTCGGCGGTCTGCGCAATATCTTCTTCAAGGGCCCGAGCGGCGAGATGGTCGAGCTGATCGAGCATTTTAACGAGAGCACACGCAGCAAGCGTCTGTAAGACAGAAAAAAACCTGCCTTTTCGGCAGGTTTTATTTTTTTGCGTCAAAAAAGAGAGGGTGTGGGACCAGTCCCACACACT
>CAUEJN010000022.1 GCA_959018045.1 uncultured Butyricicoccus sp. | reverse complement strand
CGTAGCACTGGACAAAGGTATGCGGTAACACGTCCGCGGCATCTGCCCGGTTTCCGCAGAGGAGGTAAGCCCCGCGCAGCGCCTCTGTCTGGTAGGTTTCGAACAGGGTGTCGCAGTCGGGCCCGATAGCGGGAAGCCCTTCGGCGGGTATACAGCAAGCCATGGGGCTTTTCACTCCTTTCGTGCTTATTCTGCATAATAGAGCCGCAGAAAGCAAGGTCGGTTCAAGAGAAATCAAAAAATTTTTCTCACACACGGATGAAAAAAAGCGCCGTCCCGAAGGACAGCGCTTTTAGATTGATGCACGGGAAAGGATCGATTACTGCGGAACCTTGACGTAAACGCCACCGTTACGGCAGGACTCGGTCGCAGCCTGAGCCATGTAAACCGGGCGCAGACCGTCGATTGCACCAACGACAACCGGCTTGTCGTTCACAACCGAGTCAACGAAGTACTTAACCTGCTCGATGAACGCCTGGTTGTAGCGCTCGAGGAAGAACCACAGGGGCTTCTCGGAGTGCGCACCGTCAACGGTCATGATGGTAGCGGTGTTGAGCAGATCGTTGCCGTCGGAAGCCATACCCTTGGAGCCGAATACCTCGACGCGCTGGTCGTAGCCGTAAACAGCCTGACGGGAGTTGTTGATGACAGCGATGCAGCCGTTTGCCATCTTCATGGTAACAACAGCGGTGTCAACGTCCGGGATGCCGGACTCTTCCTGCAGCTTGGGGTTCACCAGGCAGGAGCCAACAGCCGAGATCTCAACAGCCTCAGAACCGGTTACGTAGCGCACCATGTCGAAGTCGTGGATCATCATATCGTAGAAGATACCGCCGGAAACAGCAACGTAGGAAGCCGGGGGCGGCTCGGGGTCACGGGAAGAAACGATCACGATGTGGGGATCACCGATCTTGCCGGACTTCACAGCGTCAGCCACAGCCTTGTGGTTGTGGTCGAAGCGGCGGTTGAAACCAACCTGGAACTTAACGCCCTTCTCCTCAACAGCAGCCATAACAGCCTTGATCTTGTCTACATCGTAGTCAACCGGCTTCTCGCAGAAAACGTGCTTGCCAGCGTTGACAGCAGCCAGAGAGATGACAGAGTGGGTGTCGGTGGAGGAGCAAACGAACACAGCGTCTACGTCCTTGTTGTTGATGACATCCATGTAGTCTGCGGAAACGTTGGTGATGCCGCGGGCTGCACACCAGTCACGTGCGCCGGACTTGTCGATCATGGGGTCAGCAACAGCGATCACTTCAACGCCCGGAACAGCATTGATGAGATTGTCGATGTGCAATTTGCCGATTCGGCCGCAGCCTACGACGCCAATGCGTAAATTTGCCATAATACATATCTCCTTTACACTTGTTCGAACGGGTTCGCACCCGAAATAAGAACAATTATAACGTACTGGATATATTATAAAACATGCATGGACGAGCGGCAAGTACGCATGGCTAATTTTAGCGATATGTATAAATGACAGCAATTCTTTTATGTATTTTGCGCAATTTTATGACGGTGATTGTGAGGGGAGTCGGTGTGCATTGTTCAAAACGTAAAAATCGATCGGGCATACTTGCGTGGGCGGGCACGCCGTGATAGGATGGTAACAGACGGAACACCGGCAAAGCAGGAGGAATGCCCATGAAAATCACATCGCAGATGATAGCCGACAAGTGCGGTGTATCGCGCGGTACGGTTGACCGTGTGGTCAATGGCCGTGCCAATGTTGCGCCTGAGGTGCGCGCGCGTGTGCAGCAGGCGATTGATGAACTGGGCTACCGCACCCCGGCGCAGCGGCGGCAGGTGCAGCCCGCGCGGCAGGGCATGACGATCGGGTTTGTGATTCCGGGCTGGGGAGACTACTACACCCGCCAGACGCGGCGGGGCATCCAGGCCGCCTTGCGGCGCATCGGTGATCCCAGTTTCCGGGTGGAGATTCGCGAGCTGACCGGACGGTCGAACCACGAGTATTGCACGTGCATTGGTGCGCTGGAAGCGTCCCAAATTGCCGGGCTGGTGCTCAACGCGGCCGATACCATGCCCATGGCACAGGAGATCGACCGCCTGACCGCGCAGGGCGTGCCGGTCGTGACCTGTAATTCCGACGTGCCCGACTCGGCGCGCGTGTGCCACATCGGTCAGGATCTGGTCAAATCCGGGCGCGTGGCTGCCGGACTGCTCGTGCCCGTGCTGGCAGGCGGCGACGTGCTGATCGTGTGCGGCAATCGTGAGTTCACCGCCCACCGCCTGCGCGTCGATGGCTTTTTGGAACGTTTATATGAGCTTGAGGGTGATATCGGCCATGCCCACGTCATCGAGTGCATCGAGCGCTATGACCTGACCTACGACGGCGTACTGCGCGAAGTGCGCCGCAATCCGCGCCTGCGCGCCATTTATATGGCGAACGAGAGCGTCAAGGGCTGCATGGATGCTCTGGCGCGCGTGCGCGCGCCCCAGCCCATCCACGTCGTGTGCAACGACCTGACCCCGTACGCGCGGGAGTACCTGGCCGACGGACGGGTGGACTTCATCGTCGATCAGGACTTTTCCGGACAGGCACGGCGTGCGGTCGAGGTGCTCTACGAGCTTCTGGCACGCCGCAGAAAACCGACCGAGACCATCATGCACGTGCGCACCAGTATCATTTCGCGTGAGCTGCTGTAATTTGATGGAAAGGCCGTCCGCTTGGACGGTCTTTTTTGCCTTTCCTACCGCATATAAAAAGAGGGCGCAGACGTTTTGTGTCTTTTGTGTGAACATGGACACCGTTTCGATTGACGGCGCACAGCGGGTGGGCGTATAATAGAAACGATATCCGACCGACTGGTCGGTCGGAAGATTTTACCATGCCCTGATGAGGAAAGTGAGAGAGGACGATTTATGAAAAAACAACTTTGCGCGGCAGCGCTGGCCGGTACGATGCTTGTCGGCCCGGCGGCACAGGCGGCGTGGGCAGATAGTCAGATTCCGGCATGGCTCGACCCGAATGCGGGCGCGGTGACCGTGCCCACCGGTCAGACCTCGCAGACCACTACAGGGACTGCGTCCGGCAACCAGATGCCGTCGTGGCTGAACCCGAACGCGGGAGCCGTCACCACACCGACCGCACCGACGACCACCACCCCGAACAGCTCGACGACAAACGACTATTATCATATTCCGGGCACCGGTCAGACACCGGGCACACCGGGTACGGTTTCGACCAACACGGGCGACGTTTACCCGACCTACTGGCTGGGCTTTTCGGCAGAGGAGGCAACCTATTACCTCCAGCAGCAAGACCCTGAGATCGCAAACGCCGAAATGCTGTATTATAATCAGATCGAGGAACTGGTGCGCAACCAGAATAAGACGGTTTTAGCCAACCGTGAGACGCTGGCGAGCATTGAAGCGGTCGATCTGGATGCGGCCATCGATGACATGGAAGCCGCGATTGACGGCATGGAGCAGGCCATCGCAGGCATGCAGCAGCTGGCAAACAGCGTGTCGTCCTCGCTGACCACGGTTGACCCGACCGTGCAGAACGGTGCTGCAACGGTCACGGTGGGCAGCGCAACCGTTGTTCTGCTGCAAAACAATATTGCCCAGATGCAGACCCAGCTCGCGCAGCTGGAAGCCCAGCTGGAAGAACTGAAAAACACCGACCATGAACCCTACGAAAAGCAGTTCGAGTCGATCGAAAACCAGCTGGTCATGGCGGCACAGGCGACCTATGCCGGTCTGATGACCATTCAGCAGAACTATATCGTCACCGTCCAGCAGTCCGACCTGACTAACGTGACCTATAATGAGATGCAGACCCGCTTCCAGCTCGGTCAGATCTCGCAGCAGCAGCTCGACCAGGCGCGTCTGGCCAAGACCCAGACCGACAGTGCCATCCGGAGTCTGTACCTGACCCTGCGCAACGCCAAGGAAGACCTGAGCGTCATGCTCGGCCGCGAGCCGTCGCGCAGCTACATGCTGGACACCATTCCGGCCGTCACGCCCGATATGCTGGCACTTCTTGACTTAGACGCCGACATGGAACGCGGCAAGCAAAAGAGCTATGACATCTACGCCGCCGAGCGGGCGGTTGAGGAGGCTGAAGACCTCGACCGCGACACCGACGGACGCGAGGAGCAGATCCGCGCAGCCGAGTACAAGCTGGAGTCGGCAGAGGACAACTTCGAGCAGAACTTTACCAAGCTGTTTCGTGCGGTTTACGAGAAAAACCGTCTGCTGTCGGTCGCTTACGAGGCGTTTGCCTACCAGAATGAGGTCACCCAGACCGAAAAACTCAAGTACGACCTGGGAACCATCTCGCGCAATACCTATATTCAGGCGCAGGTCAATCAGGCGGTCGCAGAGTCCAACGTAAAGCTCGCGCAGATCGACCTGTTCTCGGCTTACATGCAGTATCAGTGGGCATGTCAGGGCGTTTTGACCACCACAGGAGGAATGTAATACATGAACGCAAGACGATTTACGGCTGGTCTGCTGGCCTGCCTGACCCTGTTTGGCCTGAGCGCCTGCGGCGGTGACAGTGAGCAGGCCGCAGAGACCGCACAGGTCGAGGAGCAGGGCACGGCGGTCGAGACCCAGACGGTCGAGCGCACCGACCTTGCCAATGAGAACATGGTGTCCGGTCAGGTCATCGCGGACTCTGCGGTGTCCATCGTCCCCACCATCGCCGGCACCGTGCAGAGCCTGCCGGTTAAGGCGGGCGACACGGTCAAGGCCGGTCAGCTGCTCTTTCAGATTGATACCAGCCAGATTACCAGCTCTTACGCCTCTTTGCAGGAGAGCTATAACGCCACCCAGCAGATGACCAACGAGGCCATCCAGAACGCACAGAAGGCGCTGCCCATCGCGCAGAGCGCGGTTACCACAGCACAGACCAACTACGACAACACCCTGACCCTCTTTAACGTCGGCGCGGCCTCGCAGGTCGAGCTCGACCAGGCCAGAATGCAGCTCGATCAGGCCAATAACCAGCTCGAGCAGGCGCGCTCGGCGGTGTCGCAGGCGCGTGCCAGCCAGAAGGCACAGCTCGCGCAGATCGAGTCGTCGCTCAACCAGATTCGCACCCAAGCGGCTGCCGGTACGGTCACCGCCCCCTGTGACGGCCTGATTACCGCGGTCAATATCGTCGAGGGCGGCATGGCGGCACAGTCCGGCCCGGCTGTGGTCATCGCAGAGGGCGGACGCACCCGCATTTCGGTGCAGGTGTCCGAGAGCCTGCTCGGTCAGCTCAAGGTGGGCGACAGCGCACAGGTGACCGTCTCTGCGGTCTCGAATGAACCGTTTACCGCCACCATCGCGACCATCGCCCCGGCGCCTTACGCCCAGACCGCACTCTATGAAGTGCGCCTGTACACCCCGGCTGACGTGACCTACCCCATCGGCGCGTTCGCAGGCGTAACCTTCTACACCAACCGCCGACCGGATGCGGTCACCGTGCCCTCGGATGCCATCCTGACCGACGGCGCCGAACAGTACGTCTTTGTGGTGGAAAACGACACGGCAAAGAAGGTCACGGTACAGACCGGCGTGGTCGGTGACGGCGTGACCGAGATTACCGGCGGTCTGACCGGTGGTGAGACACTGGTAACCAAGGGTCAGAGCTATCTGTCCGACGGCGCAGCCGTCCGTGTGGTTTCCGGGGAGGATACACCATGAATATCGCAGACTTTTGTCTGAAACATAAGGTCACAACCATCATGGCCTATGTGCTGATCGTCGTATTCGGCATCATGGGCTTTACCTCACTGCCGCTCGCCCTGATGCCCGATATCGAGCTGCCCATGGCGGTCGTGTATACGACCTATTCGAACGCAGGCCCGCAGGAAGTCGAGAACATGGTCACCAAGACCATCGAGTCAGCGTGCGCGAGCGTGTCGGGTATGGACGAGATTCAGTCGCTCTCGTCCGAGGGCTCGTCCATGGTCATGGTCACCTTTGCCGACGGCACCGATATGGACGAGGCTATGGTCGACCTGCGCGGCCGCATCGACCGCGTCAAGGGCTTTCTGCCCGAGGATGCCAACGCCCCCATGACCATGACCATTGATGTCGATGCCATGCCGGTCATGACCGTCGGCCTCAAGGGCGCAGACCTTGCCGAATTACAGGCCATCGCGGAGGATGACCTCCAGCCCGCCCTCGAGCGCATCGACGGTGTGGCTTCGGTCGATATCGCGGGCGGCTACGAAAACGAGATCGCCATTGACACCGATGCCGACCGCCTGGCAGGCTACGGCCTGTCGGTGTCGTACATCGCGCAGATGCTGGCCGCTGAGAACGTCGCGCTGCCCGCAGGCGAGGTGCAGTCGGGCGACCAGAGCTTCTCGGTGCGCGCGGACGGTGAATTCAGCTCGGTCAGCGACATTGCAAACACCCTGATTCCGCTGCCGACCGGCGGTACCGTGCGCCTGAGCGAGGTTGCAGATGTCTACGTCGCACCCAAGGAGCAAACCGCCATCGCCAAGATCGGCGGTGAACCCTGTATCACCATCTCGGTCAATAAGCAGTCGGACACCAACACCTTGCAGGTGGCTGAGCGCGCCAAAGACGCACTCGACGAGGTGACCGCGCTCCAACCCACGCTGGACTGGTCGCTGCTCATGGACCAGAGCGACATGATCAACATGACCGTCGACTCGGTCATCCAGAACATCGTCTTCGGCGTGCTGCTCGCAGCCATCGTGCTGTTTGTCTTTCTGCGTGACCTGGGTGCGACTGCGGTCATCTCCATGTCCATGCCCATCTGTATCATCTCGGTTTTCCTCATCATGCAGGTGTTTGACATCACCATGAATATGATGTCGCTCGGCGGCATCGCCATGGGTGTCGGCATGATCGTGGATAACTCCATCGTCGTGCTGGAAAACATTTTTCACTACCGGTCGGACGGCTGTGACCGCTTTACCTCGTGTGTCGAGGGTACCAAGGAGGTTGCGCTGTCCATCTCGGCATCCACTCTCACAACGGTTGCCGTTTTCCTGCCCATCGGCCTGTCCGGCGGTCTGTCGGGCATGATGTTCCGCGAGTTCTGCATCACCATCTGTTCACTGCTGCTCGCGTCGCTGCTCATCGCCCTGACACTGGTTCCCGTCCTGTGCTACGCCCTGCTCGACCGCGGCGGCAAGCACAGAATGCGCATGCCGGATACCGGGCATGATATTGCAGACCGACCGCTCATGCGCAAGTACAAAGAACTGCTTGCCCACTTTATCACCCACCGCAAGAAAGCAATCATCATTTCGGGTGCCATGATCGTGGCCTTTCTGGGCTCGATCGCCATTGCAGGCGTGGAGCTCATGCCCCAGATGGACGAGAGCATGGTAGCGATCGGCATTGAAATGCCGGTCGGCTCCGACCTTGAGGACGTGTCGGCCATGGCCGACCGCGCGGTAGATATCGCGCTCGAACAGGTGCCCGAGATCGAGAGCATCTATTACTCAACCGGCGGCGCGTCCATGAGCACAACGTCCACGGCAAACAGCGCGTCCATCACGGTCAATCTGGTCGATAAGAGCGACCGCGACCGTACCTCGCAGCAGGTTGCCGACGATCTCAGACCGTACATGCAGGATCTGGCAGGTGCCGAGATCTCGGTTGAGGCATCGGGCACGATGGATATGTCATCCATGACCGGCGATGCCATTTCAGTGACGCTGCGCGGCGACGACTACGAGAAACTGTCCCAGACCGCCGAGCAGCTGGCAGGTCAGCTTGCCGCCCTGCCGGGTGCGATCGAGGTTTCGTCCTCTGCGTCCGAGCAGGTGCCCGAGGTCGAGATTACGTTAAACCGCGCCAACGCATCGCGGTTCGGACTGACAGCCGCAGCCATCGGTCAGGCCGTGCGCGGTGAGCTGTCCGGTCAGACAGCTACCCAGCTCAAGGTGAACGGTGAGGAAATCACGGTCACCGTGCGCGGCGACAGCCGAGCCGAGACCAGCATTGACGCGCTCAAGAGCGTCATGATTCCCACCCAGACCGGCGGTTCGGTACCGCTGTCGCTGGTGGCGAATGTCGATACCGTGCTCGCACCCCAGAGCATCAATCGTCTGAACCAGAGCCGCACGGTCACGATTACGGGCGGCGCAGCCGATACCGTGTCGACCGCAGAGATGAGCCAGGCAGTACAGGGCGTTCTGGATACCTTCGAACTGCCCGACGGCATCACCTACGAGACCGGCGGCGAGATGGAAGAGATGATCAACACCTTCACCCAGCTGGCCTACGCGCTTGTTGTCGCACTGGGACTGGTATACTTCGTCCTTGCCAGTCAGTTTGAGTCCTTCGTCATGCCGGTTATCATCATGACCATCCTGCCCATCGGCCTGCTGGGCTCGCTCTTCACCCTGCCCTTGACCGGCAACAAGATTTCCATGGTGGCCTTCATCGGCGTCATCATGCTGGCCGGTACGGTGGTCAACTCGTCCATCGTCCTCATCGACTACATGAACATCCGCCGCAAGCGCGGCGAGGATAAGGACACCGCAATTCTGAACGCCTGCCCGCGCCGTGTGCGTCCGGTTCTGATGACCACGCTCACCACCGTCCTCGGCCTATTG
Organism: uncultured Butyricicoccus sp.; assembly: GCA_959018045.1. Taxonomy (GTDB): domain Bacteria; phylum Bacillota; class Clostridia; order Oscillospirales; family Butyricicoccaceae; genus Butyricicoccus. The sequence continues at coordinate 6,585 of CAUEJN010000022.1, read as the reverse complement.
CCCATGGTATTTTCCAATGGCGAGGGTGCCGAGATGATGCGGCCGATGGCGATTGTTATGATTACCGGTATGGTGGTGTCCACCATCGTAACCTTGCTGTTCACCCCGGTTTATTACTCGCTCATTGACAGCCTTACCCAGCGTGTCCGGACGCGCAGCGCAGAGCGTCACGCCCGCCGGCTGGCGCGAGATACTAACCAGACAAAGGAGACCTGACATGACCGAGGAGAAAAATGATATCCGCGGCCGTCGTCGGCAGGCGATCTTAGCCGCAGCGGCTGAGGAATTCTGCCGCAATGGCTTTGAGCACGCCCGGATGGATGCCATTGCCGTGCGCGCAGGCATCGGAAAATCGACAATCTATGAATATTTCCCCTCCAAAAACGCCCTGCTGACCGCGGTTGGCGAACAGATGGCCGAGCGCGTGTCTGTCGAGCTCTCGGGCATTCTGCACAGCAATATTGCGTTTCGGGATAAGATGATCAGCTACATGCGTTTTCTGACCAGCGTACTGGCACAGATGGGGCAGAAACTGCTGATTTTGTTCCGGGAAGACAGCTCGATGACCTTTTTTGAGGAGATGTCCCACCAGTATGCCGAACAGCAGTATGAACTGCTCGAGGCCGAGGTGGTGCGTGCACAGCAGGCAGGCGAACTGCGGGCGGATATTGACCCGATCGTCGTCGCCACGCTGCTGGCCTCGCTGACTTCGACCATGTTCAAGGCGCGCGAGGTACCGCTCGAGTCGCTGGTAGACGTGCTGATGCGGGGGATGGGTGCATGACGATTGGAGCGAATGAACGCGCATGGCTGCGCACCTTCCCGGAAACCGCGCATTGGCGCAAGGTATTGCCTGTGCGGGGCGGCTATGGCAGCGACCGCAAGTATGAGGTCTGGACGCGCAGCGGGGAACACCTGCTGCTGCGCGTAGCCGACGAGCGGGAGACCCGGCGCAAGTACGCCGAGTTTGCCTTTATCCAGCGCTGTCAGGCACTGGGCTTTCCCATGCCGCGCCCGGTGGACTGCGGCCTGCACGCGGGCAAGGTATACGAGCTTTTGACCTGGGTGGAGGGTGAACCGCTGACCCAGGAGCTCATCGGCATGCCCGAGGAGGAACAGTACCGCTTAGGACAGGAGGCAGGCCGCGCGCTTGCCGCCATTCACAGCGTGCTGCTCGAGCCGGGTGAGCGCCGCGAGGCCGACGGCGAGGTCGAAGCGCGCAAGCGCATGGTCTTCCGCTATCTGGCCAGCCGTCACCGCATGGCGGGCGACGATGCGACGGTCATGTTTGTGGCAAAACACGTCGCGTATCCCAAGCGGCTGGCCGGTCTGCACGGTGATTTTCACATCGGCAACCTGCTGCTCACGTCGGGTGGCAAGCTCGCGGTCATGGACTTCGACCGCCGGCAGGTCGGTGACCGCTGGCAGGACTTCCAGCGTGCGCAGACCTTCTCGGTGCCGCGCTCGACCGCCTTTGTCAACGGTCAAATTCATGCCTATTTCATGGGCGACCCGCCGCAGGAATTCTGGGAGGCGTTCGCTTACGAGGCAGCTTACGGTGCCATCCGTCAGATTGTGTGGGCGGAATCGCTGGGCGCGAACGCCACCCAGCAGATGCAGATGAGCTACGCACGCGCGGCGCGCGACTTCCGCGGCTTTACGCCTTGTGAGCCGCCGCGGTGGTACGTGCCTGCACGGTGAAAAACGCGAATTTACGCAAAAGAAAAAGCCGAATCCGGTTGGATTCGGCTTTTTTGCGTTTGAAATATGGTCTTACTTGACCTCGGGCAGGTCGAGCTTGTCCAGATCGACCTTGATCGGGCCGCAGCCTGCGCACTTGGAACAGTCGTGCATGCAGGCCATCGGGTCGTCGGGGTCTTCCTCGCGGCACAGGCGCAGCACGGTGTCGTCGCCCTGCTTTTCGCCGACCAGGAACTTGGCAGCGGCTTCCTCTGCCGAGCCGGTGACACCGGGGACGAGCAGAACGCCCAGCATTTCCAGCGCGTTGCGCGATGCGATGCCCAGCTGGCCGCAGATGAGCACGTCAACAGCGTAGTGGCCGACAAAGCTGAGCAGACGGATGTGACCCTCACCCGGACAGTCAACCAGCTCCTTGGCGGTGGGCTGACCGTTTTCTGCGGTGACGATCAAAAACTGCTGACAGACGCCGAGATCGGAAGCGACCGCGCCGTCCGCGTAAGCGATGGCAATTTTCATAACGGATATCCTTTCTGCACGGAAAACCTGTGATTAGAGCAGCTTTTCCAGCATAGCGGTTGCGCCCTGGAGCGACTCGGGCAGCTTGGCATCCTCGATGCAGCCAGCGTCGACTGCCTCAGCCAGCTTGGGATCGATGGGCAGCTTTGCCAGTACCGGCACGCCGTACTGTGCAGCGACTTCCTCGACACGGCTCTTGCCAAAGACCTCGATGTGCCCCCCGCAGTCGGGGCACTCGATGTAGCTGTAGTTTTCGATGACACCCAGTACCGGAATGTTCATCATCTGCGCCATCTTGACCGCCTTGCCCACGATCATGGAAACCAGATCCTGCGGCGAGGTCATAACGATGATGCCGTCGATGGGCAGCGACTGGAACACGGTCAGCGGTACGTCGCCGGTTCCGGGAGGCATGTCGACGAACATAAAGTCTACATCCTGCCAGATGACGTCAGACCAGAACTGCTTGACGGTCTCTGCGATGATAGGGCCGCGGTAGATGACCGGGTCATCCGCGTGAGGGAGCAGGAAGTTAATGGAAATCATGTCGATACCGGTGGACGAGGTCTTGGGGTAAATACCCTCCTCGCAGCCCTCGAGCTCACCCGAGAGGCCGAAGGCCTTGGGGATGGAGGGGCCGGTGATGTCAGCGTCCAGGATGGCACTGTGGTAACCGCGGCGGGTCATGGAGACCGCCAGCATGGACGTAACCAGCGACTTGCCGACGCCGCCCTTACCCGAAACAACGCCGATCACCTTGCGGACGGTGGACAGCTTGTTGGGGGCAATCTGCAGGCTTTTGGGCTCGCCGCAGTTCGAAGAACAGGATTCGCAGTTGTGCGAACAACCCATAGTAAACAACTCCTAACGATTCATAGATATCTGTATTATACCGCAAATGTATGCAATTATCAATGTGAAAATGTATGCGAAGCGGGGCAAGACATGAAAAAAACCGCCCGGATTATTCGGGGCGGTTTTTGCGGCTGCTGCGCTCGGCGTGGTCGCGGATGCGCGCAAAGGTTTCCTCGCTGAGGATGTGTTCGATTTTGCAGGCATCCTGTTCGGCGATGTCGTGCGGGACACCGATTGTCGTCAGGTATTCGGTCAGCAGGGTGTGACGCTCGTAGATCTTGTCGGCGATCTCGCGTCCCTGCTCGGTCAGCTCGATCAGGCCGTGCGGTTTTACGATGATATAACCGTTTTCACGCAGACGCTTCATCGCGGTGGATACGCTGGGTTTGGAGAAACCCAGATCGGTTGCGATATCGATCGAACGCACCGAACCGTTTCGGAGCGTCAGCCGCAGGATGGTTTCCAGATAGTCCTCGGCGGATTTTTGGATGCGCAAGGTTTTGGCCCTCCATTCCGTAGCATCCCTTCCGGGAAAAGTCTTCTCATATATGGTAGCATATTATACGCAAATTTGCAATTTTTTCAGTCCGATCTATTGACAGAATAAGTTAGTCGTGGTAAACTATGCATTGCAAAGGTTAGAAATGGCTAACTTATAATGGATACAGAAAAGGAGAACGCGCTTATGCCGCTTACATTCGCAAAGCCGGGATATACCGGTGTGATTCAGTGCATCCGGGGTAAGGATGAAGCACGCCGCCATCTGGAGTCGCTTGGGTTCGTGGTTGGTGCCGCGGTATCCGTGGTCGCAGAACGCGGCGGTAACCTGATCCTGCAAATCCGCGACAGCCGCGTCGCACTCGACCGTGCCACCGCGTCACGCATCTTAATTGCCTGAGTTTTTTACAATTTCGCATACAATCACGAAGCTAAGGAGGGGAAAACACGATGAAGAGCCTGGAACAGGTAAAGCCGGGTGAGACGGTATCGGTTGTCCGTCTGCACGGCGAAGGCCCGATCAAGCGCCGCATCATGGACATGGGTATCACCAAGGGTGTGACCGTCTTTGTCCGCAAGGTCGCGCCGCTCGGCGATCCCATGGAAATCACCGTGCGCGGCTACGAGCTGTCTCTGCGTAAGGCAGACTGCGCCGCCATCGAAGTACAGTAACATCGTTTTCCTCCATAATTCCCATCGGATGCAGCCCGCCCAATACGGCTGCCTCTTTTTGCGGCATGGGTTAGTGAAGGAAAACAATTAGAGAAAACAAACCCAATCGGAAACAATGAGGGAGGTTTCAGCTATGGGGATGAAAATCGCGCTGGCGGGCAACCCGAACTGTGGCAAGACCACACTGTTCAATGCCCTGACCGGTGCAAGTCAGCACGTCGGCAACTGGCCTGGCGTCACCGTTGAAAAAAAGGAAGGCAAGCTGCGCGGTCACGGGGACGTGATCATTCAGGACTTGCCGGGTGTTTATTCGCTTTCGCCGTACACGCTTGAGGAGGTCGTGACCCGTGACTATCTGGTCACCGAGCAGCCTGACGCGATTCTGAACATCATCGATGCGTCCAACCTCGAGCGCAACCTGTACCTGACCACCCAGCTCATGGAACTGGGTCTGCCGGTCGTCATCGCGCTCAACATGATGGACGTGGTACGCCATCAGGGCGGTTCCATCCAGTCGAGCGCCCTGTCGCAGGCACTGGGCGTGCCGGTCATCGAGATCAGCGCACTCAAGGGCGAAAACTGCGTCGAGGCCGCGCTGGAAGCTGTGCGTGCGGCGAAGAGCCGTCAGGCGGCAAAGCCGGTCACCTTCGGCAAGGACATCGAGCACGCACTGGAGCAGATCGGCATGCAGGTGAGCGGCCACTGTCAGCCGTCGCATAACCGCTGGTACGCCGTCAAGCTGTTCGAGCGCGACGCACGCACCGAACTGCCGCTCGGCCAGCTGGCAAAGGATACCATTGAGGCCTGCATCAAGACCGTAGAGGACGCGCAGGATGACGATGCCGAGAGCATTATCACCAACGCCCGCTACGAGTGCGCAGCCAAGCTGGCACACGCCGCCGGCCGCGAGGGCAAGGTGCATAAGCTGACCGGCAGCGACAAGATCGACCAGATCGTCACAAACCGCTGGCTCGGTTTCCCGATCTTCGTGGGCATTATGTTCCTGGTTTACTATCTGTCCATCTCCACCGTTGGCACCATGATGACCGACTGGGTGAACGATGTGCTGTTCGGTGAGATCATCCCGCCCGCTGTTGAGGGCTGGCTGGCAGCAGCTGCAACCCCGGAATGGCTGAACGGTCTGGTGCTCGACGGCATCGTCGCCGGTGTCGGCTCGGTTCTGGGCTTCCTGCCGCAGATGATGGTGCTCTTCCTGTGCCTGGCCTTCCTGGAGGACTGCGGCTACATGGCGCGTATCGCCTTCCTGATGGATCGTATTTTCCGTCGTTTCGGCCTGTCCGGCAAGTCGTTCATTCCCATGCTCATCGGCACGGGCTGCGGCGTACCCGGCATCATGGCTTCCCGTACCATCGAAAACCAGCGTGACCGCCGCATGACGGTCATCACCACGACCTTTATCCCGTGCTCGGCTAAGCTGCCGGTCATCGCGCTCATCGCGGGCGCACTCTTCGGCGGCGCATGGTGGGTCGGCCCGTCGGCATACTTCGTCGGCGTCGCTGCCATCATCTGCTCGGGCATCATTCTCAAGAAGACCCGTTTGTTTGTCGGCGATCCCGCACCGTTTGTTATGGAGCTGCCCGCATACCACTGGCCGAGCGCCAAGGGCGTTGTGCGCCACATGTGGGAGCGTGCCGTTGCCTTCATCAAGAAGGCCGGAACGGTCATTTTCCTGGCGGTTACCCTCATCTGGTTCCTCCAGACCTTTAACTTCCGTCTGGAAATGGTCGAACAGAATGAGTCCATCCTGGCATCCATCGGCAACGTGCTCGCACCCATCTTCGCACCGCTCGGCTGGGGCGACTGGCGTGCAGCGGTCGCAGCCATCAGCGGCCTGATCGCGAAGGAGAACGTCGTCGGTACGCTGGGCGTGCTGTTCGGCTTCGCCGAGGTCGCCGAGGACGGCGTAGAAATCTGGGGCACCATGCAGCAGGTATTCACGCCGGTTGCGGCATACTCCTTCTTGGTCTTCAACCTCCTGTGCGCACCCTGCTTTGCTGCGATCGGCGCAGTCCGTCGTGAGCTGGGCGGTAAGTGGACGCTGATTGCCGTCGGCTATCAGTGCCTGCTCGCGTACATGGTCTCTCTGTGTATTTATCAGTTCGGCGCACTGCTGACCGGCGCGGCTTCGTTCGGTGTCGGCACGGTCGCTGCGATCATCATTCTGGTCGTCTTCCTGTACCTGCTGTTCCGTCCGCAGCCCAAGCCTGAGTCCAAGCTGCGCCGCGCGGCGGTCAAGGCATAAGGAAAGACCGACCGGGGAAAGGCGGTTTCTGTTATGAATTTACCAACCATTCTGGTCATTTTGGTGCTCGTCCTCGCGGT
>CAUEJN010000021.1 GCA_959018045.1 uncultured Butyricicoccus sp. | reverse complement strand
TGGAGGCTGCTATGTTCGGCGCCGACGCAAACTGGGGCCGCATCCTGTGCGCGATGGGTTACTCGGGTGAGGAATTCGACCCCGAAACCGTTGACGTATCCTTCTCTTCCAAGGCCGGTGCGGTCGCTGTGTGCAAGGCTGGCCGTGCGCTCGACTTTGACGAGGAGATCGCAAAGAAGGTTCTGCTCGAGGACGAGGTCTTAATCGACGTGACCCTGCACGCCGGTGACGCTTCGGTCACCGCCTGGGGCTGCGATCTGACCTACGATTACGTCAAAATCAACGGCGATTACCGCACCTAAGGAGAATACAGCGATGAATCATCTCGATCCGGCTACCAGCGCAAACGTGCTGGTCGAAGCCCTTCCCTACATTCAGGAATATTACGGTCAGACGGTTGTCGTCAAGTACGGCGGCAACGCCATGATTAACGAAGAACTCAAGGACGCTGTCATTCATGACATCGTTCTGCTCTCGCTCGTCGGCGTGCGCGTGGTCGTCGTCCACGGCGGCGGCCCCGAAATCTCGGATATGCTCAAAAAGATCGGAAAGGAATCCCGCTTTGTCAACGGTCTGCGCTACACCGACCGCGAAACCATGGACATCGTACAGATGATCCTGTGCGGCAAGGTCAACAAAGACCTCGTCACCCTGCTCGAGCATGCAGGCGGTCAGGGCATCGGTCTGGGCGGCATGGACGGCGGCATGTTCCGCGCCAAGCGCATGACCGATGAGGAAGGCACCGATTACGGTTATGTCGGCGACATCGTTGAGGTCAATCCCCAGCCGGTCATCGACGTGCTGGCACGCGGCTACATCCCCGTTGTGTCTACCGTTGCACAGGGCATCGACGACGACACCAACTACAACATCAACGCCGATACCGCTGCGGCAAAGCTCGCCATCGCGCTGGGCGCAAAGAAGCTCATTCTGCTGACCGACGTGCGCGGCCTGCTGCGTGACCCCAAGGACGAAAGCACCCTGCTGACCCGCCTGAAGGTCTCCGAAGTCCCGGCGCTCATCCGCGACGGCGTCATCTCGGGCGGTATGATTCCCAAGGTCGATTGCTGCGTCGAGGCCATCCGTAAGGGCGTAGAACGCGCAAACATTCAGGACGGCCGCGTCAAGCACTCCATCTTGATCGAATTGCTCAGCGACGACGGCGTCGGCACCATGTTTATCTAAACGGATTCCCGCCCGCAGGCGAAATGAAGCTTTCGCGCAAGCCTTTCTCGAAAGGCTTGCGGGTTCTCAGGGCAGCGCCCTGAGTCGCACTCCGCAGAGTGCGAAATCCCCTTTTTGAAACCCGGTGTCCGCCCCGGGTTTCAACCAAACCGTCGTTCTCTTCCCAATCATCCCCAGAACGACCTCACCCAGCTCTCACAATAGAAGGGATCATCTATGACTTATCAGGAACTCAAATCAGAAGAACAGCAATACGTCATGCAGACCTATGGCCGCTTCCCCATCGCACTTGACCACGGCCAGGGCGCACAGCTCTGGGACGTCGAGGGCAAACGCTATATCGACCTGGCATCGGGCATCGGCGTAAACTGCTTAGGCTATAATCACCCCGTCCTCACCCACGCCATCGAAGAACAGATTCACAAGCTCATGCACGTGTCCAACCTGTTCACCACCGCACCCATGGTGCAGACCGCAAAAACACTGGTCGAGGCAACCGGCATGGGTAAGGTCTTCTTTGCAAACTCGGGCGCAGAGGCCAACGAGGGCGCCATCAAGCTCGCACGTAAGTACAGCTACGACAAGTACGGCAAGGGCCGCAGCAAGATCATCACTCTTTGGAACTCCTTCCATGGCCGCACGGTGACCACGCTGAAGGCAACCGGTCAGACCCGCTTCCACGACTACTTCTTCCCCTTCACCGAGGGCTTTGACTACGCAACCGCAGGCGATCTGGACGACCTCAAATCCAAGATCGACGACTCGACCTGCGCTGTTATGTTCGAGCTCATTCAGGGTGAGGGCGGCGTGCTCCCGCAGGATCCGGCCTTTGTACAGGCTGTCCGTGAACTGTGCACCGAGAAGGATCTGCTGCTCATCGTGGACGAAGTGCAGACCGGCATCGGCCGTACCGGCTCGCTGTTCTGCTTCCAGCAGTACGGTATCCTGCCCGATGTCGTCACCATGGCCAAGGGTCTGGGCGGCGGCGTGCCGATCGGCGCGGTCATGGCAGCGAAAAACTGCTGCGATGTTCTAACCCCGGGCACCCATGCAACCACCTTCGGCGGTACCCCGACCGTCTGTGCAGCTGCAAACGCTGTACTCTCCATCGTAAACGACGAAAAATTCCTCGCGGAAGTCCGCGAAAAGGGCGAATACCTCAAAAACGCCATCCTGTCGCTTGGCTCTCCCGCCATCCATGGCGTGCGCGGCAAGGGTCTGATGCTCGGCATCATCGTCGATGAGGGTCAGCACAGCGTCTTCGCAAACAAGCTCATCGAGCACGGCGTACTCGTCATCACGGCAGGCAAAAACGCTGTCCGCCTGCTTCCTCCGCTCACCATCACCTATGAGGAGCTCGACGAGGCCATCGCCATCATGAAAACCGTATTTTGTGACTGATAGAAAGGATATTGCACCATGAAACACCTGCTCAAGCTGCTCGATCTGTCCTCCGAGGAGATCGTTTCCATCCTCGACCTGGCAGACCAGCTCAAATACGAGAAGAAGAACAACATCCCGCACCGCCTGCTCGAGGGCAAGTCTCTGGGTATGATCTTCCAGAAGTCCTCCACCCGTACCCGTGTTTCCTTCGAAACCGGTATGTACCAGCTCGGCGGTCAGGCGCTGTTCCTGTCCTCCCGTGACCTGCAGATCGGCCGCGGCGAGCCCGTTCAGGACACCGCTCGCGTTCTGTCCCGCTACCTCGACGGCATCATGATCCGTACCTTCGCGCAGAAGGAAGTCGAAGACCTCGCAGAGTACGGCTCCATCCCGATCATTAACGGTCTGACCGACTTCTGTCATCCCTGCCAGGTTCTGGCCGACCTCATGACCATCCGCGAGAAGTACGCTTCGCTCGACGGCATCCAGCTGACCTACATCGGTGACGGCAACAACATGGCAAACTCCCTCATCGTCGGCGGCCTCAAGACCGGCATGAAGGTTCACATCGCCTGCCCCGAGGGCTATCAGCCCGACCCGACCGTGCTCGAGTTCGCCAAGGGCAACCCCAACTTCATGCTCACCACCGACCCGATGGAGGCTGCTGCGAACGCCGACGTCGTCTACACCGACACTTGGGCTTCCATGGGTCAGGAGGACGAGAAGGAAGCACGCGCCAAGGCGTTCCAGGGCTATCAGGTCAACGATACCCTCATGGCTGCCGCACACGAGGGCGCTATGGTTCAGCACTGTCTGCCCGCTTACCGCGGTCAGGAGATCACCGACGAGGTCTTCGAGGCACACGCAGACGAGCTGTTCGAAGAGGCAGAAAACAGACTGCACGCACAGAAGGCCGTTATGGTCAAGCTCATGGGCGGCGAGCAGTAATCCCCTTTGTTTATTCAGACCCGAGTCCAAACGGATTCGGGTCTTTTTCTGTCCTCTCCGTATTCTTTTCGGTTTTCTCTCCGGCTTCCAAAAATTTTTGTCTCTGCTCTAAATTCCTTTTGCTCATACGGAAATTTTTTCTGTTTTCTTGCTCAGAATCAGAATTTTTTACGGCATTCCTTCCGCTTTCAGCTCTCCTCGCAACTGAAAGCCCGTATTTTTTGCTTATTTTCCGCTGTTTTCTCCAAAACACAGCCCTTTGTGCTATAATAATAAGCGTTGTGTGTAAGAAAAAAAGAGCGGCGGTGCCGCTTAAACAAAAGGAAGGGTAATTTCAGTCATGTTAGAAAACGCGATCTCCTGGCTGCGCGACTTCATCTGGGGTGTCCCGATGATCGTGCTGCTCTTCGGAACGCATCTGTTCTTGACGTTCCGTCTCAAGTTCATCCAACGGCACACATTCCGTGCCGTCAAATTATCCACCCAGTCCGATGACGGCGCGCACGGCGATATCTCGCAGTTCGGTGCACTGGCAACCGCGCTCGCGGCGACCATCGGCACGGGCAACATCATCGGTGTCTCGACCGCAATCGCACTCGGCGGCCCCGGCGCGGTGTTCTGGTGCTGGATGACCGGTGTGTTCGGTATCTCCACCAAGTACGCAGAATCGCTTCTGTCGGTTAAGTACCGCGTCCGCCTCAAGGATGGCTCGATGGCCGGCGGCCCGATGTACACCATTGAGCGCGGTCTGGGCATCAAGTGGCTGGCTGTCCTGTTCGCCGTCTTTGCCGTTCTGGCAACCTTCGGCGCTGGCTGCACTGTACAGTCTCATGCAATCACCGATGTGATCCGCACTTCGTTCGGTGTCAATCCGGCGATCTCGGGTATCGTCGTTACCATCCTGACCGCTGTCGTTATTCTGGGCGGCGTCAAGCAGATCTCCCGCGTGTGCGAAAAGCTCGTGCCCTTCATGGCACTGTTCTACATCGTGGGCTGCGCGGTCATCCTGTTCTTAAACCGTGCTTTTCTGCTGCCCGCACTCGGCACCATCGTCACTTCGGCATTCTCGCTCAAGTCCATCACCGGTGGTTTCCTGGGCTCGGCTATGATGATTGCCTGCAAGTACGGTGTCGCACGCGGTCTGTTCTCCAATGAGTCCGGTCTGGGTACGGCTCCCATCGCTGCCGCTTCCGCACAGACCAAAAACCCCGTCCGTCAGGCACTGGTCTCCATGACCGGTACGTTCTGGGACACGGTCATCGTATGCGCTATCACCGGTATCGTCATCGTATCCACCCAGCTGCGTCTGCCTGAACTGTATGTGAATGTCAAGGATGATGCGCTGACGCAGATCGCATTCTCTCAGCTTCCCTACGTCGGCAGCTATGTTCTGGCGATTGCGCTGTCCATCTTCGCATTCACCACCATTCTGGGCTGGTCGTACTACGGTGAGCGCTGCGTCACCTATCTGTTCGGTGCAAAGCGCGTTATGATTTATCGTATTGTTTTCCTCATTGTCCTATTCTATGGTGCGATTGCCGATCTTGGCATTATCTGGACGTTCTCCGACCTCATGAATGGCCTGATGGCATTCCCCAATCTGGTGTCTATCCTGCTGCTGTCCGGTGTGATCGTCAAGGAAACCAAGCACTATCTGTGGGATAAGCACCTGGATGAGCACGCACCTCCGGCTCCTGTGGTCGACGAGTAAGTTTAATTCCCGCCCGCAGGCGATAAGCGGGTTCGGGTCTGCGACCCGGCGCGATCCAGCCGCGCAGGCTGGCCGCGCTCCGCAGAGCGCGGAATCCCCTTTGATTCCCGGTGTTCGCCCCGGGAATCAACCAAAACAAACACAAGAAAAAGACCGTCCTCTCGGACGGTCTTTTTAGAGATTGCGCACTCTGCGGAGTGCGCTTTATTTTTTCCTTTTTGTTGATTTTCGCAAGCGCGAAAATCAAATAGGGGATTCCGTGTCACACTCATTTACTCCGCGCACAGCGCGGGAATGAGGATAGTGGCCTACGGGCTGCGGGACACGGCTCAGGGCTCTGCCCTGAGAACCCGCAAACCTTCGAAAAGGTTTGATCCAAACTTCAATAATTGGTGCGGTCTGATCTTAGAATGCGATCTTCTTTGCCAGGTAGTGTACCAGATCGTCGATCTTCACGCGCTCCTGCTCCATGGTATCACGGTCACGAACGGTGACGCAGCCATCCTGCTCGGTCTCAAAGTCAACTGTGATGCAGTACGGGGTACCGATCTCGTCCTCACGGCGGTAACGCTTACCGATGGAACCAGCATCGTCAAAGTCTACATTGAACTTCTTGGACAGCTTCTCCCATACCGGCATTGCCTGCTCGGTCAGCTTCTTGGACAGCGGCAGTACAGCAGCCTTGAACGGTGCCAGAGCCGGATGCAGACGCAGTACGGTGCGCACGTCGTCCTTACCGTTCTTATCCTGACCAACAACTTCCTCGTCGTATGCGTCGCACAGGAATGCCAGTGCAACACGGTCAGCACCCAGAGACGGCTCGATAACGTACGGAATGTACTTCTCGTTTGCTTCCTGATCGAAGTATTCCATCGATACGCCCGAAGTCTTCTGATGCTGAGTCAGATCGAAATCGGTACGGTCTGCAATGCCCCACAGCTCGCCCCAGCCAAACGGGAACAGGAACTCGATGTCGGTGGTTGCATTGGAGTAGTGCGACAGCTCCTCCGGATCGTGGTCACGCAGACGCAGATTCTCGTCCTTCATGCCCAGCGACAGCAGCCAGTTATGGCATGCGTCCTTCCAGTACTTGAACCACTCCAGATCGGTGCCCGGCTTGCAGAAGAACTCGAGCTCCATCTGCTCAAACTCACGGGTACGGAAGGTGAAGTTACCCGGGGTGATCTCGTTACGGAACGACTTACCAACCTGACCAACACCGAAGGGAATCTTCTTACGGGTGGTGCGCTGGATGTTCTGGAAGTTAACGAAAATACCCTGCGCGGTCTCGGGACGCAGGAAGATCTCGTTCTTTGCGTTCTCGGTGACGCCCTGGAAGGTCTTAAACATCAGGTTGAACTGACGGATATCGGTGAAGTTGTGACCGCCGCAGTTCGGGCATGCGATCTGATGCTCGTTGATATATGCCATCATCTGCTCGTTCGACCAGCCTGCCGGATTCTCGCCGGTGGTCTCCTCGATCAGCTGGTCAGCACGGTGACGAGTCTTGCAGTCCTTGCAGTCCATCAGCGGGTCGGAAAAACCGCCGACATGACCGGATGCAACCCAGGTCGTCGGGTTCATCAGGATGGCAGAATCCAGACCGACGTTGTACGGGGACTCCTGCACAAACTTCTTGCGCCATGCTGCCTTGACGTTGTTCTTGAACTCAACACCAAGCGGGCCATAATCCCAGGTGTTCGCAAGGCCGCCGTAAATCTCCGAGCCGGCGTACACAAAACCGCGACCCTTGCACAGGGCAACGATTTTTTCCATGGTCTTTTCGCTGTTCTTCATTTTTTGTTGTTCTCCTTTCGGCGTATATGGCGTATACACACATAGATTTAAGAGTATATACAGTTAGTCTACCAGTTTACCCGGTAAAGTCAAGGAAAAGCGCGGAAAAACCCGGGAAATTTTGCACAAATTTCACCTAAGAAACCGACCGCAGGTTTTGGTACTTGACGCATCACCCGATTGCATGGTAAACTATATAGGCAAATATTTACCCCTCGAGGTGTAGCGCAGCTGGTAGCGCGCCTGCTTTGGGAGCAGGATGCCGCAGGTTCGAGTCCTGTCACCTCGACCAGATTCAACGGTATGCAGTCAATCTGCATGCCGTTTTTTATTGCCTGCACGATCTTTCGTCACGACTCGAACCTGCTTTCAATCGCGCCGCGAGCCGAAGCCGCACCCAACGGGTGCGTGCTTCGAGTCCTGTCACCTCGACCTCGTCGCTGTGGACGTCGTATCGCTCGCAGCGACTTTTTCAAAGTCACTTCTCACTCACTTTGTCACAGCTCCTCTTCCAACGCGACCCGCTGCGCTGGGCTCGCACTGGATTCCTAAACGGTATGCAGTCAATCTGCATGCCGTTTTTTATTGCCTGCACGATCTTTCGTCACGACTCGAACCTGCTTTCAATCGCGCCGCGAGCCGAACCCGACTTGCCGCACGGTGCATTCGAATGTATAATAAAAGAAAATCCATTCCTTCTTTCAGGAGAAATACCATGATTCGAGAAATCTGTAAAGATGAAACTTTCTTAGCCCAAAAGGCCGAGCCTGCAACCCCGGACGATCTGTCCATCGCTGCCGATCTGCTGGAAACCCTAGAGCACCATAAGGACGGCTGTGTCGGCATGGCAGCCAACATGATCGGCGTGAACAAGCGCATCATCGCGTTTGACAATGAAGGCACCTATATGGTCATGTTCAATCCGGAAATCGTAAAGAAATCCCAGCCCTATCAGACCGAAGAGGGCTGTCTGTCGCTGACCGGTATCCGTCCGGCAAAGCGCTGGCAGTCCATTAAAGTGCGCTACCAGAATGAAAAATTTCAGGAGCGCTTCAAGACCTTCACCGGCTGGACGGCACAGATCATCCAGCACGAAATCGACCACTGTGATGGCATTATCATCTAAAAGGAGGCTTGACCATGTTCCAAAATCGTGTTGTCGTCGTGACCGGCGGTGCCAAGGGCATCGGCAAGACCATCGCGGACGAATTCCACAGGGCTGGTGCGCACGTATGCGTGATCGACCTGCTGGAAAACGACTATTTTGTCGGCGATCTGGCCGATCAGACCGTGCTCGATGCCTTTGCCGACAAGGTCATCGCAGACTATGGCCGGGTGGATGTACTCGTCAACAACGCTCTGCCGCTCATGAAAGGCATTGACGAATGCACCTACGAGCAGTTTAACTACGCGCTGCGCATCGGTGTCACCGCGCCATTCTATCTGACCAAGCGCTTTTCGCCCTATTTCGCGCCCGGTGCATCGGTCATCAACATTTCTTCCTCCCGCGACCGCATGAGCCAGCCCCAGACCGAGAGCTACACCGCGGCCAAGGGCGGTATCTCCGCGCTGACCCACGCGCTTGCGGTCACTCTTGCAGGTAAAGTCCGGGTCAACTCCATCTCTCCCGGCTGGATTGACACCGATTTCACCATATACGACGGTGCAGACGCTACCCAGCATCCTGCCGGTCGAGTGGGCAATCCGCTGGATATCGCCAACATGGTACTCTTCCTGTGCTCGGACAAGGCAGGCTTTATCACCGGCGAAAACATCTGCATTGACGGCGGCATGACCCGTCAGATGATCTATCACAACGATTTCGGTTGGAAACTGCAAACAGACTAAAGACAAAGGCCGTCTGCGCTAGTGCACAGACGGTCTGTTTTTTTACTTTGCCCAGTGCTGAACAGCATCACGCAGGAAGCGGGCACAGCCCGGAACCTGACGGTCATAATAGGCGGTGAATCGCTCGTCTGCCACATAGAGTTCTGCGATTCCACGGTGCTTGGCCGGGTCGTACCGGTTGTCCGTGACGGTCAGCCAACGGCGGTGCAGGTTGGTAATCGTCTGTCCTTCCTCGCTCTGCGGGGACAATCCAGCCTGCACGGCATCTTCCAGTCGTTTCTGGATCTCCCGACCCAGATTGCTCCATTCCTGATACTGTGCCTGCGTCAAGCCCATGACCGCAGCGTGTGCCGCGTCCACCTGCTCGTCGCCATATTTGGCACGAATTTCCGCCCCGTAGGTCTGTTCGTTATGCGCTACAACGCGCTCCTTGAATGCTTCAAACTTCTGTGCGTCGCTCATGATCTCATTCCTTTCCTGTGCTCTGATGGTGTCTTTCACCGATCTGATCAGTGCTTGCAGCCGCTTCTGCTCGGTCTCCAAAGCGGTCAGGTGACTGCGCAGAGCGGCCAGACGGTCAAAGGAAGGATTGTCCAGACATTCTTTGATCTGCGCCAGCTCCACCCCAAGCGCACGATAATAGAGAATGTCCTGCAATCGGTCGACCTCTGCCCCGCTGTAATAGCGGTAACCGCTCTCCGCCACCCGGCTGGGCTTGAGCAGACCGATCTCATCGTACCAGCGCAGGGTGCGGGTGGTCACCCCGGACAGGCGCGACAGCTGCTGAATGGAATATTCCATGTTCATCCCTCCTTACTGACAGCATAACAGTTGACGGAACGTCAAAGTCAAGAGAAAAATATATTTCTTTCGGTCGTCTTCAAAATCTGGTATACTGATGGCAGTACAAATAGGATGGGAGTTCATTTTATGTTTGAGCCAAGCCCCGACGCCATTCACCCAAATGAAGCCACTCCCAGTCTTTGCTACATCAAAAACGTGATCACCCGACCCAACATTGAGATTGGTGCGTGCACTTACTATGACGATGCCGCGACCGGCGGCGTGGATTTCGAGTCCCATGTGACCCATCACTACGAATTTATCGGGGACAAACTCATCATCGGCAAGTTCTGCGCCATCGGCAAGGGCGTAGAATTTGTGATGAACGGTGTGATCATCGGCACAAATGCGGTCGTTGCCAGCGATATCCCGCCCTACACGATCGCAGCCGGCAATCCCTGCCGTGTGATTCGTCCCCGCTTCGACCCAGAACTGACCGACTACCTGCTCGCGCTGCGGTGGTGGGACTGGGATGAAGACAAGATTTTCCGCAATCTGGAAGCCCTGTGCAGCGGTGACCTGACCCAAATCCGCAAGATTGTCCCGTAATGGACGCAGACGATTTTCGTCATTATCCTTTTTATGCGAGGTACTCCCATGGAACTCGGTCTGACCTTCCCCTTACAGCGTTTTCTCAAACAAAAAACCGACTACGGCACCCAACCCGACCGCCGGTATTGCTGGGACGCACACGTTATCGATCTACACGGACGCAAAAGCCTGCTCGCCGTCCACTGTCACAGCCGGTACACCTTTGTGTGCTTTGACGTGTCCCCGCTCGCGTGGCGCGATTTGCCCGCGCTCTTTGAAACCGGACTGCGCGACAGTCTGACCGCTGCCGGGTTCGCCCAGCCGGTCATCGACGACTATCTGTCCCGCGCGGGTGCGCTGTCTCTGACGCGCACGCATGGCCGCCGGGAAGTCGCCTTCCTCAACCGCGCATGGGATGACGTGCTCGCGCTCGACATGGCCGTGGACACCGCCACGCAGGTGCAGCCCCTGCTCGATGCCGCCGTCAATACCCGTCCGAGCCGCTGCATCGGCTTCGATGGACTGGGCACGGCTGTGTCTCGCATCGAGTTCTGCCTTTTGGGTGATTGAATCCCCATTTACAGACAAAAAACCGCCCTTGCAGGCGGTTTTTTTATTTTGAGGAAATACACTCACAGACTGGTCTGCACCAGACGGTCTGCCAGAAATTCGCGCAGTTCGGGCAGCGTGCCGGTCATCAGGTCGCGCTTTTGCAGAACGGTCACCGACTCCGCATAAATGGGCAGCATCAAGTCCTCGGTCTCGATAAGGTAGGCCAGCTGTGTGAGCGGTACGGTGTACTTTTGGTCGGGCTGGTCATACACTTCCAGTGTTAAGTCCTGTTCAGTAATCGTAAAATATGCCCGTTCCAATCTTTGCATGTAATTTCGTCGTGTAAGCAGCTCCTTTGCAGCGCGATCATAAGCAGTTACACGCGGCTTCCTGCACGTGAGCAGGCAGGCCAAGCCGAGCACGGCTTCACCAATTCCCACAGGCAGCAAAATCCCGTATCTTGCCCCCGCTCCATATCCTAACACACATAGAAAAAATGCACTGAGCATGCTCAATATAGCGAGCAATATTCGCTGATACCGCCACAAAAAAATTATGCCAGTGAAAATAGCCACAATACTACATGGAAGCAAATGTCCTAATTGATCAGGGGCACTCACTATCGGAACGAATATGTACATACCCAGCAACCAGTCGATCAGTCCCAACACCGTACGCCGTCTGCGGCGTTTTCTGCGCACCTCTGCGGGTGCTTTGGGCACACGGCGCAGCCGGTCGACCAAACGCCAAGTACCCGGGTACTTGCGTCTGGACTCCTGCTCGTTGTAGGCTTCCAGCGCACAGCTGACCTGCGGCATCAGGGCTACGGTATCCATCGGACTGATTCGGAAGACAAATTCAGACGACATGGCGTGGCCTCCTTGTGCGCTCAAAAAGTAATTTTATGTTATATCTTCAAAAGATTCCTATAAATATGTAATAGTATAGCACAGGTTTCTATCCACTTTATGAAATTTTTGCAAATTATATTCCAAAATTGTCCTATATTATCGGTTTTCCGTCACATTTTCCTGCATTTTTATCTTAAAAATGGTAAAAATTCTCATTTTATTCTTTCAATCCCTCACAGCGCATGTTACAATGAACAAAATACCGTGCGCTCTGCCGCGTGCCATTCTGACCCATCCCGCGCTCTGGCTGGTACTGCTGTTCGACACTGTGATGCTGATTGTGCTGAGCTTTACCCATGTGTAACAGTGTTTATATCACAAAAACCGCCTTTTCAGGCGGTTTTGTTATATCAATAGACTTCAATGATGCTCTCTTTTATCCTGACCATACTTCACAATTGCCTCTAAATTATCAACTATAAACCGCTGTGCCTGCTCATTGTACAACACGATGTCATACTCGCCATACTGTCCAGACCGGTGTTCGCTTGTCATCCCCAGCTGCATACCTCGTTCTGTGGGCAATTTATGGGTCTTCCCATTTGATATAGGCTCCACACGTAATAGCCCCTGCTCGACTAACCATCCGGTTACTGTCGTAGCTGCAAGCTTGCGCGTTATCTGTACATCAATCAAGCTGTTGACAACCCCCAGCAACTGACTAATTGCAACCGGCGATTCTGAGTAATACATATTTTGCCGCATTTCCTCAGTCACAGAAAAAGGTTGTTTATGTACCCGCTCGCCACGCCCAATCTGTCCTTCATTCTCAATCACCTGCCTCAGGATATCGGACACATAAAACAGACATCTTGACAACCGGACTTGGTTTAACACCGTATCATCTGGCATTTCCCGATCAGAAATCGGGTCAATCCCATTCGCCAACTTATCCAGGTACATCTTAGCACGCTGCATTTTTTCCAATTCTGTCATGTATATTCCCTCCTCAGCCGTTCTAAAATCTCCTCATCTGCCGGGCAGAAGGCATACTGTCCAATTTCATCTGCCGTAATCCAGCGAATGTCATTGTGCTCGAGCATCTGCGGCTCACCCTCCACGATGGAGGCGTGAAAGAGAACCAGATGGACGGTAATGTCCGGGTAGGTGTGTGTGACCTCCATAAACGGCTCGCCGACCGACACCGTAACCCCAAGCTCTTCCCGGCACTCACGCACCAGCGCTTGTTCCCCGGTCTCTCCCGGCTCTACCTTTCCGCCGACAAACTCCCACAAAAGCCCGCGTGCCTTATGCGCCGGTCGCTGACAGATCATAAACTCCTTGCCCCGCCAAATCAGTGCAGCTACCACTTCGGTCACCATATTTTTCCTCCGTTTGTTGTTCTTTTTCTCAAGTATTAAGTAAAAAATCGACAAGCTCCTTGCGAAACTTGTCGATTTTTGGTGGACCTGGAGGGATTCGAACCCTTGACCTCTCGGATGCGAACCGAACGCTCTCCCAACTGAGCTACAGGCCCATAATATGCAATATTTCCGTTCAATTTATGCCGAAAAAAGGCTCCTGACAATTTTTAATTATACTCTCCCATATCGAATTGTCAAGGGGCGCATTCCATTTTCCCCGACCCGTGCGGTACAAAAAATCTGCCGATTTTGCCCGCCTCTGCCTTGCTTTTCCACGCCGTGAACCATATAATAAGTGTACCAGACCGATTGTGTCCTATTCAGGAGGAACGTATATGCATAACGACTGTATCGATGAAAATTTGACCGACAAGCAGCGCGAGCGTTTTCGTACCTGCTGGGTTCTGCTGGCGGATCAGTCACACAAAAATGCGCACATGTTCACGCTGCGCCCCTATCTTTACGAGCAGTTCTTTGCACCCGAAGCACAGCGCGATGCTGTGCCGATGATTCTGGACGTGCTGCACATGATGACGGGTCATCTGCCCGTACTGATTCACTTCCACTGTGTCCACCCCGATCATCCCGACGCGCCCATGCTCGTCGATTGTGCCGAGGCCTTCGGTCAGGTCGTGCGCGACAGCGCCAGCCCCTCGTTCCTGCTCCATCCCGGCGAGCAGCTCCCGCTCGATCTGCTCGCCGCCATGCTTTTTGACCCCGACAGTGCCTTCCACGTCATCTGCTACGTTCCGCAGCGCTTCCTGATGGAAAAGCTCGCGGCGATGCCGTACGGCGGCTGTCTGTGGTATCTGTCCCACGGTCTGGGTCGTCTGCGGCTAGATTACCTGTCCGGTCGCCCGATGCTGGAGATCGTAACCGACGGCGATGTAACCGCCGAGTTCCTCATGGGACGCATTACGCCCATGATCTGGCGGCATGGTCTGCGGCTCGTGCTGCGAAAAGTGTAAACCGGTCAAAAAAATTGCGCCGTCTGCGAGCCGGCGCTTTTTTCATGTAGTTTGAGGTTTTGTCGCGGGTCAGGTGAACAGCGAAAATACACCCGAAGATGCAACCGCCATAATCAGACCAGCCGCAACAACACCGGCAGCGATGGAGAAAAACGCACGGATGGGCGGCATTTTGAGCAGCGCTGCGATGACTGCGCCCGACCAGGCACCGGTGCCCGGCAGTGGGATGGCGACAAACAGGAACAGACCCCATTTTGCGTACTTTGTAATCTGTCCCTTCTTGCTGTTGAGCTTATTGGTGTACCATGTTGCCGGTTTTTTGAATAGCGGCTGCCTGGCCATCCAATCGAGCAGACGCTCGGCAAAGAGCAGCAAAAACGGAATGGGCAGCAGATTGCCCAGGTAACAGATGGGCAGCACCTCGGTCCAGGGCATACCGGCGGCAATGCCGATCGGCACTGCACCGCGCAGCTCGATGAGCGGCAGCATGGACACAAGGAACAGGGCGGTCTCTTTTCCGGTCGCGCCCAGCCATGTGAATAAACTTTCCAAACTTCAAACCCTCTCTTTATCCAAACATATCGTCTATTCTAGATGGTATCAGAACGCCGGATGAAATGCAACGCAACTTTGTAAAAATTCTCTGAATTGTATCATTTGCTCCCCCGTTGACTTTGCTCTCCGTAACCTGTATGATAAGATTAGATGTAAATACGCTATATTCGGAGGACTCTGCCATCATGTCTTGCTTTGATTTTGTCGTGACCGATCTGGACGGTACTCTGTTCTACGATCGGGAAAATATCTGTGACCGTGACCGCGATGCGTTGCATCGTCTGAAAGCCCAAGGCATCCGCTGCGCCATCGCAACCGGCCGTGAACTGGACGCCGTTGTCCCGGCGCTCGACCGTCTCAATCTCTGGGATGACTTCACCCATATTATTCACTCAGGCGGTGCCGGCGTATACACGATTGCCACCCGTGAAAACCAGATGACCGGTATGTTATCCATAAAGACCCTGTGTGAGATTTTCGACCGTTATGTAGATCTTGGTCTGTCCTTCGTCCTGCCAATGGACGGTAAACTGTACGTCTCGCGCCGCACGGCGCTGCTGGAAAACGAAGCGCGTCTGCTGTGCTATCCGCTCGTTGAAGTCCCCGACCTCAAGACCATCATCTATAAACCTATGAATAAGATCGTACTCAATGCGCCGTTTGAGGATATCGACCGTGCACTGCCCATCCTGACCGCAGATACCGACCCGCGCTATCAGTGGCACCGCAGCCACGACAACTACATCGACTGCTACGCACGGGGTATCAGTAAAGGCACGACATTGACCGCGCTGTGTGAGACGCTCGGGATTGATCCTGCGCGGACACTGGCAATCGGGGATAATGAAAACGATATTCAGCTGCTGGATGCGGCGGGTACGTCGGCGTGCCCGGCAGATGGTGCGGATACCGCCAAGGCGCACGCTGATTACGTGTGCTGTCCGGCGCACGAGGGCGCGTTCGCCGATATGTGTGAGCATTATATCTTTGAGAAGAATTGACGGCGCACGGCGCTCTCATCCCGCCCGCAGGCGAGAACGGGATTCTCAAGGGACGAGTCCCTTGAGCCCGTCCAGGTGGAACCTG
>CAUEJN010000020.1 GCA_959018045.1 uncultured Butyricicoccus sp. | reverse complement strand
GGAGGGATGGCAAGTCCTTCTTCGGTGTCCTCGTCGGGAGCGCCCGAGACCGTGCAGGTAATCACGCGGGAAGGGCACTCGCCGTCCGGCGCGATCTTGCGTGCGAGCGTGATGCAGACTGCCTCGAGTGCCTCGTAGAATGCCTGACCGTCTGCGCTGGAAGCGTCTGCGATCTTGTCGTTTCCGGCCATACCGTTGGCCAGGATGCAGCAGGTATCGTTGGTCGAGGTGTCGCCGTCGACCGAGACACGGTTAAAGGACTTCTGGACAGCGCGGAGCAGCATGGCTTGCAGCAGATCACCGTCGACTGCGCAGTCGGTGGTGAGGAAGCACAGCATGGTGCCCATGTTGGGGTGGATCATACCCGAGCCCTTGCAGATACCGCCCAGATGGCAGGTCTTGCCGCCGGCGGAAAACGATACCGCGATGGTCTTGGGGACGGTGTCGGTGGTCATGATGGCGTTTGCAGCCGCGTCCGAGCCGTCCGGGGTCAGCGTGATGGTGTGCAGGTTTTCCTCGATGCACTCGATGTTGATACGCTGACCGATGACGCCGGTCGAGCAGACGATGACGTCATTTTCCGGGATGTTCAGCAGCTTTGCGCAGGCAGCGGCTTCGCGCTGAGCATTTTCCATGCCGTCGGGCGCGCAGGCGTTGGCGTTGCCTGAGTTTACGATGACCGCCTGTGCGACCTGATTTGCCAGATGGTCACGGGTGACCTGAATGGGCGAAGCCTTGACGCGGTTTTTGGTATAGACAGCGGCAGCGGTGCAGGGGATTTCCGAGAAGATAATTGCGGTGTCGTCCTTCTGGGACGAAGCCTTGATGCCGCAGCGGGTCGCGCCCGCAGAAAATCCCTGTGCAGCGGTTACGCCGCCCGAGATGATTTCATACATGAGGGAAAAGCCTCCTTACAGGGTAAGCCCGGTGGTCTCGTCCAGACCGAGCATGAGATTCATATTTTGAACGGCCGCACCCGACGCGCCCTTGCCGAGGTTGTCGAACAGTGCGGTGACGATGGTCTGCGAGCGATGACCGTGCACGTACAGGGTCAGGCTGTCGCGGCCTGCGAAGGTGTTGGCCGAGATCATAGGCGTACCCTCGCCGAGCGGTGCGACCTTGACCAGCTTCTGACCGGCATAGTGTGCGCTGAGCGCCTGCCATACAATGTGTACATTGTGGTCGGGCAGCATGACCGTGGTGGCCATGCCCTTGTAGTAGTCGTCGACCACCGGACAGAAGACCGGAGGCGTTGCCAGACCACACACCTTCTGCATTTCGGGCAGGTGCTTGTGCTGGAGGTTGAGGCCGTATACGCGGGGTGCGTACAGGTCGTTTGTCTTGTCCTCAGCCTCGTAGGATGCGATCATCTTCTTGCCGCCGCCCGAGTAGCCGGTGAGCGAGAAGCAGGTGAGCGCGTCGGTCGCGGACAGCACGCCGTGCGCGACCAGCGGGTAGACCGAGGCGATAAAGCCGGTGGCATGACAGCCGGGGTTTGCCACACGGGTGGAAGTCTGGATGGCTGCGCGGTGACCGTCCGACAGCTCGGGAAAACCGTACGCCCAGCCGTCTGCTGTGCGGTGTGCGGTGGATGCGTCAATGACGCGGGTGTGATCGTTTTCGATCAGGGAGACGGCCTCTCGTGCCGCCGCGTCGGGCAGGCACAGGAACACGATGTCGGCTGCATTCAAGAACTTGCGGCGTTCTTCGGTATCTTTGCGCTTATCTTCGTCGATCAGCAGCAGCTCGAGGTCGTCACGCGCGCCTAGACGCTCATAGATTTGCAGGCCGGTGGTGCCTTCCTTGCCGTCGATGTAAATTTTGGGGCGCATCAGCTTTCGCCTCCCTGAGACGCGAGAAAGTCCTCGATGACCTTGAGCTGACGTGCGACCTCATCGGGTGCCGGGCCGCCGAGCGAGCGGCGCTCGCGCACGCAGGTAGACAGGTCGATTGCGTGGTATACGTCGTCCTCGAACATGGGGGTCACTGCCTTGTACTCGTCGAGAGACAGGGTGTCGAGGGTCTTGTTATGCTCGATGCAGTAGTGCACCAGCGTACCGGTTGCCTTGTAGGCATCGCGGAAGGGCATGCCCTTCTTGGTCAGGTAGTCGGCGCAGTCGGTCGCGTTGATAAAGCCGCGCTTTGCTGCGTTCTTCATGTTTTCGGTCAGCACGGTCATGGTGCGGAACATGGGCGCGATGACGCGCAGGCAGTTCTTGACCGTGTCGATGGCATCAAAGGTGGCTTCCTTGTCTTCCTGCATATCCTTGTTGTATGCGAGCGGGATGGCCTTCATGAAGGTCAGCAGGGTGGTCAGCGCACCGTAGACCCGGCCGGTCTTGCCGCGGATGAGCTCACAGATGTCCGGGTTTTTCTTCTGGGGCATGATGGACGAGCCGGTGGAGTATGCGTCGTCGAGCTCGATGAACTTAAACTCCCACGAGCACCACGCGATGACCTCCTCGGACAGACGGGACAGGTGCATCATCAGGATGGACAGGTCGGCGCACAGCTCAATGCAGTAGTCACGGTCGGACACGCCGTCGAGCGAGTTATCCATGACGGCCGAGAAGCCCAGCTGTTCGGCGACAAACGCGCGGTCGATGGGATAGGTCGTGCCAGCCAGTGCACCCGAGCCGAGCGGGAGTGCGTCCATGCCGGACAGGCAGTCGTCCAGACGGCGCACGTCACGCTTGAGCATATTGGCGTAAGCCATGAGGTGATGGGCGAAGGTGATGGGCTGCGCACGCTGGAGATGGGTGTAGCCGGGCATCACGGTCTCGGTGTGCTTGGAAGCCACCTCGCACAGCGCGTGCATGAAGTCGAGCACCAGTGCGCGGATTTCCTTAATCTCACGGCGGACATACAGACGCATGTCGAGCGCAACCTGATCGTTTCTCGAGCGTGCCGTGTGCAGGCGCTTGCCCGCGTCACCGATGCGCTCGGTCAGGAGCTGTTCGTTTGCCATGTGGATATCTTCGTAGAGTTCGGGCGAAAAATGGATTTTGCCCGCTTCAATATCGGCAAGGATGCCCTGAAGGCCCTCGATGATCTTCTGTACATCATCCTCAGGGATAATGCCCTGACGGCCGAGCATGGTCGCGTGCGCGATCGAGCCCTGAATATCCTCGGCATACATCCGGCAGTCGAACATAACGGAGGAGTTAAAGTCGTTGACGACGGCATCGGTTTCCTTCTGGAACCGGCCGGCCCACATTTTAGCCATATCTGTAAAGTCCTCGTTTCGTGATAGAGTGATAAAGTGGTAGGACGGAAGAACGGGGCGAGTTGCCTCGCCCCATCCGTTTCTTTGTCAAATTTATTCCACAGAGGGGAAGCCAGCGCCGGTCTTTTCCTGAAGAGCCAGGTCGTTCATCGCACGAACCTTGAGCGGCAGACCGAAGAGGTTGATGAAGCCTGCGGAATCGGCCTGATTGTAGGAATGATCCTCGCCGAAGGTTGCGATGTCCTCGGAGTACAGCGAGTACGGAGAGGTGACCGATGCGGGGATGATGTTGCCCTTGTACAGCTTGAGCTTGACGTCGCCGGTAACGGTCTCCTGGGTGGAGGTGACGAACGCGCTCATTGCCTTACGCAGGGGCGTGTACCACTGGCCGTTGTAAACCAGATCGGCAAACTTGAGAGCCAGCTGCTGCTTGTAGTGCTGGGTCTCCTTGTCGAGGGTGATCTCCTCGAGCTTCTGGTGAGCCGCGTACAGAACGGCACCGCCCGGGGTCTCATAAACGCCTCTGGACTTCATGCCGACCAGTCTGTTCTCAACGATGTCCAGGATGCCGCAGCCGTTCTCGCCGCCGAGCTTGTTGAGGGTCTGGATGAGGGTAACCGAATCCATTTCCTCACCGTTTACTGCGGTCGGAACGCCCTTTTCAAAGTGGATGGTGACGTAAGTCGGAACGTC
This sequence comes from uncultured Butyricicoccus sp., assembly GCA_959018045.1. Lineage (GTDB taxonomy): Bacteria > Bacillota > Clostridia > Oscillospirales > Butyricicoccaceae > Butyricicoccus. The sequence continues at coordinate 13,604 of CAUEJN010000020.1, read as the reverse complement.
GGGAGCCTGCTCGGGAGAAACGCCGAGCTCGAGGAAACCGGGCTTGTTGATGGGAGCTTCGTTTGCCGGATCTTCGAGGTCGAGGCCTTCGTGGGACAGATGCCACAGGTTCTTGTCCTTGGAGTAGTTGGTCTCCTTGTTAATCTTGAGCGGGATGTTGTGCTTTTCCGCGTACTCGATCTCCTTCTCACGGCTGTTGAGTTCCCAGAATCTCCAGGGAGCGATAACGTCCATGTGCGGAGCAAATGCCTTGATGGCCAGCTCGAAACGTACCTGATCGTTGCCCTTACCGGTGCAGCCATGACAGATAGCGTCTGCGCCTTCCTTGAGTGCGATCTCAACGATGCGCTTTGCAATGATCGGTCTTGCAAAGGAGGTGCCGAGCAGGTACTGCTCGTAGGTTGCGCCAGCCTGCATGGTCGGGATGATGAAGTCGTCCACAAATTCCTTGTTCAGGTCTTCGATGTACAGCTTGGAAGCGCCGGTCTTGAGTGCCTTTTCTTCCAGACCGTCCAGCTCGGTGCCCTGGCCGACGTTACCGGAAACTGCGATGACCTCGCAACCGTAGTGCTCCTTGAGCCACGGGATCAGAACCGAGGTATCCAGACCGCCGGAATATGCCAAAACAACTTTGTTATATTTCTTTTCCATTTGAAATCCCCTCCGGAATCACTTGTTTTTTTCGATGGGCTTATTATACACCTGTAACTTTGAGAATGCAAGGAAAATTTTATAAATATTTTGGTATATGAATAAATATACAAGTCATGCATGAATCAGAGAAAAATGAGACACGAAATTTCCGTGAAAAAGCAACAAATCCCTTGCTATTTTGACGGGATAGGGCTAAAATAGCAGTATATTCGATTCCGTCAGACGTCCCGAGTGTGGACGTCTCTTTATAAACAAGGGGTAAAACGCTATGATGAGTAATAAGAACTTGACGATGCTGACCGATTTTTATGAGTTTACCATGGCCAACGGATACTTCGAAAGGGGCATGGGAGATCGGCGTGCATACTTTGATATGTTCTTCCGCCGGGTACCGGACGGCGGCGGCTATGCCGTCATGGCCGGTGTCGAGCAGATGGTGGATTATTTCAAGAATCTGCACTTTACCGAGGAGGATATTGAGTACCTCCGCGGCCGCGGATGCTTCTCTGAGGCGTTTCTCGACTATCTCAAGGACTTCAAGTTCGAGTGCGACGTATGGGCCATTCCCGAAGGCACCCCGATTTTCCCGGGTGAGCCCATTGTAACCGTTGCAGGCCCCATGGTACAGGCACAGTTTGTCGAGACCATGATTCTGCTGACCATCAACCACCAGACGCTCATCGCCACCAAGGCCAGCCGCATCACCCGTGCAGCGCAGGGTCGTACCGTGCTTGAGTTCGGTTCGCGCCGTGCACAGGGCTACGACGGCGCGGTCTACGGCGCACGCGCAGCCTACATCGGCGGCTGCCAGGGCACGGCCTGCGTCATTGCTGACCGCGATTTCCGCATTCCGGCAGGCGGCACCATGGCACACTCGTGGGTGCAGATGTTTGATTCCGAGTACGAGGCGTTCAAGGCTTACGCCGAGATCTACCCGGACAACTGTGTCTTCCTGGTCGATACCTATAATGTACTCAAGTCGGGCGTGCCCAATGCCATCCGCGTGGCAAACGAGGTACTGGCTCCTATGGGCATTCGTCCCAAGGGCATCCGTCTGGACTCGGGTGATATCGCTTACCTGTCCATCAAGGCACGAGAGATGCTGGACGAAGCGGGCTACTCGGATATGCAGATCATGGCCTCCAACTCGCTCGACGAGTATCTGGTACGCGACCTGCTCAGCCAGGGCGCACAGATCGACTCCTTCGGCATCGGTGAGCGCTTGATTACCTCCAAGTCCGAGCCGGTCTTCGGCGGTGTTTATAAGCTGGTTGCCGTTGAGGACGAAAAGGGCGAGATTATCCCCAAGATCAAGGTGTCCGAGAATGTCGAGAAGATCACCACCCCGCACTTTAAGCAGGCTTACCGCTTCTTTGATAAGCTGACCGGCAAGGCGCTGGGCGATGTGCTCACGCTGCGCGATGAGGTCATCAACGAGGAGCAGCCGTACATGCTGTTCCATCCCATCCACACCTGGAAGAAGAAGATCGTCACCGATTATGTGGTCAAGCCCTTGCAGGTGCAGCTCTTTGACAAGGGTGAGTGCGTTTATGAGTGCCCGCCGGTTGAAGAGGTTCGCCAGTATTGCCACGACCAGATCGAGACGCTCTGGGAGCAGATTCGCCGCTTCGAGAATCCCCAGACCTATTACGTCGATTACTCGACCAAGCTCTGGCGCGTCAAGAACGCTCTGCTGGAAGCCGTACAGTAAATATGAGATTGGGACGCAGCGCAAAAAGCTGCGTCCTTTTTTTTGTGCACACTTGACGGAATGCGCAGGGCGATTTCGTTTGATAGGTGAAAGGGGGTGAGCAGATGCAGTCTGCTGACAGGATTGAATTTCTGGTGCATACCTATGCCGACCGGATTATGCGCATCGGCTATACCTGGTTTGGCAACGTGCACGATGCGCAGGACGTATGCCAGACCGTGCTGCGCGCCGTGCAGAGTCTGCCGCTCAAATATCGAAAGGTGATTTATCTGCACTATTATGAGGGCTATGCGGTCGGGGAGATTGCAAAGCTGTTGGGATTGCCGCCCAATCTGGTTTCCACCCATCTGACTCGAGCAAAACGCAAGCTGCGCAAACAATTAGGAGGTGAGCCGAATGAACAGGCAATATCGGGATGAACTGGACAAGGTGCAGCTGAGTGCGCAGAGCAAGCAGCAGCTAATTGACCGCCTGCACGAGCAGAGCGTATCGCAGACCGCGAAAAAGTGCGGCAGAAAGCGTCGTGCCGTCGTGCTTGCCGTGGCCGCCTGCGTCGTGCTGGCTGCGACAGCGGGCGCGGCCGTCCTGCACGATACCTTGCAGCATCTGTGGACCTATGAGTCGCAGCCGGTCTACGAGGCATACAAGACCGACCTTGGACGCACGCAGACAGCGGACGGCTGGACGGTCACGCTGACCGACTGCGTAGGAAGCGAGAGCAGCTTGTATATTGGCGTAGAGTTGACTGTACCTGAAGGTGTAGATCCAAATGGATTATATCAGTTTGGAGATTGTGATATGACCTTGAGCGATGGGACGAAAACTTGCTGTGGATGGGGAATCAACCAGATTTCACATGATGTGCCTGATGGCAATACCCTGCATTATGCATGGGAGATGGATATTGCATCGGAAATGAAAGAGATCGGTCTGTGCGGGCAAACGGTTAATCTTATGATCGATTCCATTAACCACTTAGTGTGGAATGCGGAAACCGACCGCTATGACGAAATCCTGATGACCGACCACGTCTGGAAGTTTGAGGACGTTAAACTGGACTATCCGACCGCGGACACCACGTATGCGGTGGACAAACCGGTCGAATATCTGGGCGGTACGGCGACGCTGGACGAGATTACGGTCTCGCCGTTCGGTGTGAAAGTGAGCATTTCGGGCGGCAGCGCGTTCCGTCATCATCAGGAGCACCGCGCAAAGGATGGAAATTGCCTCGCCTGTGCCCTGACGGTATATGACGCGGACGGCAATGTGCTCTATGAAAATCCACTTGGGGGCGGTAATGGTAGTTCCTGCAATGAAGATACAGGGAAGGTCACCATTTACCATGACTATAAGAATGAAAATTGGGATAAAATCCTGATCGACCCGGCGAAGGTCGCCAAGGTAAAAGTAAATAACGTGGAAATTCCGCTGAGATGACAAAAGACCGCTCCTGACTTGGAGCGGTCTTTTTTTGCAATCAAACAGATTGATTTTTCGTATGTCCCGCGTGCTTGTGCATCGCGGCCAGAACGGGATTATAGATTGCACCGGTCGGGCAGTTTTTCTTGCACTTGCCGCAGCGCACACACAGCTTGCTGCCGGGTTCCCTATGCAGGTCAATGTCCATTGGACAGCTCTTTTTGCACTTGCCGCAGTTGATACACTTGTCCGAATCGACCTCGTACCGCAGCAGCGCGACCGGGTTAAACAGACCGTAAATCGCACCGAGCGGGCAGAGATAGCGACAGAACGGCCGGTAGACCACAATGCTCAAAAGAATCACGACGGCCAGAATGAAGAATTTCCATGCAAACAGCATGCCAGCTGCCGAGCGGATGCCCTCGTCCAGAATGGTCAGCGGGATGCCGCCGAACAGCATACCGGACGGACAGATATACTTGCAGAACCACGGGTCGCCAATGCCGACGATGTTCACCACGGTCAGCGGCAGAATCACGACGAACAGTACCAGAACGATATACTTGAGCGCGCGCAGGAACTTGTCCCCGGGCAGTTTTTTGAGCTTTTTCGGAAAGGGAATTTTGTGTACAAGCTCCTGAAATAGGCCGAACGGACACAGCCAGCCGCATACAAAGCGGCCGCACAGCGCACCGACCGCAACCAGAAAACCGATTGCGTAGAAGGAAAACTGTCGTCCGCGGCTGCCCAAAACGGCCTGTAAGGCACCGATGGGACAGGCACCGAGCGCACCCGGACAGGAATAGCAGTTGAGTCCGGGAACGCACAGCTGCTTGAGCGGTCCCGAGTAAATCTTGCCCTCCACAAAACCGCGCACATAGCCGTTGGTCAGTGCGGCAAAGCAGGCCTGAACGATCAAACGAAGATGTTTCATGTCAGCCCACCCCGATACATTCCAGACAGATGGTCGCCGCCTTGCGCAGCACGATTTCCGCCTCGCCGTCCATCACGCCGTAAATCATCATGCCGATGCCCACGATCAGCAGTGCGGGTGCAATCCATGCCTTACGCCGCGTCATTAGTGCTGTCCTCCGCAGGAGTCGTCTCATCGGCAGCGTCAGCCTTGTCGGAATCGGCGGTCTTGACCATTTCCAGACGCTCGGAGATGACTTGTGACCAGGTATCCTTTTTCTGTGCACCGAGAATGCCCTTGCCGACCAGCTTGCCTTCGCTGTCAAAGAAGAAGGTCACGGGAACCGAGGACGAAGCGGTCAGAACCGGGTACAGATCTTCCGAGGGCTGGAGGTGCAGATAGTTTGCCTTGGTCTGGGAGACGATCTCCTTGGCATCTTTCAGCATGTCTTCGGTACCGTTGAGGTCGGCGCATACGCCGATGATCTGGTAGTCTGTGCCGCCTTCGGCAGCCAGTTCACCCAGTTCGGGCATCTCGTTGATGCATGGGCCGCAGAAGGTCGCCCAAATATTCATCATGGTCAGCTTCGCATTTGCAAATACCGATTGATCGACCTCGTTGCCGTCCAGATCCTTTGCGGTAAAGGTCAGCTGGAAGGTCTCGGCACTGTCGTCCGAGGATTCCGACGCTGCGCTGTCGTTCGATTGGGCGTCATCGGTCTGACTGGAACTCGGCGCAGACGAGTCTGTGTTCGGTGTCGTGCCTGCCGAATTGCCGCAGCCAGAGAGCATCAGGAGCGCCAGCAGCAGGATGAGGGATTTCTTCATGAAAAGTCCTCCTTTTACGTGGAAAGTATTACTTCGACTATATCATATCTGACCTGCAAAGGGAAGAGACTAAGTCACATAACGGCAGAAAAATCTGTAAGAATGTAAAGAAAGTAAAGAAATAGAGATTAAAAAGTTATGTAAAATGAGAAAGTGGGAAATATCCGAGCGGGGACTGCGTTTTTGGCAGCCGGTATGCTATAATAAAACAATAGACCAAACAAGGGGAAAGGAGAGAAACCCCCAATATGCGAAATTTCCGGATTACCGTCAGCTATGACGGCAGTCGGTATCAGGGCTGGCAGCGCATCGGCAACGGACAGAGCATCCAGGGCAAGATCGAGGCCGTGCTGAGTGAGATGACCGGACATAAGGTCGAGATTCACGGCGCGGGACGCACCGACGCGGGTGTCCACGCTCGGGCGCAGGTCGCGCACTTCAAGATCAACACCGACCGCACCCCGGACGACATCCGTGCGTATTTGAACCGCTATCTGCCCGAGGACATCGCGGTCACTGCATGCGAGACGGTGGACGACCGATTCCACGCCCGACTGAACGCGACCGGCAAGCGGTATGTATACCGCATCTGGAACAGCGACACGCCCAACGTGTTCGAGCGCAAATATCTGTGCCGAATAGAACAGAAACTGGATACCGCAGAAATGCAGCGCGCCGCTGATCTGCTCATCGGAACGCACGATTTTAGGGCGTTCTGCGGTAATAAAAAGATGAAAAAGTCCACCGTGCGCACACTGCACACCGCACAGGTCGAACGACTGGGCGACGAGGTGCGCCTGACCTTTGAGGGCACCGGATTTTTACAGAATATGGTGCGCATCTTGGCAGGTACACTGGTCGAGGTCGGACAGGGCAAGCGTAAAGCGCAGGAAATGACCGGCGTTCTGGACAGCTTAGACCGTGTAAACGCTGGTATTACCATGCCGCCGCACGGCCTGATTTTAGACGAAGTATACTATGATGCAACTGGAAAGGAAGGTAAAACCGTATGAAGATCGGATTTTTAGGCTTTGGCAATATGGCACAGGCGATGGCAAAGGGACTGCTGCTGACCGAATCTATCGCACCGCAGAATATTTACGCCTGCGCGAAGGATTGGGAAAAGCTGTGCCGCAACACCCAGCCGAGCGGCATGGTGCCCTGCCATTCGGCAGAGGAAATGATTGCCCAGGTCGATCTGGTGGTCGTGGCCATCAAGCCCTATATGATTCCCAAGGTCGTACCTGCTCTGCACGATCTGCTGACCGATAAGATCATTATTTCGGTCGCAGCGGGATATACGTATGATAAGTTCAATGAGCTCATGGGCGACGACCTGCACGTGCTGTGCACCATCCCCAATACCCCGCTCTCGGTCGGTGAGGGCATCATCGTCTGCGAGCAGACTCATAGCCTGACTGCGGATGAGTTTGCAGCGTTTGAGCAGCTTTTTTCGAAGTCGGCACTCATCCAGCCGGTCGAGAGCCATCTTCTGAGTGTTGCGGGTACGGTCGCTGGCTGCTCGCCTGCGTTCATCAGCATGTTCTTGGAAGCACTGGGCGATGCAGGCGTCAAGCACGGCCTGCCGCGCGCACTCGCGTATCGTCTGGCAGGTCAGGCACTGTGCGGAACGGGTAAGATGCACGTCGAGACCGGTACCCACCCGGGCGCAATGAAGGATGCAGTCTGCTCGCCGGGTGGTACGACGATCAAGGGCGTGAGCGCACTCGAACACCATGGCTTCCGCTCGGCAGTTATCGACGCAATCGACGCGATCGAAGGCAAGTAAAGGAAACGGAATCCCGCCCCGTGGGCGAAATTGGGTCCGGGCCTGAGGCCCGGCGCAGTCCAGGCGCGCAGCCTGGCCCGTCCAGGTGGAACCTGGTCGCCATCCGCAGATGGCGAAATCCCTCTTGAAACCCGGTGTCCGACCCGGGTTTCAACCAAAACAAACAAAAAGGAAAGACCGTCCCCTTTGGACGGTCTTTCCAGAGTATTGCGCGTACACTCATCATATCCGCGCACAGCGCGGGAATGAGGATAGTGGCCTACGGGCTGCGGACGCGCTTTCATTTTTTTATTTTAGTTGATTCCGGTCAAAAGACCGGAATCAAAGGGGAGTTTCGGACTCTGCGGAGTCCGACTCAGGGCGCTGCCCTGAGAACCTGCAAACCTTTGAAAAGGTTTGATCGAAACTTCATCTCGCCTGCGGGCGGGTTTTATTCTCCCTGCGGTACAGATCGGTTCATCTGAATCGCCTTTTCCACCGCATTCAGAATATTTTCATACCCCGTACACCGGCACAAATGCCCGGAAATGCGTTTACGCAATTCCTCTCGGGTATATTTCTTCCCGCTCATCACAATTTCAAGTGCAGACAGAATCAGACCCGGGGTACAGAATCCGCACTGCACGGCGCATTCATCAATGAACGCCTGCTGAATCGGGGACAGTGTACCGTCGGCCTTGCGCAGACCCTCCACGGTCAAGATTGACTTACCCTCAGCCCAAACTGTGAGATACAGGCAGGAATCGACAGCTTTTCCGTCGATGAGCACGGTGCATGCGCCGCACTCGCCGACTTCGCACCCGCGCTTGACGCTGGTTAAACCCAGACGGTCGCGCAGGGTATCGAGCAGGGCTTCACCGTCCTCTACGGCGACCGTGGTCGGCACGCCGTTGACGGTCAAAGAAATGAGATTGCGCATGATTAGAACACACCTCCTGCACATGTCCAGGCGCTGCGGATGGCGCGTCTGGCGAGTTCGGTGATGAGCTGCAAGCGGAATTCGCGGCTGGCGCGCCAGCTCGAGCGCGGCGAAGCGTGTGCGGCAGCGGTGCGGGCGATCTCATCGAGCAGTGCATCGGTGAGCACTTCGCCGTGTGCGAGTGTCTCGGCTTCGGTGCAGCGGATGGGCGTAGGCGCTGCCACGCCGTAGGCCAGTCGAAGATCGGCGACCGTGCGCCGGTCGGTGGCGGGCTTTACGAGCGCTGCACAGCCGAGCGTTGCAATCTCCATCGCGGCGCGCTTGCCGTATTTGATGTACTGACCGCCAAATCCCTGAAAATCCGCCGGGAAAATGCGGATTTCGGTCAAGATTTCATCTCGATTGCGCACCGTGCGTCCGGGGCCGGTGTGGAACGCGGTCACCGGTACCACACGCTTGCCGGCAGCACTTTGCAGGGTCAATTCTGCGTTCAGTGCGAGCAGCATGGGGGCAGAGTCGGCACTTGTCGCGCCGTTGCACAGATTGCCGCCGATGGTGCCCGCCTCGCGGGTCTGCGGACCGCCGACCTGATCGACTGCTTCACCCAGATAGGGCACAAATTCCTGAATGATGGGGTCAGCCGTGATGCGGGCAAAGCTCGTGCACGCGCCGATGACGATTGACCCGTCTGCTTCCATGCGCACGCCGGTCAGCTCGGGCAGTTCGTGGATGGACACGAGCGAAGCTCCGGCAGCCTTGCCTTCGCGCACGCGGATGAGCACGTCGGTACCACCCGCGATGACCATACTTTCCGGGTCGTCTGCCAGTGCGCGCAGCGCATCGTTTAAATCTTTGGCAGGGTACAGCCGTTTGATGTCAAACATGGTCTTCGCCTCCTAACAGTCCGGCGGCACGGAAGTGCTCGATGAGTTTTTGCGGGGTGAGCGGCAGCGAATGCACCGACACACCAGTTGCGTGAAGCAGTGCATTGCGGATGGCCGGTGCGACAGGGATAGTAGGCGGCTCGCCGAGTGCCTTGTTGCCATACGGGCCGGTCGGGTCGTCCACCTCGACAAAGAGTGACTCCAGTTTGGGGGTATCCATCGCGGTCGGAATTTTGTAGTCGAGCAAGTTTGCGTTGAGCGGCTTGCAGGCATCGTCAAAGAGCATCTCTTCGCTCAGTGCGTAGCCCAGACCCATGCTCATGCCGCCGTGCACCTGTGCCTCGGCGAGCCTGGGATTGATGAGCCGTCCGCTGTCATGTACATTGATAAGACGAAGGACGTGAATCTGACCGAGTGCAAGGTCGACCTCGATCTCGGCGAAGCATGCGCCGGTGGCGAAGGTGTTCTGCTCGCAGTGATAGGTCTCCTCAGCGGTCAAGTGGCGGCTGTTTGTTAGGCTGTAACAGCTTTCCATGCCCACATCGGCAACGGTCAGTACGGTCTGCCCGGTTTCATCCACGATCTGGCCGTCTGCGATGGCCAGCCCCTCAGCCGAACGCTCGAGCATACCTGCGGCATAGTCCAAGATCTTACCGCGCAGACGTTCCCCGGTCATCTTGCACGCCATACCGCTGACGTAAGTCTGGCGGGAGGCGTAAGCGCCGGTGTCAAAGGGGGAAACGTCAGTGTCCTGCACGGTCTGGATGTCGATGGCATCGACCGGCAGCCCGATGGACTCGGCTGCCATCTGGGTGAACACGGTGTCCGCACCCTGTCCGATCTCGGTTGCACCCATCTGCACGGTCACGCGGCCGTCTTCGTGCAGCATCATGCGGCAGGATGCGGTCTCGAGCGAGATGGGATAGACGTTGGATTTGTAGGTGAAGAGCGCCATGCCCACGCCGCGGCGGCGGTCGCCGGTCTGGTTCTGGTACAGGCGGCGCTTTGCGTCCCAATCAATCGCCGCACGGCCTTTTTCCAGCACCTGATCCAGACCGTAAGCGTGCATAGTGATGCCGTTGTGCGGGTCTACGTATCCGGCCTGCACGCAGTTTTTGAGACGGAATTCCAGCGGATCCATGCCGAGCGCGTAAGCTAGGTCATCGGTCAGCGCCTCGGTGATGAAGCAGCCCTGCGGAATGCCGTAGCCGCGCATGGCACCGGCAGTTGGACGGTTGGTATAGACCGTGTAGCTCTCGGAGTCGAGCGACATGCGGTCGCGGTAGCACTGCTTGAAAACATTCGCCGCATTGGCAGCAATCGCATGACCGTGCGAAGCGTAGCCGCCCTGATTGGACTTTGCACAGTAGGTACGCGCGAGCAGCGTGCCGTCCGGGCTTGCGACCGCCTGCACGTCCCAGTCAAAGGCGTGGCGGGTGCGGGTGCAGCCCAGCACTTCCTCGCGGCTGAGCTCGACATCGACTGCGTGGCCGCCGAGCTGGGTGGTCAGCCATGCGGACAGGGGTTCGACCAGAACGTCCTGCTTGTTGCCGAAGCCGCCGCCCATGTAGGGCTTGATGACGCGCACACGCGACCAGGGAATGCCCAGCGCCTGACCGCACACGCGGCGCACGATGTGGGGAATCTGGGTGGAGCTGACCACCGTGATTTTCTGTCCTTCCATGTACGCGAACGAGTGCACGGGCTCCATGTGGCAGTGCTGCACAGCGGGCACGCTGTAATGCCTGGACACGACGACCGCGCCGGGTGTCGCGGCAGCCTCATCAAAGGTGCCGTCTCCCAGATGAAACTGGGAGTGCACCACCACATTGCCGGGCTTTTCCTCGTGCAGACAGGGCGCACCGGGTGCCATCGCCTCATCGGGCGTGGACAGTGCGGGCAAGGCTTCAATATCTGCCTTGACCAACCGCGCGGCGCGCTCGGCGCTTACACGGTCACGGGCAACCACAACCGCAATCTCATCACCCCACACGCGGATATGCGCGTTGAGCAGCTTGCGGTCGCAGATGTCCTGATGGGACGGAACGGTCGACCAGGGGTGTCCGGCGGTCGGGAACTGAATGTCGGGCACGTCGAAACAGGTGAAAATGCGCACAACGCCGGGGACGGCCTGCGCCTCAGTGAGATCAAAGCCGCGCACCCAGCCGCTTGCGACCGGTGCCCGCACGATCTTCGCGACGTAGGCGTTCGCGGGGACCAGATCGGCGGTGTATTTTGCCTCTCCGGTGACTTTTGCGAACGCATCTACGCGTGGGATACTCTGACCAACTGCCATAAGAGATTCCCTCCTTTATACCGCCGTGCTGCGCGCGGCGGGCGGTTATTTCTCGAAATCCTTGTAGAGCAGGCTGGGCTGAATGCCCATGTTATTCTGATACTTGCCGCTCTTGTAGGGTTCGTACTCACCATGAATGTCGTGATAATAAATCTGACAGATTTCTACATTGGGATAAATGCGGATGGGCTGAACGCAGAAGATTTCCAGCGTCCAGTAACCGGCAAAGCCGACGTCGCCGAAACCGGCAGTGACATGGATGAACAGACCCAGACGGCCGGTCGAAGAACGGCCCTCGAGCATGGGGACAAAGCCGTCGGTGCGGGTGAACTCGTTGGTGCGTCCGAGATACAGACGGCCGGGTTCGAGCACCAGACCCTCCTCGGGGATGGTCAGATGGCGGGTCGGGTTGGGGGTCTTCATGTCGAGAACGTCGTGCTCGTAGACCAAAAGCTCGTTTGCCAGCGACAGATTGTAGCTGTTGGGGTTTAAGCGGCTGGGATCGTAGGGTTCAATGACGATCTCCTTGCCGAGGTGCTTTTCGATTTCCTTGCCGGATAAAATCATGGGAAAAAGGTTCCTTTCACATAAGTTTACGGCCCGAAACATACTTGTGCGTGACGGCACGGTCGTCTGCGAGGTAGACCACGCGGGTCAGGCGCTCAAGCGGGGACAGGTCGAACGGGCAGGGCAGCATCGCGTCGTCCAGGACGAGTGCGTCGAATTCGAAACCGGACTCGAACGCACCGACCTTGCCGAAGAATGCGCCGCCGCCGCGGGTGGCCAGATAAAAGGCTTCGGGCAGGGTGATGGGGGCGAGGGAAGTATCCTGGAGCCGCCAGCGCAGCTTGGATACCTGAATGGTGTCTGCGATGGCGCGCAGCATGGACAGGTGGACACCGCCCGCGATGTCCGAACCCAGACCAACCGACAGCCCTTCGTTTAAGAAGGCGCGCACGGGCGCGATGCCCGAGGACAGGTTGACGTTGGACTGGGGACAGTGTGCGACAAACACGCCGTTTTGCTTCATCCGTGCCCGTTCTGCTTCATCCGACCAGACACAGTGCGCCATAATGGTCGGGCAGCCGTCGCCGCCGAACAGACCGAAGCGGTCATAGGCATCGCCGTAGCCGGTCGAGTCCGGGCACAGTTCGGATACCCAGGCGATTTCGCCCTGGTTTTCCGACAGATGGGACTGCACAGGCAGGCCGGTCTCGCGCTGGAGGTCACGCAGACCTTCCATGAGCGCGTCCGAGCAGCTTGGGATAAAGCGTGGGGTCAGGATGGGACGGGAGCGGGTGAAGTCCCGGCAGCCGTCCAGCCATTGGCGGGTCGCGGCGAGCGACGCCGCGGCACTCTCCTCGCGCAGACAGTCCGGGCTGTTGCGATCCATGTTGACCTTGCCCACACGGGTGATCAGACCGCTGTCCTCCAGCAGACCCATGAGGGTCAGGGTTGCGTCTACGTGCAGCGTGCCGAACAGCACAGCGCGGGTGGTCGAGCTGCGGCGCAGATCATCGACAAACAGCGTGTATGCACGGCGTGCGTAGTCCGGGTCGGCATAGCGTGCTTCCTGCGGGAAGGTCTGGGTGTCCAGCCAGTCCAGCAGTTCGAGGTCCATGCCGAGTGAGCGGAACGCATACTGCGGTGCGTGCGCGTGCAGGTCGACCAGACCGGGGATGATGAGCTTTCCGGTGTAGTCGTGCACCGGGAGCGATGCAAAGTGTTCGGGCAGGGTGGGGAAGACACCGGCGCATACACCATCCTCACAGACCACATACTGATTTTCACAGATGGTCATGTCCTGCGGGGTGCGGCTCCAGAGAATATCACCCTTGAGTACAAAAGAATTCGTCATATATATGCCTCCTAGCGTAGGGAAATGCGCGGAAAAACGGCCTGAAAATAAAAAACCAACGGGGAAGCAGGACGAGTCCCCGCATGGTGGAGGCCTTATAGTCAACTGTTCCGGCAGTTCGTAGAAACGCTCAACCGATTATGAGCATATATAAGTCATGAATCTGATTTCATTATAACGGGCAGACTTTCTCTTGTCAATTCTAAGAACGAAGGATGACAAGCGGCGAAAAATCAGGTATAATAGGCGCAGAGCGACTATCTTTCAGCTTTTTGGCCGATTATCGGCTGCAAAAGAATGTATTTTAAAAAGTTGCCACGGGTCATGGAAAAAG
>CAUEJN010000019.1 GCA_959018045.1 uncultured Butyricicoccus sp. | reverse complement strand
GGCTCTGCCCTGAGAACCCGCAGCCTTTCGAGAAAGGCTGGCGAAAGCTTCAGCAGGGGTGCTGACCTTACGAAGCGAAATCGATACGCAGGGCAGCGCCGTGATCTGAGACAGCGTGGCGGACAAGATCTACGAGGGTTTCCTCTTCCACCTGTTCGGGTGCGAGGGTGATGCCGAGTGCCGGACGACCAGCCAGATAGGTGCAGTCGAGCACGATATCTGCGGGGCATTCGTTCTCGATCAGACCGGAGAAGATGAGCTCACCGGGAACCGAGCCGTCGAAACCGGCGAAACGCAGGCCAAATGCACCGGTACGGGGCAGTGCGCACAGCATTTCAGCAGAGGGAATGTCGCCCAGTTCTGCGAACAGAGCGGTCTCGTTGCCGCGCTTAAGGATGCGGGTCTCGGGGGAGAGTGCACGCAGAGCGCCCAGACTGTTAGCGGTATGGCTCTGTGCGAGCATGGCAATGTGCTTGTCGGAGAGCAGCTGGGTCATAATTTCAATCAAAACAAGGCGCATATCCTGATGCTGCGTCTCGGGTGCAACCAGGAAGTATTGGTCGCGCTCGGCATGCTTGAGCATATTCCAGCCCTCGCCGAGCATGGCGGGAGAAAAATTATGGTTCATGGAATGTTCAGTCCTTTCATGAAGTAGGCCGATTCCCGATGGATCGGGAGAGCCGGCGACCGATTTTTATTTTGTTATGCTATTTTACGCTGATTCAGCAGAATAGGCAACATTTAACACGCAATTTTGTTAAATATGCGCATGAAATTTTGCTTGGTTGAGATTTTTGCACAAATATTTATGAACAAAATAGGAAAAAATACTTATACGAATTATTCTGATTTTGTGTATTTTAGTATTTTGTTTTGTGTATAGTGCTAAAAGTCGCAAATAAAAGTAGTGGAGATTCTCTAAATTTGGGCAAAAAAATCCGCCCTCCATGCAGGAAGACGGAGTGGGAAATTCATTTTGCAAGGTCTTCTGCGAGGAATGCACGGTGTGCAAGTGGGTTGCCGCTGAGGATGGAGCAGGGACGGCCAAGCGTAATGGGAGAGCCGTCGAGCTGGGTAATCCGTCCACCGGCTTCGGTCAGAATGATTGCACCGCCGGCGAAGTCCCAGGGCTGTAAGATGCACTCGAAGCCGAGTTCGACACGTCCGCAGGCGATGTCGGTCAGGTCAAGTGCGGCCGAGCCGAAGCGTCGCAGATCCTGCATGCGCTCCATGAGCCGACCGGCGATGGTCATAGTGCGCTCGCGCAGGGAACGGTGATACGGCGAGGTGCCGATACAGAACACGCCCTCGGACAGGGTGCGGTCGGAAACGTGGATGGGGGTACCGTTCAAAAATGCGCCCTTGCCCAGTTCGGCGTAGAACATTTCATCGCGATAAGGGTTGTACACAGCGCCGAGAATCAGCGCGCCGTCGCGTGCCAGTGCGACCGAGATAGCCGAGTGCTTCATGCCGCGCACAAAGTTTGCCGTGCAGTCGATGGGATCGACGATGAAGGCCAGGCCGTGCAGGGCATCATCGTGTACCTTGTCCTCTTCGCCGACGAAGTGGGCGTCGGGGACGATGGACAGCAGCTTTTCGCGTAAGAAGGATTGGACTTTGACGTCGTAAGTGGTGACGAAGTTGCCGATGCCCTCTTTGGAGGATACCTGTACGTCGTGGGCGCTGAGAATGATCTGTCCGGCCTCACGGACGGCATCCAGAATGGGATGTAACATGGTACGCGCGTCCTTTCTTACTGAAAGCGATTGTTCTTGTGGTTATAGGTATAACCGAGGGGAGCCAGACGGCCGCACAGGTCACCGGCATCGATGCCGAGCGAGCTGCACAGATCGTCGAGATCGGTGTAGTCGTCGCGCAGTTTGGTGTTTACATAGCTGAGCAGAATAATGGGGTCATTGGGTAACATGCGTAGATGATTCTTCCTTTCCAAGATCGGCTTCGGGTTCCTTTTGCTCGTCGAGGTGCAGGGCACGGCGCATAAAGTGGGGCAGCAGACTGCCGTGGGTGTCGTGCTTGTTCTGGTCGAGCTGGGGGACGTAGAGGAATTTGCGGATTGCAAAAAGCAGGGAAACCGAAACGATTGTGATGAGATTTTCGGTGGGGCTTGTGTGGGTGACGACCATCTGGCGTGCGACAGCTAGCATCAGCACTTCGATGACTGTGTTGATGTTGTAGCTGAAGATCATCTTGACGAACTCGACGCCGATGATGATGGTCATGGCGGTGGTGAGGTAGGCCTGGAGCGATTCGGGCGATGAGACAATGGCCGGGATGTGGATGTCTGCGATGAGGCCGAAGGTTGCGGCTGCAACTGCAACCAGGATACAGATGCCTACGATCACTTCAAGCCCGCCGACCAGGCGGTAGAGCTTGGAATGCAGGTTAGATTTCAAGACAGTCCTCCTACGTGTGGTATAATTTTCGTCGTACAGTTTTATTATACAGGTCAGGGGAGAGATTGTACAGAGGGCGAGCGGTGTATTTTTGGCGGGACAGCGAGAATTTACGGGAATTGACAGAGTTTTACGGCGTTTTCCGTCGAAAATGTGCATTGCATTCAAGCGGCGAGAATGGTACAATATTAATATATATGATGAGAATAGGCCGTGCGCGTGGTTTTGACAGAGAAAAGGACGCGAACGGCGGTTTTTTTGCAATCAGACAGCCCGCCCAGCCGTCTGTATTGCGACAATCCCGAAAGGAGCAGATATGTTCACGACGCAAAATTATGTGGTCGCGTCCAGCCTGGACGAGGCATATGAACTCAACCAAAAACCCAAGAGCACTGTGCTCGGCGGCTGCGGCTGGCTCAAGATGGGCCGTCGTATGATGTCCACCGCGATTGATCTTTCTAAACTGGGTCTCGATCAGATCACCGAACAGGACGAATACTTTGCGCTGGGTGCCATGGTCACGCTGCGCCAGATTGAAACCCACCCCGGTCTCGCCGCTTACTTTGGCGATTGTATTGCCGAATGTGTCCGTCACATCGTTGGCGTGCAGTTCCGTAACTGCGCCACCATCGGCGGCAGCATCTGGGGACGCTTTGGTTTCTCCGATCCGCTTACCCTGTTCCTCTCGCTCGGCGCGGAGGTTGTACTGCATAAGGCAGGTGTGGTTGCCCTTGCAGACTTTGTGAACATGCCTTACGACCGCGATATTCTGGTCGAAATCCGCCTGCCCAAGCGCGGACAGAAGGCGGCTTATGTGACCCATCGCGCATCTGCCACCGATTTCCCGGTGCTGGCTGTTGCGGTCTGCCGTACCGCAGACCAGACCGTATGTGCAGTTGGTGCACGTCCGCAGCGTGCAGCTCTGGTGGTACGCGAGGACGGCGAAGCCGTACAGGCCTTTGCCGACCGCTGCGCAGACACCCTGACCTTTTCCAGCAATCTGCGCGGCTCTGCCGCGTACCGCGCACATCTGTGCCGTGTTCTGGTGCGCCGCGCGGCGCTTGCCATCGAGGAGGAATAACGCATGAAGATTTCGTATACACTCAACGGACAAAAGGTGACCGATGAGGTCAATCCGGCGCAGCCGCTGACCGAATACCTCAGAAGCCGCGGCTGCTACTCGGTCAAGCGCGGTTGTGAGACTGCAAACTGCGGCCTGTGCACCGTGCTGGTCGATGGCCGTCCGGTGCTGTCCTGCTCGACACTGACTGCACGCATTGACGGTAAGGTGGTCGAGACCATGGAAGGCCTTCAGAGCGAGGCTGCCGAGATCGGCACCTATCTGGCCGACGAGGGCGCGGAGCAGTGCGGTTTTTGCAGCCCCGGCCTGATTATGAACATCATCGGCATGACCCGTGAGCTCAAGAATCCCACCGAGGACGACATCCGGAATTATCTTGCGGGCAACCTGTGCCGCTGCACCGGTTACGTCAGCCAGCTGCGTGCCATCCGCAAGTACCTGGCGGAAAAGGAGGAAGCATGAACCAGAAGTATGTAGGAACGGGCGTGCGCAAGTCGGATGCCGGTGCGCTGACCACCGGCCAGCCGGTCTATACCGACGATATCGCTCCCCAGAACGCGCTGATCGTCAAAGTTCTGCGCTCACCCCACGCGCATGCGCTGATCGAGGACATCAACGTGGACATCGCCAAGAAGGTACCGGGCATCGCCTGCGTACTGACCTATAAAGACGTTCCCCAGAACCGTTTCACCATGGCTGGTCAGACCTTCCCCGAACCCTCTCCGTATGACCGTCTGATCCTTGACCGCCGCGTGCGCTTTGTCGGTGACGCGGTCGCGATTGTCGCAGGTGAGACCGACGAGGCGGTCGACCGTGCACTGCGCATGATTAAGGTCAAGTACGAGGTGCTCGAGCCGGTTCTGGACTTCCACAAGGCCAAGGACAACCCGATTCTGATCCATCCGGAAGAAAACTGGGTTGCAAACTGCCCGGTCGGTGCGGATAACAAGCGCAACCTGTGCGCATCCGGTCAGGAAGGCCACGGCGATATCGAAGCCGTGCTGGCAAGCTGTGATGTTGTGCTCGAGCGCACCTATCACACCAAGGCAAACCAGCAGACCCCGATGGAGACCTTCCGTACCTTCACCCAGCTGGACGCATACGGCCGCCTGAACATCATTTCTTCTACGCAGGTACCGTTCCATGTCCGTCGTATCCTGTCCATCGCACTCGGTATTCCGAAGTCCAAGGTGCGCGTGATGAAGCCCCGTATCGGCGGCGGTTTCGGTGCCAAGCAGACGGTTGTTACCGAGGTTTACCCGGCCATTGTAACTATCAAGACCGGTCGCCCGGCGAAGATCATCTATACCCGTGAGGAGTCCATGATCGCGTCCAGCCCGCGTCACGAGATGGAAGTTACCGTGCGCATTGGCGCCATGAAGGACGGCACCATCCGCGGTATCGACCTGTATACCCTATCCAATACCGGCGCATTCGGTGAGCACGGCCCGACGACTGTCGGACTGTCCGGTCATAAGCCCATCCCGCTGTACTCGGGCACGCAGGAAGCCTTCCGCTTCCGCTACGACGTTGTGTACACCAACGTCATGTCCGCTGGTGCATACCGTGGCTACGGCGCAACCCAGGGTATCTTTGCGGTTGAGTCCATTGTCAATGAGCTGGCTGATGAGCTCGGTCGTAACCCCATTGATCTGCGCATGCAGAACATGGTACGCGAGGGCATGGTCATGCCGGCATACTACGGCGAAAAGACCAACGCCTGCGCGCTGGATCGCTGCGTACAGCGCGTGCGCGAGATGATCGGCTGGGATGAAAAGATCAAGCCCCGCGTGATGCCGAACGGCCGCATCCGTGCGGTTGGTATGGCAATGGCGATGCAGGGCTCGGCGATCTCCAACGTAGACGTCGGTGCGGTCATCATCCGCCTGTCCGATGACGGCACCTATAATATGCTGCTTGGTTGTACCGATATGGGTACCGGCTGTGATACCATCCTGGTACAGATGGCAGCTGACTGCCTGGAGTGCCGCATGGAGGATATCGCGGTTTACGCATCTGATACCGACACCGCACCGTACGATTCCGGTTCTTACGCATCCGCGACGACTTATGTCACCGGTATGGCTTGCGTGCGTGCTTGTGAGGAGCTGCGCGGCAAGATCATCCGTCAGGGTGCGAAGATGCTCAACCTGACCGAGGAAGAGGTTGCATTTGACGGCAAGCGCGTATTCTCGCTCGACGACGAGACCCGCTCGGCCGATCTGGCTTCGATCGCATACAGCGGTCAGTGTGGATGCAGCGACGTGCTCTCTGCAACCGTCAGCCATTCATCTCCGGTATCGCCCCCGCCGTTTATGGCAGGCGCAGCCGAGGTCGAGGTCGACCCCGAGACCGGTCATGTAGAGCTGATCGATTACGTTGCAGCGGTTGACTGCGGTACGCCGATTAACCCCAATTTGGCACGCGTTCAGACCGAGGGCGGTCTGGTACAGGGTATCGGTATGGCACTGTACGAGGATATCGTATACGCTGCTGACGGTACCAACCTGTCTAACTCGTTTATGCAGTATAAGATCCCCAGCCGTCTGGATATCGGCACCGTACGTGTCGAGTTCGAGAGCAGCTACGAGCCGACCGGCCCGTTTGGTGCAAAGTCCATCGGTGAGGTCGTTATTAACACCCCGTCTCCTGCGATTGCAGACGCTGTCGCTCGCGCAACCGGTGTGCGCGTGCGCACCCTGCCCATCACGGCTGAAAAGATCGTGCGCGGCCTGATGGACAAGCAGTAAGCACCATCCCGCCCGCAGGCGACAAGCGGGTCCGGGCCTGTGGCCCGGCGCGATCCAGCCGCGCAGGCTGGCCGCGTCCCGCAGGACGCGGAATCCCCCCCTTGATTCCCGGTGTCCGGCCCGGGAATCAACCAGATTAAACACAACAAAACCGTTCCCTTTTCGGGGAACGGTTTTTTCTTTACAAAAAAAAGACCGTGCCGCTCTTGTCAGCACAGCCTTTCCTGTACAATCCATATTTCAATAACAAATAATAATACCCTGTTCCTCCGCATAATAACTCGTAATACCATGTGTCGGCAGGATGGTGACCTGCACACCGGGCGCTTCGGCCAGAATCAGGTTTTGCAGCGTCAGGGCAAGCTTGGGATTGCGGCAATGGGTAATGTAAACATGCCGCTCGTTCAAATCGCAGCTGTGCTTCATGTCATCGAGCAGCGTCATCAGCGTGCTGCGCTCACCGCGGCACTTGTGCACAACTTTAATCCGTCCCTGGTCTGCTGTGCCAATGATGCGCATGCCCAACTTCTTGACCAGCGTGCCCATCAGCTTGGGCATTCTGCCGCCCTTGACCAGATTGTCGAACGAACACAGGGTGAAGTAAATGTGCAGACTCTGGTTGTAGTCCTCGACCTGATGGATGATCTGCTCGAAGGGCAGACCTTGCGCAATCAGCTCGTTGATCTTGAGTGCGAGCAGTATCATCTGTCCGGAAGTGGCGCGGGAGTCGATGATTGCGATTTTCTTGTCCGGGAATTCATCCATCACCAGATCGCGGGCGATGACCGCGGAGCGATAGGAGCCGCTCAGCTCGGAGGAGATGGTGATTGCAAAGGTGCAGTCAGCCTCGCGGAACACACTTGCCCAGGCCTCGGGAGACGGGCAGGAGGTGGAGACTGCGGCGCCGGATGCCTGCAAGGCATCGAGCGCGGCGTGTACGTCGAGCGCAGCGTCGTCCACATAAGACAGATCGCCGGCGTGCAGCGTGAGCGGAACAATGGAGAGAGATACACCGGGGGCGCAATTCATGCCACAGTGCAGGTCACCGGAGCTATCAACAGCAATTTTGAAGTTCATAGATGTCACATCCTAAAATAACCGATATCATCGATCCGCGCGCGGCGGATGGGCAATCTCTTTTTGATGTAGTGTTAAAAACTACATTCGTTGTGAACAGTATAGCAATTCTGCGGGGAAATGTCAATGGAAAGCCGGATGAATCTGTCAGGAATTCTTGCCAAAATCGAAGAAATAAGACATAATATAAGACAGCGCTTTCAAGGCAGCCGAGAATATCAATTTGGGGAGAGAGACATGAAACAATCTATTCGTATGCGTGCAAATGCAGTGCTCTTGCTGACCGCGATCATCTGGGGCGTGGCATTTGTGGCGCAGTCGGTGGGCATGGACTATGTCGGGCCGTTTACGTTCAGCAGTGTGCGCAACCTGATCGGCGGCGTGGTGCTTTTGCCCTGTATCGCGCTGCTCGATCGTCTGGACAGCCGTAGCCAGACGAAGGAGTCTGCGCCCAAGAACAAGGCATGGCCGATTTTGGGCGGCGTGTGCTGCGGCGTATCGCTGGCGGTGTCCGAGGTTTTGCAGCAGTTTGGTATCGCGCGTACCTCGGTCGGCAAGGCCGGATTTTTGACCGCGATGTACATCCTGATCGTCCCGCTGCTGGGTCTTCTGGTCGGTAAGCGCGTGAGCGCGAAGGTGTGGGGCGCGGTCGCGCTGGCACTGTGCGGCATGTACCTGCTGTGCATGACTGAATCGTCGGGTATTGCCCTGGGTGACCTGCTTGTGCTCGCGGCAGCGGTTGGATTTTCCACCCATATCCTCATCATCGACTATTTTTCGCCAAGTGTGGACTGTGTACGCATGTCGTGCATCCAGTTTTTCACGGCCGGAGCGCTGTGCCTGCTTCCGATGCTCTTGATTGAGCAGCCGACCTTTGACGCACTGCTTGGTGCTTGGGCGCCCATCCTGTACGCAGGCGTGCTCAGCAGCGCGGTTGCTTATACCTTACAGGTCATCGGCCAGAAATACACCGAGCCGAGCGTCGCATCGCTCATCCTGTCGCTCGAGTCGGTGGTTGCGGCACTGGCTGGTTGGGTGCTGCTCGGTGAGCGTCTGTCGGTGCGTGAGCTGACCGGCTGTGTGCTGGCATTTGCCGCGATTATCTTAGCTCAGCTGCCCGATCGACGTGTATTTGCATCCCGCGCAAAAGACTAACCGACCGGGAAAGTCGTAAGACCTACTATTTTGCATAAAAGGGAGAAGTGTGCACATAGAATGCACAGAAAAACAAGCAAAATAGACAAAAATATGAGGATGAGGTCGTAAGAATTGACTATTGCGGAAAGAACACCCGGAGCGTTATAATGGAAGATAAGGAAAGCAAATCCCCCTTGATTTGTAACTCATGGTTCCCATATTCCCAATGTTCTTTTTACTTCTCATACCTTGATTTTGTCAGCGCCCCGAATGAGCCTCCCTCCCGTTCGGGGTGCTGGCATGTCCGGACATAAAAAGCGCAGCTTGTACAAGCTGCGCTTTTTTTGATCGGTTTCAGGCTGCCTGATCGTATTCTGCTCCCAGAATCTTGTGACAGTCGGAGACACATTTTTGCAGTTTTTTCTCGGTGGAAGCCGAGATATAGCTGCTGTCGCCCGATGCGTATTCTTCAATGCCTCGGTGCGCATCGAGCAGGGTGAAACGCTCGCCATCGACTTCCTGTTCACGGTCGAGCATGTACAGCGGGACATATCCGACCTTGGTGACATCGGTCGCGCCGGTGTTAGGATTCTTGGTCAGCTCCAGATTGAGCACGACGGTCGTGTCGGTGTACTCGTCGTTCTGAGAGGAAATAAAATTGCCCAGCGACCAGCAAACAAACCCGGTGTGTGTTGTACCGTCCCGGTCGGTCAGGGTGCGGGTCTCCATCGGCTGCAAGACGTGCGGGTGACTGCCCAAAATGACATCGGCGCCGTGGTCAAAGAGAAAGTCTGCAATCTCTTCCTGATGATCGTTCTGTGTGGTCTGATATTCCACGCCCCAGTGCACGATCACTGCGATGAGATCGGGGGACAGTGCCTCGGCTGCGGCCAGATCGTCGGCAATGCGCGCGGTATCCAGCACCTGTGCATCACTCATGTAATCGGTGTGCAAAATATTGACCGTATCGGGATGAGACTTACTCAACGGAATACCGTTGGTGCCGTAAGTATACGACAGGAACGCGACCTTGATGCCGCCCACATCGGCAACATGGACACCGTTCTGCGCGGCGCGCTCCTCAGCAGAGCGATAGGTGCCGACATGTGCAAGTCCAAGGTTGTCCAGCACATCCAGCGTGCGCACCATGCCGTCGTATCCGCGATCCAGACAGTGATTGTTTGCCGTGCTGACCAGATCAAAGCCTGCGTCTTTGAGCGCATCTCCGAGCGCGTCCGGTGTGTTGAACGCCGGGAAACCTGAGTAATCCGAGCCGCCGGCAAAGGTGGTTTCCAGATTGACCACTGCATAGTCGGCCTGTTCGATCCAGGGTTTGGCGAAACGGATCATCGGTTTGTAGTCATAAGCACCGGCCTGACTGTCATAGGCATCTCTTGTCTGGGGCATGTGGCTCATCGCGTCGCCGCACACAGCCAAAGTGGAGACGATATTGGGCTGCACGACCGGCTCGGATGCCTCGGGTGGTTCGGACGCATCCGCCTGGGTGGATGGCGCAGAGCCGCAGCCTGTCAGCAGAAGGAGCAGTGCGAGCGCCAGCAATCTTTTCTTCATAACCGAACTCCTTTATACATGGCGAAAATGGTCGGATGATGGTTTTTCTCATTATACCACAGCGGCAGGTAACGTCCAAGAGCAAGCACGCAGCCATGTGCCGCTGATGGTATAATCATGAAATAAAAGTATAATAGCCGCTTTGCGGCTATTATAGCATACCCGGAATAGCAGTAGAATAAGAAATTTGTGAAATTCCGACCGAAACGCTTGCGAATTTTGGGAAAATCGCATACAATGAAACTAGAAGAAACGGAGAGGAGGCGCTTCCAATGGGTCTTTCATTTGAAGCCGTGACGGCGGACATTCTGACGCACCCCTTATTTGAGGAAACTCGGCAGTTTGTGCATCACGGTGTAGAAAATTCAGTTTACGAGCACTCGGTTGCGGTTGCGCGTATGGCGTTCCGCATGGCGTGTGCGATGGACTGGAGCGAAGAAGACATCATTTCGGTCACACGTGCGGCGCTGCTGCATGATTTCTTTGGCTATGACTGGCATGACGAGTGGTTTCAGCGCTTTCTGAGCCATTACCGCGGCATCCGCCGCTTGACCCACATGCACGGTTTTGTACACGGTGTGCTGGCCGCAAAGCGTGCTTCACGCTATTTTGCTCTGACCGACCGCCAGCGCGATGCCATCGCAACCCACATGTTCCCGCTGACGCTGCGTATGCCGCAGTCCAAGGAGGGCTGGGTGGTGACCGCCGCTGACAAGGTGGTCGCAGCACGAGAGATGACCCAGTGCGTGCTCCGTGCGGCTGCCCGCACCCTGCGCCGCGCACAGCCCGATGGTGTTTGAACGATCACCACACATTTTGGCAGGAAAAAAGCCGCCCAAACGGGCGGCTTTTGTTGTTTTGCAGGACGTCAGAGACGACCAAAGATGGGCTGGAACCAGCCGAAGGCCGAGGGGCCGGTCTGCTGTGCGATGAGCATGAGCATCAGACACAGCAGGATGGCCGCAGTGATCGCGGACAGCTTGGAGTAGGAAGGCTCGCGGCGTACCGAGACCAGACAGCGGACAATTACGCCGACGGATGCGGCCAGTGCGAAGGTGAGCAGACAGTAGAGTAAAAACATCGCAGTCCCTCCTTGCATGGGCGTGCGCTTAGACCTTGCGATCCATCGTCATCTGACGATACGGCAGATCTTTAAAGCCCAGTGCGCGATACAGCGCAGCGGCACGCAGGTTTTCATCGGTCACTTCCAGACGCAGACGTGCGGCGTCTTTGTACTTTTCCTGCACGGCAGCGATGAGGGCGCGGCCAACGCCTTTGGAGCGCTGACTCTCGTCCACCATCAGCTCGTCCAGCCAGACGCACAGACCGCCGGCCTCATTCGACCAGGTCAGTGCGAGCAGGCAGTAGGCCACCGGCCGACCGGTATCGTCCTCTGCGATCAGACAGTCGGCGTAGGGCGAGCCCTGTAGCAGCAGTTCAAAGGTGCGCACAGCATTTTGCGCGGGGATTTCGTGACAGACGGCGGGGGAATGATAGAACGCGTGGATGGACGAGCAGAAGAAGTCGCGGTCATCCGCGCGGATGGAACGGATTTGCAAGAAAACACCTCCGGTTAGGCGATCGCTTAGAGCTGGGCGAGTGCCTGGTCGAGGTCGGCCATGATGTCCTCGACGTTTTCCAGACCGACAGACAGGCGTACCAGACCGGGCTCGATGCCGGCAGCAACCAGTTGCTCGTCGGTGAGCTGGCGATGGGTCTCGGATGCCGGGTGCAGCACGCAGGTACGAATGTCGGCAACGTGTACCTCGTTGGAAGCCAGCTTCAGGCTGTCCATAAATTTCATAGCGGTTTCACGGCCGCCCTTGATATCGATGGACATAACGCCCGAGGTGCCGAGCGGCAGGTACTTCTGTGCACGTGCATGGTGCGGGTCGCTCTCGAGACCGGGGTAGCGTACGTGTGCGATCTTGTCCGAAGCTTCCAGATGCTTGGCCACCGTGATGGCATTCTGGCAGTAGCGCTGCATGCGAACGGGCAGGGTCTCCAGACCCAGGTTGAGCAGGAATGCAGAGTGCGCTGCCGGATAGCAGCCAAAGTCACGCATCAGCTGCATGCGCGCCTTGATGATGTATGCCATGTTGCCGAACTCGCGGGTGTAGACAACGCCGTGGTAGCTCTCGTCGGGCTCGGTGAAGTCCGGGAACTTGCCCGATGCAGCCCAGTCGAACTTACCGCCGTCGACGATGACACCGCCGCCCTGTACAGCATGGCCGTCCATGTACTTGGTGGTCGAGTGAATGACGATATCCGCGCCGAACTCGATCGGACGGCACAGATAGGGGGTTGCAAAGGTGTTGTCGATGATGAGCGGGACACCGTTCTTGTGTGCGATGTTCGACCACTTCTCAATGTCGAATACGGTCAGTGCCGGGTTTGCCAGCGTCTCACCGAATACTGCCTTGGTGTTGGGCTTAAACAGCTTCTGTACCTCGGTCTCGTCTGCCTCAGCATCGGCCCAGATGCACTCGATGCCCAGCTTCTTGAGCGTAACACCGAACAGGTTGATGGTGCCGCCGTAGATGGTGGATGCTGCGATGAAGCTGTCGCCAGCCGAGCACAGGTTCAGGATAGACAGCAGGGAAGCTGCCTGACCGGACGAGGTCAGCATCGCGCCGACACCGCCCTCGAGTGCTGCGATCTTCTTTTCAACCGCGTCACAGGTCGGGTTTGCAAAGCGGGAGTACATAAACTCGGTGGGCATATCGAAGAGAGAGGCGATCTTTGCGGTCGAGTCAAAGCGATAGGTCGTGGACTGCACGATGGGCAGAGCGCTGGGGCCGCCGTTTTCCGGCTTGTAGCCCTCATGCAGGCATTGGGTTTCAATTTTCATGCGTGAATCCCTCCAGAACGTAGAATCGTGAATCTTGTTTTATTGTATCATGCACCGAATCCACGGTCAAGGAGATAGACAGGGGCAAACCAGCCTGATATAATAGAAAAAAACAAAACAGAACAAAGGAGGCATACTCCCATGACAAACGAACAGATCGAACGCATCAATGAACTGGCGCGCAAATCCAAGGCCGAGGGACTGACCCCGGAGGAACAGAAAGAACAGAAGGAGCTGCGCGAGGCGTACATTGAAGGCTTCCGCCGCAGTCTCAAATCTCAGCTCGACAACACGGTCGTGCTCAATCCCGACGGCACTTCGTACCGCCTCAAGCAGAAGGGGAAGGGAAATTGACCGGTTTTTCCGGAAAGATCGACCTGCCCGCGCCTGTGCGCAAGGCCATTGCCTGCCTGGAAGCCCACGGACATACGGCCTGGGCGGTCGGCGGCGGGGTGCGTGACAGCCTGCGCGGTGTCACACCGCACGACTGGGATCTCACCACATCAGCCCTGCCCGACGAGACAAGCGCGGCGCTTGCCGCGTATGAGGTGCATCCGACCGGACTCCGGCACGGCACGGTAACAGCCAAGATTGACGGCATGGCGCTCGAGATCACCACTTACCGCACCGAAAAGGGTTACACCGATGGCCGGCATCCGGATAAGGTGGACTTTGTCTCGCGCATCGAGGACGATCTTTTGCGGCGTGACTTTACGGTCAACGCGATGGCCTATCATCCCACGCGCGGTCTGTGCGACCCCTTCGGCGGACAGAACGACCTCCAAAACGGTCTCATCCGCGCGGTAGGTGACCCGGATGCGCGATTCACCGAGGACGCGCTGCGCATTTTGCGCGGCGTGCGCTTTGTGTCCAAGACCGGGTTTGCCATCGAGCGGCAGACCGGCTACGCCATGCACCGTCAGCTTGCACGGCTGGACGGAATTGCACATGAGCGCGTGCTCGAGGAGCTGACTGGTATCCTGACCGGACAGTACGTTGGACG
This sequence comes from uncultured Butyricicoccus sp., assembly GCA_959018045.1. Taxonomy (GTDB): domain Bacteria; phylum Bacillota; class Clostridia; order Oscillospirales; family Butyricicoccaceae; genus Butyricicoccus. The sequence continues at coordinate 3,815 of CAUEJN010000019.1, read as the reverse complement.
CGCACTGCGCAGCTGCGCGGACATTGTGGCCGCCGTCCTGCCTGAGATTACCCCCATGTTCGGCCTGTGTCAGCATAATCCGCATCATCGCTACGATGTATGGGAACACACCGTCCGCGCGGTTGAGGCCATTCCGGCCGACCCGGTTCTGCGCTGGGTCATGCTGCTGCACGACAGCGGCAAGCCGCACGCCTACACCATCGACGCAGACGGCGTTGGACACTTCAAGGGGCATCCGCACATCAGTCGGGACTTGGCCGAGCGGGCGCTGACCCGCCTGCGTGCGTCGAACGCTCTGCGTGAACAGGTATGCGCGCTGGTCGAACTGCACGACTATCCGCTGGGGCAGGAGGAGAAGATTGTCCGCCGCCGTCTGGCGCGATTGGGTGAGAGGGACGTGCGCCGCCTGCTCGCCATCAAGAAAGCCGACTGCACCGGACAGGATACCTTTTCCATCCATCTGGCCGAATTACAGACCACCGAGCGGCTGGTCAATGCCGTGTGCGCGGCGGGCGTGTGCCTGAGCCTGCGCGATCTGGCGATCGACGGACATACCGTCCGTGCGCTGGGCTTTACCGGTCAGGACATCGGACGAGTGCTGCGCCGCCTGCTTGCGGCGGTCGTCGATCAGACCGTCCCAAACCAACCCGACACCCTGTGCGCGCTGGCCGCACGCTGGAAGGAGAACGAGCATGTCTGACAAGAAAGAAGAATTTTTGGAGCTGTTCCGGCAGAACGTGACCCGCCGGGGTGCGGATAAGCTGCTGGAATGGCTGGAATCGACCGATTTTTTCACCGCCCCCGCATCCACCCGCTTTCACGCGGCCTACGAGGGCGGTCTGCTCGAACATAGTCTGAACGTATATCACGTGATGATGGATAAGCATTACGATCCCGAGACCGACAATCTGGAGAGCTGCACGATCTGCACACTGCTGCACGACCTGTGCAAGGCCGGGTTTTACGATGTCGAGTACCGCAACCGCAAGAATGACGCGGGCGTATGGGAAAAAGTGCCGGTCTACGTGGTCAATGACCGTTTTCCCTATGGTCACGGCGAAAAGTCGGTTTTTTTGATCGAACGCTTTATGAAGCTCAAAAACGAGGAGGCCGTAGCTATCCGCTGGCATATGGGTGGCTTTGACGACTCGGCACGCGCTGGTTCCTTCGCTATCGCAAACGCCTACGAGCGCTATCCGCTCGCTGTCAAGCTGCACCTGTCGGATCTGGAAGCGACCTATCTGCACGAAAACCGCAGCGAATGACAAAAGGGGGTACGTTCCATGAAAACACAGACCTTTACCCTGCATACCGACCGGCAAGGCTATTACAACATTACTGCCGCTGTCAAGAAATGTATCAGTGATTCCGGGGTGCGCTCGGGTCTGTGTGTGGTCTTCTGTCCGCACACGACCGCGGCCATCACCATCAATGAGAACGCCGATCCCGACGTGCGTCATGATTTGGTTATGTCCGACGACGCGGTATAAGCGGAGAAAGTTCCTCGAAAATCCAACCAAAAGTCTGGAAATCAGGGAAATCCTTGGTGATTTTCCTGGTCTTTTGCATTATTTTACCCGTACCACCGCACTTTTCCATTGCAAAAGCAGGGCGATTTCCCGTATGATGGAGCAGCCGAAGGGCAAAACCACAACATACGGAGGACATACCCCATGAAAAAGAAAATGTGCTTGACTGCCGCGGCACTGCTGTGCACGTTTGCGGCTCCGACCGCGCAGGCGGCAACGGTGACCAAAACGGTCACTGTACCCTCGTACTTTGAGACCGCTTGGGAACAGCTGCTTGCACAGTACGGCATCGCAAAACCGGGCAGTAGCTCGAATAACGCTGGCAATGGTTTGAATCACAATGGTAACGGCTCGAACAACACCGGCAATGGTTTGAATCACAATGGTAACGGCTCGAACAACGCTGGCAATGGTTTGCATCACAATGGTAACGGCTCGAACAACGCTGGTAGTGGTTCCAACAGCACCGGCGGTATGAGCACCGGGACATCGTCTGCGGCACAGGCGGTACTGAGTCAGGTCAACGCTGCCCGTGCGCAGAACGGCCTACGAGCGCTCACGCTGGACGCGAACATGAACCGCGCTGCCGCCGTGCGCGCTGCCGAGCTGGCGCAGAGCTTCTCGCACACCCGACCGAACGGTTCGCGCGGTATGACGGCGCTGAATGAGGCCGGCGTGAGCTATCGCACGGCAGGCGAGAACATCGCATCCGGTCAGCAGACCGCACAGGCGGTCGTGTCGGCGTGGATGAACTCGTCCGGTCACCGCGCGAACATCCTGTCGGCTTCGTTCGGACGAATGGGCGTCGGTCAGGCGACAATCGGCGGACGCACCTACTGGGTGCAGCTGTTTGCCGATTAAGCAGGCAGAAAAAAGCACCTGTGCACACATGAAAAAAAGAGAAAAACGGGTGTGCGGACTAGAAAAACAGAGAGAGCATCGGAAAATCAAAGAAATAGCAAAGATACCGCGAAAAAACTTGTTTTTTCGCGGTTTTTATTGACTTTTGACGCAAATGATTATACTATAAAAGATGCGAGTAATTGTAATTTCAGATAGGGGGTGCATCGTGGTTGAGCAAACACTTGATCGACCTCGTAAACATCAAAAAAGAATTTGACGGCGAACCCATTCTCCGCGGAATCAATCTCTATATTCGAGATAAGGAATTTATTACGCTGCTCGGCCCTTCGGGCTGCGGCAAGACAACGACGCTGCGCATCATCGGCGGTTTTGAGACCCCGACTTCGGGCGATGTGCTCTTTGAGGGCAAGCGCCTCAACGGCGTACCGCCGTATAAGCGTGAGATCAATACGGTTTTCCAGCGCTATGCGCTCTTTCCGCACTTGAACGTTGCGGAAAATATCGCGTTCGGCCTGCACATCCGCAAGATGCCGGCAGACGAGATTGCGTGCAAGGTCTCGCGCATGCTGGAGCTGGTCGGCCTCAAGGGCTTTGAGAACCGTGACGTGACCTCTCTCTCCGGCGGACAGCAGCAGCGCGTCGCGATTGCCCGCGCACTGGTCATGGAGCCGCGCGTCCTGCTGCTCGACGAGCCGCTCGGCGCACTCGACCTCAAGCTGCGCAAGGAAATGCAGTTCGAGCTCAAGCGCATCCAGCAGTCGACCGGTATTACCTTTATCTATGTTACGCACGACCAGGAAGAAGCGCTCACCATGTCGGACACCATCGTGGTCATGAACCGCGGCCACATCCAGCAGATTGGCACCCCGACCGACATCTACAACGAGCCGGTCAACGCCTTTGTCGCGGACTTCATCGGTGAGTCCAACATCCTGCCGGGTATCATGCTCCGCGACCGCCTGGTGCGGTTCTGCAAGCATGACTTTATCTGTGTCGACGAGGGCTTTGGCGAGATGAGCCCGGTTGACGTGGTCATTCGTCCGGAGGATCTCAAGATCACCCCGACCGAACAGGCACAGCTGACCGGTATTGTGGAGTCCATCGTGTTCAAGGGTGTGCACTACGAAATGATGGTGCGCACCGAGCACTTCACCTTTACCGTGCACTCGACCCAGTGCGAGACGGTCGGAAAGTCTGTCGGTCTGTCGGTCGATCCGTTTGATATCCACATCATGCACAAGTCCGAACAGGAAGGCGGACAGATGGAGGAAAAACGTTGAAGAAGAACATGGCATATCCCTATGGGGTGTGGATGGTTGTTTTCATCGTGTGCCCCATCCTGCTGATCGTCCTGTACGCCTTTTCGGACAGTGCAGTCGGTTTTACGGTAGAAAACTTCGCCGGAATCGTCGAGTCCCCTCT